>CALHCB010000045.1 GCA_937930695.1 uncultured Acidimicrobiales bacterium | reverse complement strand
GGTGTCGAGCCGAGTGATCGAAAACGGCGACATCGTTGCCTATGACACCGACCTCGTTGGTGCCTACGGAATGATGTGCGACGTGTCCCGCACCTGGATCGCGGGTGATCGCCGAGCGACTCCGCCGCAACGTCGAGTCTTCGACCTGGCGAGGGAACAAGTCGAGCGAAACTTGGAGCTGATGGTTCCGGGCCGCACCTTCCACGAGCTCACCCACAAGGCCTGGATACCGCCAGTCGAGGACTACCGTCACTATTCGGTGCTATTCCACGGCGTGGGTCAGTGCGACGAGCACCCCGACATCACCTTTCCCGAGTGGTACGACGAATGGGGATTCGATGGCGTGCTCGAACCAGGCATGGTGCTGACCGTCGAAGCGTTTGTCGGGCACCGCGACGGAGGGCCGGGTGCCAAACTCGAAAATCAGGTGTTGATCACCGAGAACGGTCCCGAACGACTCGACATCCTCGTCTCCAACGACCTGCAATAACGTTATGGCGATCGAGGACACAGTGGCTATCTCGCTCCGAACGATCGACAACAGCAACTGGCGTCAAGCGTTGCAAGTCCTTGTCGAACCGGAGCAACTTCGGTTTGTCGCAGACCATCAACCGGTCGCGCTTGTCATCCTGGCCAAGTGCTACGTCCAGCCCTCAGGTGTGGAATGGACACCGTGTCTCATTCTGCAAGACGGCGAGCCCGTCGGAGTTTTCGCGCTCGCCTTCACCGATGCGACCACCGTCCTCATCAACTTCGCGATCGACCGGAACCACCAGCGAAAAGGAATCGCTCGGGCTGCGGTCGAAGACGTCGTGACGTTGCTCGAGGAGAAGCGGCCCGGGTGCGACCGTCTGATCCTGACCGTTCATCCGGACAACGTCGCCGCCCAAGCCCTGTATCGCTCGACGGGGTTTGTGCCCACTGGCGACTGGAGTGACGGTGAGCCGGTGTGGAGCCGGGCGATTGTCCACGACCGGCCGACCAGATCCTGATCTCGCTCTCCCATCATGTGGGAAGCAACTGGATCCAATTCCCATTTGCCGAAATGCTAGGCGCCGTGACTGTTCAGAGCGTTCAACGAGCCATGTCGCTGCTCATCGAAATCGGCCGCCAACCTGGCGGATTGGTCGACCTCGCCAATCGAGTCGCGCTTCCCACCAGCACCACGGGACGGCTTCTCGGCACCCTGGAGCTCACGGGTGCGGTGGCCCGAGACGCCAATGGCTTCTACCGAATCGGTCCGGAGATTCGCTCGATGACCCAGACCGAATTCGTGCTTGACCTTCCTCCCATCGCCCAGCCGTGGATGACACGACTCTCCGATCAACTTGGTGAAGCGGTCGGACTATCGATCCCTTCGATTCGAACCACAACAACTCGACTGATGGTCCAAGCGCCGAACCCCGTGCAGGCCGAGGACTGGACCGGCACGGAGATCCCCCTCCACGGTGGTGTCATTGGCCTGGTGAGCCTTGCGTCCCGATCAGACGAAGAGGTCGACCTGTACTTGGCCGGGCCACTCGAACAAAACAACGCCAACACCGTCGCAGACCCCGCCGAGATACGTCATCGGATCTCCCACATACGATCTGGCGCGCCGCTGTGGACGCACGGTGAGTGGATCGAAGACCTGTCGAGTGTTGCCGCAGCGGTGCGCGACGCCTCTGGCGAAGTCGTGGGCGCGCTCTACACCTATGGCCCGAGCTTTCGGTTTCCCCCCACAGATCGAGCGGTTGCCATCGGCAAGGAAGTCGCCAGGACGGCCGAGGCGATCTCTCACGAACTCGGCCACCAGACCTCGATCGACCGCACACGGTTGAGCGCATGACAACCGAGCGCATGACAACCGAGCCCGCGTCCGACGCGGCCGCATGGCAACACGACGACGCATGGACCACCACCCGTCGGCCCATGCCAGAAGCCACGGGCCTGCACCCCGATGCCTATGCAGATCAGACGTTCTTCGATCTCGAGCAGCAACAGGTCTTCGAACGAGCGTGGGTCTGCGTTGGCACTGCGCCGGAAGTTTCCCAACCGGGTCAGCTGCTCGTTCGCTCGGTGGGCCGACGGTCGATCCTGATCGTTCGTGGCCCAGATGGCGTGCTCCGGGGATTCCTCAACTCGTGTCGCCATCGCGGGACCGAGCTCGCCGATTGCGACACCGATGGGGTCACCACCATTCGGTGTCCGTATCACCGGTGGGGCTACAACCTCGAAGGGTCGCTCATCGCCACCCCGCGATTCAACGACGTGCCACGAGCAGATTTCGACTCCGACGAGTTCAGCCTCATGACGGTCCGTGTCGACACCTGGGGTTGCCTCCTGTTCGCCTGCCTCGACGCCGACACTCCCCCGCTCGACGAATGGCTCGGCGACCTGCCCGAACGCAGCGCCGGATACGGCCTCGACAACTGGTGGCTGCACGAAGGTCAGTCGCTCGACATCGAGGCCAACTGGAAACTCATCTCGGAGAACTTTCAGGAGTACTACCACCTCACCTGGGTTCACCCTGAGCTCTCGAAGGTCTCCCGCGTCGATGACCACTACCGCTATCAGGGACCCGGGATGTACTGCGGGCAGACCACAACTCCGGTGTCTGGAGATACCCGGGACGACTGGCTCGTGCTTCCTCCAGCGAATGGTCTCGACAAGTCAGATGCCGTCAGCGGTCGATTCCTCGCCATCTTTCCCAACGTGCTGCTGTCGATTCTCCCCAACCACGTCTTCGTCATGCGGCTGGAACCGGTTGGGCCCGGGCAAACCCGCGAGCATTGCTCGTTCCTCTTGCCACCCTCGACCAACGAGCCGTCGCCAACCGAATTTGCGTCGACCAAGACGTTCTGGTTCGACGTGAACAACGAAGACATCGACATCGTGCAACGAGGGCAGCGCGGCCTCAGCCGAGGCAGCGTTCCTCCCGGTCCACTCGCCCCTCGATTTGAAGAACCCCTTCACCGGTTCCACAACATCTTGGCCGACTGCATGACACTCGAATCGATGCACGACATCGCGGTACCGCCCGGCGATCGACCGGGCGAGCCGACAGACCAATGGGGTGCAGGAGCGAATCCGACACCCGCCGCAATCGATCAGCCCGAGCGAACTCCCCCACCCGCAATGAAGTTGGAGCCCGAACACCCATGAAGACCCAAGCCCAAGTTGTCGTGATCGGCGGAGGCGTCGTTGGAGCCAGCGTGCTCTATCACCTCACCAAGGTCGGAATCACCGACGTTGTTCTGGTCGAACGTAAAGAACTCACCGCCGGTTCGACCTGGCATGCCGCTGGCGGAATGCACACGCTCAACGGCGATCCGAATGTGGCCAAGCTCCAGCAATACACGATCGAGCTCTACGAGGAGATCGAACGAATCTCTGGCCAAGAGTGCGGTATTCACATCACCGGTGGCGTCATGCTGGCCGACAACGAAGACCGGATGGATTGGCTGCGGATGGCCCATGCTCGCGGTCGCTATCTCGGGATGGACACCAAGCTCCTCACGATGGACGAGGTCACCGAGTTCATTCCCTACGTCGATCCGAGCCACTTCGTCGGCGCTCTCTACGACGACGTCGATGGCCACGTCGACCCCTCTGGTGTCACCTACGCCTACGCGAAGGCGGCGCGCATGGCCGGGGCCGAGGTCTATCGACACACGTGGGCCCACGACATCAACCAGGCACCCGATGGCACCTGGGACATTCACCTTCACAACACCGAGACCAACGAGGACCTCGGCATCATCAACTGCGAACATTTCGTGAACGCGGGCGGACTCTGGGCCCGCGATGTCGGTCGGATGACCGACATCGAGCTTCCCGTGCTCGCCATGGAGCATCACTATCTGCTCACCGAGGACATCCCCGAACTTCTCGAGTGGAACAAGACCTCGGGCCGCGACGGCCTGCACTGCGTCGACTTCAAGGGTGAGGTCTACATGCGCCAGGAGGGCAACGGTCTCCTTCTCGGCACCTATGAGTCCAACGGCGTACCTTGGTCGCTGAAGTCAACCTCGTGGGATTTCGGCTCCGAGCTGCTGGAGCCAGATCTAGATCGCATCGCTCACAACCTCGAGGTCGCCTTCACCCACTTCCCGATCTTCAACGAGGTCGGCATCAAGCAGTTCATCAACGGTCCATTCACGTTCACCCCCGACGGCAATCCACTCGTCGGACCCATTCGCGGTCAACGAGGCCACTGGGCCGCGTGCGGCGTCATGGCTGGTCTCAGCCAGGGCGGCGGTGTTGGTCTGAGCCTCGCCAACTGGATCAAAGACGGCGATCCAGGATTCGACATTTGGGGAATGGACATTGCCCGATTCGGTGATTTCGCCAGTCCCGAATACACCCGCAGGAAAGTCATCGAGAACTACGGCCGCCGCTTCCGGATTGCGTATCCGAACGAAGTTCTTCCCGAGGGTCGCCCCCTGGCGATGTCACCGATCCACTCTCGGCTCACCGATGCCAACGCGGTCTGGGCCCCATCCTTCGGACTCGAATCTGCACAGTGGTTCCAACGTGATGGCGAAGAACCGCTCGAGAACATCACGTTCAAGCGCTCGAACTCATTCGACCAGGTCGCCCGAGAGGTGGCTGCGGTCCGCTCCAACGTCGGCCTCACCGAGACCACGGGGTTCGCCAAGTACGAGGTCACCGGACCCGGAGCTCGAGCCTGGCTCAACTACCTGCTTCCAAACCACATCCCAGGCGTTGGGCGCCTGACGCTCAGTCCCATGCTCAACGAACAGGGCAAACTCATTGGCGACTTCACGGTTGGAACGCTGCGTGGCAACGCCCACGGTGTCACCGGTGAGGCAGCCGACGGTGGCGCACCCGACGACGAGCGGTTCTACGTCTTCGGATCAGGTGCCGCCGAGCGGTATCACCAACGTTGGTTCACCTCGAAGCTGCCGACCGACGGCTCGGTCGGACTCCGAACACTCGGCCATCAGCTGTGCGGCCTTTCGATCGCAGGTCCCCGGGCCCGCGAGGTGCTTGCTGCGGTTTGTGATCTCGACCTTTCCACCGACAACTTTGGGTTCCTCAGCTTCACCGAGACGTGGATCGGCATGGTCCCCGTCATGCTCGGACGCATCACCTTCACCGGAGATCTCGGTTACGAATTGTGGATGCCGGCGCAGTTCCAAACTGCGGTGTTCGACCTCTTGATGGAAGCAGGCGAGCCACACGGCATCCGTCTGTTCGGATCACAGGCCCTCAACTCGTTGCGGGTCGAGAAGAATTTTGGCGCCTGGGCCACCGAGTACCGCCCGATCTATGACCCCTACGAAGCTGGCTTCGGCTGGACGATCAAGCTCGACAAGGGTGACTTCATCGGTCGAGATGCGGCCGCTGCGGTCAAGCAGGCTGGCCCCGCCCGTTCGCTCGTCTCATTCACCGTCGATATCGGTGAGGGCGAAGCAGCCGCCGATGTGCTCGGCGACGAGCCCGTATGGCACGACGGTGAGGTCGTTGGTTGGGTCACCTCGGGTGGTTACTCACATCACTCACGAGCCTCGGTCGCCCTTGGCTACGTACCATCCGCAGTTGCGGACGCTGATTCAGGGTTCGAGATCGAGATCCTCGGCATTCGTCGCTCGGCAACACGGCTCGATCGTTGCCTCTTCGACGCATCAGGGGAACGGATGCGGGCCTGACCAACGCGACATTGGGCGCTACTAGGCGGGAACGATGTTGTGCTCGGGGCCGTAAGGGAAACCGGTGATGTTCTCTACCGATCCGTCGTGGTGGATCACGAGAATGTCGTGCTCGCGGTAGCCACCGGCGCCCGGCAAGCCCTCGGGCACCATGATCATCGGTTCCATCGACACAACCATGCCTGGTGCCAGCTCGGTGTCGATATCTTCACGAAGCTCTACCCCGGCCTCGCGCCCGTAGTAGTGGCTGAGCACGCCGAAGCTGTGGCCGTACCCGAAGGATCGATACTGCAGTAGGTCGTGGTCGGCGTAGATCTGGTTGAGCGTTGAGGCAATGTCCATGCACCGAGCGCCGGGTTTGATGAGCTCCAGTCCGGCCTCATGCACATCGACGTTCACCTGCCAGAGGCGAAGATGCTCCGCACCTGCGGATTCACAGAACAGCGTGCGTTCCAGCGCGGTGTAATACCCAAAGATCATGGGGAAGCAGTTGATGCTCAGGATGTCGCCTGCCTCCACCAACTTGTTGGTGACGGGGTTGTGCGCCCCATCGGTGTTGACACCCGATTGAAACCACGTCCAGGTGTCCATCAACTCCACGAACTCAAAGCTCGAGGCAATGTGACGAACCATTGCCTGGGTCGACGCAAGGGCGACCTCATGCTCGGGAACTCCAGCCTGGATGGCATCGAAGCAGGCCTGACCACCAATGTCGGCAGTCTGAGCGCCGAGCCTGATGTGATCGATCTCTTCGTCGGACTTGATCGTTCGCATCCACATGGTCGCAATGCCGACATCCACCAGCTCGACCCCAGGCAAGGCCTCGACAAGCTGGCGATGGTTGTCGAGAGTCAGATGGTCGAATTCCACGCCAACACGCTTGGCATCCTTGGTCAGACCCTGCACCGCGAAGAGGAAGTTGTCCCTGCGCCAATCTGTGTACGTGACATTGTCGCCGTGAGTCATGCGCCACGGTTGACCACCATCGATACCGGCACTGATCGAGGTCGCCGACGCCTGATCTACGACAAAGCCATAACGCCGCCCGAACGAGCAATAGATGAAGCCAGAGAAGTACCCGACGTTGTGCATCGACGTGAACAGGCACGCATCGATGTCTTGCTCGGCCATATGGCTGCGAAGTGCTGTTTGACGTCGATCCATCTCCGCGTCGGAGAACGGACCCGCAACCTCCTCGCCGTTGTGCCATTCCACAAGACGTGGCATCTCAAGCTTCGTCATGGTTGCTCCTCTCGACATGGCCTCGCGGCCGACACGCAAGATTGGTCGAAAGGGCCACGTTGCGACAGCTCGTTCCCGGAGGATGGAAGGACATTCCGCGGTCAGTCGTCGAGGACGGCGTAGGCCTCGATCTCGACCGTGAGGCGAGGGTCGATCAGCGCAGAGACTTGCACCAGGGTCGATGCAGGTCGGACGTCGCCAAACATCTCGAAGTGCGCACGCGCCACCATGTCGACCTCGGTGATATCGGTGACATACGTGATGGTGCGGACCACATCGGCAGGTGAGGACCCAGCCTGCTCGAGGGCTTGCGCGATGATCTCCAAGGCCGACACGGACTGCTGATAGGTGTCACACCCGTCGATGTTCGGCTCCTGCGCACACGTGCCGGCAACATGGACCTGATTACCCTTTCGGACGGCGCGGCAGTAGCCGTACACGTCCTCGAACGGGCCACCGGACGGGATGTTCAATCGGTCAGTCATCCCGCCACGTTGCCACGCGAAGCGACGCCGAGCACACCAGTTGCTTGAACGCCCCGTGCCGCTCAGTGAGTTGCGGCATCTCCAAGGTAGGACGCTCGAAGATCAGGATTAGCGAGCAGCGCGTCTGCGGTGTCATCTAGCACCACTCGCCCGGTCTGAAGGACCCAGCCTCTGTCTGCGATGGACAGCGCCATGTTGGCGTTCTGTTCGACCATGAAGATGGCCACGCCGCTCTCGTGGATCTGCTGAATGAGTTCGAAGTTGGTCTGCACGAGCGCAGGGGCCAGACCCATCGACGGTTCGTCCATCAGCAACACCCGAGGGCGAGCCATCAGTGCTCGACCCATGGCCACCATCTGTTGCTCACCACCAGAGAGTGTCCCGGACTTCTGGCTGAGTCGCTCCTTGACCCGGGGGAACATCGAATAGATGCGCTCGAGATCCTCAGCGATTCCATCTTTGTCGTTGCGAAGATACGCACCGAGTTCGAGATTCTCGAGCACCGAGAGGCGCTTGAACAAGCGACGGTTCTCCGGCACCATCGTGATTCCTCGCTCGACGCGGTAACTCGTTGGTTGATCGGTCACGACCTCACCGTCGAGGACGACCTGGCCGGTCGTTGGCATGACCATTCCGAGCAGGGTCTTCAGCGTCGTCGACTTGCCAGAAGCATTGCCGCCCAGGAGACAAACCAATTCGCCGGGATAGATGGCAAGATTGACATCTTTCAGAATGTGGACGGCGCCGTAGTGCGTATTGATGTCGCGAAACTCGAGCAGCGGGGTTCGTTCATCGCTCATGTGGTCGCTCCATCAGTGGCTGCCGGCTTGTCAGACTTCGGTTCGATCGGACGGCCGAGATAGGCCTCGATCACCTGCGGGTCGGTCGAGACTTCTTCGTAGCTGCCCTGGGCGATTGGTTCGCCGTGGTCGAGCACGACGACTCGATCAGACACGTCGCGCACAACGCCCATGTCGTGCTCGATCATCACGACCGTGAACCCCCACTCCGAGCGCAAGCGCCCGATGAGGCCAGTGAGTTCCACCGACTCTTTGGGGTTCATGCCCGCGACAGGCTCGTCGAGAAGAATGAGTTTGGGCCGGGTCGCCATGGCTCGAGCGATTTCGAGACGACGACGGTTGGCGTAAGACAACACCGCAGCCGGTTGTTCAAGGCGATAGCCCGTGAGCCGAGTCCCGAAGAAGCTGAGGACATCAATGGCGTTCTGGCGGATCTCTTCCTCTTCTTGCTTGAAGGCTTTGGTGTTGAAGAGTGCACCAAAGGCGCCCTGCTTGGTCCGGCAGTGCTGAGCGACCATGACGTTCTCAAGGATCGTCATGTTGGCGAACAGCCGCACGTTCTGGAACGTTCGCGTGATCCCCATCGCGGTGACCTGGTTCGGGTCAAAGCCAACGATGGATTTACCCTCGAATCGGATGTCGCCCGAACTGGGCTGGACCATCCCCGAAATCATGTTGAAGAACGTGGTCTTTCCCGCCCCGTTTGGGCCGATGACGCTGACGATCTCACCCTCATCGACGTGAAAGTCCAGATCTTTCAGTGCGTGAAGACCACCAAAGGTCACGCTGAGCTTCTCGATATCAAGCAGCCGGGTCATGCGGGTGCACCTCCAGCCGTTGCGGGACCATCGGTAATGCCGACTCCCTCGGTTGCAGCTTCGTCAGCCGCAGCGTCATCGTCGTCGATCTCACCCTTGAGCCATGCGTCCTGCAAGAACTCATCCTGATGGAGCTCTCGGGAACGCCGCACGTTCGGCACCAGACCTTCCGGCCGCTTCAGCATCATCCAAACGAGGAGTGCCCCGTAGATGAGCAATTTGTATTGCGAGAACTCTTGGAGCAGGCCGGGCTGCTTGGGTCCACCGAGCACACCGATCAGGACAACCGCACCGACGATCACGCCTGCGATGTTGCCCATTCCACCAACGATCACAACGACGAGGATGATGATCGACACGAGGATCAAGAAGCTGGTCGGGAAAATCGAGCCGACCTTGGCCGAGAAGATGGCCCCACCGAACGATGCGAGCACCGCTCCGACAACGAAGGCGGACAACTTCAGATTGACCGTGTTGATTCCCATCGCCTCGGCAACGGACTCATCCTCACGGATCGCCATCCAGGCCCGGCCCAATCGAGAGCGTTCCAAGCGCCACGACACGTAAATGGCAATGGCAGAGAAGAACAGAACCAGGTAATACACCGACCTGGGATCT
>CALHCB010000044.1 GCA_937930695.1 uncultured Acidimicrobiales bacterium | reverse complement strand
GTATCCGTCGTGCCATCGTCCGGGTCGGGCTCGTCGGGCGCCGACTCGTCGTTGCCCTGGGCTGCTGCGGGCTCATCTTGGTCAGGTTCGGAGGTTGTCGTTGTTGTTTCCTCGACGAGAGCGGCTTCTTCTTCAGCCGTTGGCTCTTCGGCTGCGCCGTTGTCTTCTTTCAGCTGGAGGCTCTGGATCAGGAGCTCGTCGAGCGACGAGTCGTCGACGTCCGGGACGGCGAAGGATGCATCGACGTTGGATTCGTCGTATTTGGAGATGGGAACGATCGAGCCGTCTTGGCGGATGAGGCCGGCGCTCGGGGAGTCCGGGTCGTTGAACCAGACGGTGCCGTTCTCCGAAATCAGCTCGAACTCAGTGCCCGGGGCCACGTCGAGCGGAATTGGGTTGGCGCTGACGCTTCGGTCTTCCAGGTTGAGCACGTAGATGATCGACTCGCTGTATTCAGGGATGACGCCCCATCCGTCGGCGAGGACGGGTTGGCCGAATGTGCCGGCGGTGACACTCGAAGGTGTGTCGGTCGGGCATCCGTTGGCCAGATCCCAGATGTGAATGAAGCCGGTGTCGGCGACTGCCACGGCAAGGTCGGCGGACCCGGCGGCGTGCAACGCCACATCGGCAGGCACACCGAGGTCGTCGCAGACCACGCCCTGGTTGGCGGTCCAGATCGAACGGTCTGTTTGATTGACCGCGGCGGCGATTCCGCCGACTTGGAACATGTCGGCGATGCCCGTCGGGCTGTCGATGGCTTCTGGGGTGGTGGCGCCGGGCCGGAAGAGCTGAATGCCCTCGCCTTCGTTCTCGACGGAAAGGTAGAGGTTGCCTGCAGCATCAACGACGCCATCATGGACCCGGTCGCCAAAGGGCACCTCGGGTCGAGGGGCGCGCAGATCGGTGGGATCAATCTCGGCGATTCGGCCAAGGCTCGTTCGCCAAGCTCCGGTCGGGCCAACGAACACCCGAATGTTGTCGCCTGCCGGCAGGGGGAGGGCGTCGGCGATTTCCCACGTGGTGCCGTCGACTCGAGCGATGGTCGAGGTGGTGGAGTTCACGATCAAGGCGTCGGCGTTCCATTGGACGACGTCGAAGTCGTCTTCGCCGGTGGCGGTTTGCAGCGCCGTGACCACGGCGCCGTTGCCGCTGTCGTGCAACGTGATGCCCGCCGCGCTCGAGCGCAGCCAGACCGAGCCGTCGCTCAGACGCAGCGCGGCGTCGCTCGTTGCACCGCTCGACACGGCGAGATAGGCCGCCAAGAGAATCAGCACCGCCGCGACTGCTGCCGCTACTTCACCGACCCGCGTGGTCGGCTGTTGAAAAGGTGAAAGTCGTCGAAGCGCGCTCACGATCCGCCTTGCCCTCCTGGAGTCGCCGCGACTCCTTGATTGCCTTCGATGTTAGTCACCTGTGTCTGGTGGCACATAGGGGACGACCCCGCTTCCGATGGGGGGTTTTGACTCGGGCGCCTCGATCCACACGCTTCGTATTTCCGCGGCTACCGACCGCGGTCGTTTCGTGCTGCTCGGTGCCGAGTGCGTAGTCTCGCCGCATGGCTTACGACGTCACCAAACCGCTTGCCGGGATTCGGATTGTCGAGGCCGCCCAAATGATCGCGGCACCATTCGGCACGTCGATTCTGTGCGATCAGGGCGCCGAGGTGATCAAGGTCGAAGCCAACGACCGGATGGGCGATCGGATGCGTGCCCTGGGCGACGGTCGCAACGGCATGGGCTCGGCCTTCCACTCGGTCAATCGGGGCAAGCAGTCGGTGGCGCTCAACACCAAAGACGAGCGAGGGGCCGAACTGCTTCGCAAGTTGATCGACACCGCGGATGTGTTCGTCCAGAATTTCCGGCCTGGGGCGATTGAGCGCATGGGTGCTGGATACGACGCGATGAAGGAGCGCAAGCCCAACCTCATTTACGTGTCGGTCAGCGGGTTCGGACGCACCGGACCACACGCCGATCAGATGGTGTACGACTATGTCATCCAGGGGATCACGGGTCTTGCCGCACTCGAAGGCATGGGCATCGACGTTCCCGACGGTGAGTTCAGGCCCCGGCTCACTCGGAGTCTCACCATCGACAAGGCGACGGGTCTCACGGTGGCCCAAGCCATCACCGCCGCTCTGTTCCATCGAGAACGGACAGGGGAGGGGCAGCACATCGAGATCAACATGCTGGAAGCGGGTATGCAGTTCCTGTGGCCCGATGGTGGTTGGAACGACACGTTGCTTGGCGACGATGCCGAGCACAGCCCTCACCTTGCGTTGAACTACGACGTTCGCCCCACCAAGGATGGCTACATCACGGTCAACCTGGCCACGCACTCGACCTGGCCGAAGCTTGCTGGCGCGATTGATCCGGGGATGATGGATGATCCGCGATTCGACACCTATGAGAAGCGACTGAACAACGGCCTTGCACTGGCAGCGCATGTTGACTCAGTTTTGGCGACGAGGACGAGCGCGGAATCGCTGGCGTTACTCCGCGAGCACGACGTGCCCGCCGGGCCGGTGTTGCCGTTGAGCGAAGTCCACACCGAACCCCAGGTGGTTCACAACGAGGTGCTCGTCGAGCGAGAGTCTGCGACGATCGGCAAATTGAGAGACTCGCGTCCCGCTGTCCGGTTCGATGCCCGCCAGCCCGAACCGGGTGGAGACGGGCCGATTCTGGGTCAGGACACCGACCGTGTACTCGCAGAACTCGGCTGCCGTGATGCCGAGATGGCGGAATTGCGCGCGGATCGGGTCATTCCCTAGATCTGGGCAGGTTGTAGAAGAGACCGTGCCAAACTCAGACACGTTTGTTACATTTCCGGGTCGGAGGGCGTTTCGGTGACAGCGGAGGCGCGTGTGGGCTCTTTGCCCGTACAGGAAAATTCAAGCCAGGCGGCGGCCGACTTTGAACGACTCGAAGATGAAGTCGTGATTGATCTGCGTCCAACGCCCCCGGTACTGGAGTTCAGGGATCGGTCGATCTCTTTGGACTCCTCGACCCCGTCCATGAGGCAACGCCTCGTTATCCGAGCGCTTGATCTGATGATTGCGGTGCCGGTGCTCGTGATGGCATCTCCGGCGATCGTCGCTCTTGGAGCCTTGGTTCGGCTGACGTCGAAGGGGCCCGTGGTGTACCGGTCGCACCGTCAGACACGCGACGGCAAACGCTTCGACATGTTGAAGTTTCGCACCATGGTGTCTGATGCCGACGAAGTGCTCGAGCAGTATTTCGCCGACAATCCCGATGCGAAGCAACGCTTTGAGCGACACAACAAGTTCCGGGTTGATCCCCGAGTCACCCGAGTGGGTCGTGTGATGCGCAAGCTCAGCCTCGACGAGCTCCCGCAATTGATCAACGTGATCAAGGGCGAGATGAGCATCGTTGGCCCTCGCCCCCAGCTCGACTTCGAAGCCGAACGGTTTGGATCCGCACTGCCGACCGTGCAGCGCGTGAAGGGTGGGATGACGGGCCTGTGGCAAGTGAGCGGCCGCAGCCATCTCACGTTCGAAGAACGTTTGGCGCTCGAGGTTGAATACGCGACGAGCCGCACGTTGAAGCAGGACTTGGTGATCATCACCAAGACGGCGGGCCAAATGGTGAACGGCAGTCCAGGGGCGTACTGAGCCTTTGGCTAGTGCGTTGTCGGGCCATTCGTTGAGCGTCTGACAGAAGTCTGACACCTAAACTTAGGGGTTTCTCGCGACGTAAGTTACCGGCGGGTCGTCTCTCTAAGCGTGACCAACGAGGTGTTCCCCCGCACCAGTCGTCGGCCCCAGTTTGTTCTTTGGATCATGGCTGGGCTCGTGGCTGTCCTGATGGTGTGTTTCTTAGTGCTGGCAGTGTCGCCAGCGCTGGCGCTGTCAGAGGATCTTGAAGCGAACGGTGTCAATGGCGCCACCGAATCGTCCGAGACGTTGGCAGATGAGTCAGTTGGTTTGGGCACGGGGATGGTGCCTGCTGGCTCAGAAAGTTCTTCGTTGGGAGCGGCGGCTACCGACGAGGAGGCGGCGGACACAGCTGCCGGCCTGGCCATGATTCTCATGGTCGGTGCCGGCGCTGTTGTCATCCACGAAACCCTGGTGGGGTAACCGCCACGGGTGTTGGCTAGAGAACTCGAGCGATCGCATCCTGAAGCGGGATCGAAACGAAGGCGGCGACGTACAAGGCCTTCAAGAGCCGAGACTCCGCTTGGGCAAACCCCAGCACGCTCAGCACTCCAGCGAACCCTACGACCGGGACGACCGAGTAGGTCGTGACGATAAACGTCAGCAGCGCAATGTTCCCGACCTGTCGCAGGCGGCGATGGCGGACGGCAAAGCCAACTGCAACGAGCAACTCGAGCCCGACGGTCCAAACAAGCATCACGATCGCGAACCAGTCGCTGACAGGTGTGAGACCAACCGTCTCTGTGGTTGCGAGAGAGTCGAGAGCACTCTGATTCGTCACAAGGGTTTCGCGTGAAGTAGCGCCTACTCGAACAGCGAGATCGCCGAGTCTGGGATCCAGAGTTGGTACGTACGACGCAAAGACTCCGGATCGAAAGTCCGGCGACATTGCCTTGGCGATGAGAGCTGCTGCGAAGGCCACTGCGACGAGTGCCGCCGCGCCCGAACTCAGGCGGTCAACCTTGTCTCTGCTGCGGGCGCAGATGCCAAACAGCAACAACGTTGCGATGATCAGCAGGTGGTGATTGTCCGTTGTCCACCACTCCAGGACGAAACCGGCAGCGAGCACGGCTGACATTGAGAACCAGAGGGATGATTGGTTGCGAGTGCTCGGTACCAACAGACCAAGCAATGCCAACATGCTTGCGATCGCCTGAGTTGGCCACCATTGGTCATTGAACGCCAACACAACTACCAGCAGACTGCCGCTGGCGACGAGCCAAACGTCATCACTCGAGGTCGGCTTGAGCAGGCCGGTCGCCGTCATGGAGTCGACGACTGGTGCAGCGGAACAAAGCGCGCCGTTGAGTCCGAAATCGCTATTCGGCCAACAACGACATCAACGGACAGAAGGGGAGAGCCGGCTGCATCGATCACTGCAACTTCTTCTTTTCGAGCCCAGCGAAAACTCTCGAGCTGAAGTCGGACGTGATCTGTTCGGTCCAGGGTCGGCCAGACGCGCAGTTGTTGGATCGACTCTGCGACTTCGGCTGGTGCTTCGAGCACCAACCGCTCGCCATCGAGGGTCGTTCCTTCGAGAAGAACGAGACGGCTTTGTGGAGAATCGATTGTCGAGAACATTCCAAAGCCGCCGAGTTCCCACGGGCTCAGATCGCTTTGATTGGTGATCACTCGGTTTCCGAACGCGAGAACAACAAGCAAGGCAGCCGGCAGCAGATGCGCTCGCCGACGCACTGAGTGTCGGTCAGGTCGTTGCATCGCTCGAACTGAGGAGGAGCTTCGCGAACTCGCCCGCTGGCAATGAACGCGGTTTGGCAGCGATGACTTCAACGGTCTGCAGAAGTGCAGCGATCACTGAGAGGCGCTGTGCGCCTCCGCCCGCTTGGGCCTCGAATGGTAGATACGGGTGTTGTAGAAGTAGGTCGAGGGCCTTCATTCCCGAGACAACAGATGGGGTCGGTTCCGCATGGTCGGTGAGAACGAGAATCCGCCCGAGCATTGTGGGCTCGTTGTGGAGCGTGGCTGCCCGTCGCTCCTTGCCTCCAACGTCAACGGGTGCATCGGACGACGGTGGCCGAACATGGCGGACAAATGGTCGACCCGCCGGGAGTCCATCCGGATGCAGAATGATCAAGTCATCGCATACAAGGTCGCAGCCAGCATCGAGAAGTGACGCGCCCGTTGTTGTCTTGCCCGCTCCGCTGTGTCCGACGACGGCGAGCCCTCGCCCGTCGGGCCCGCTTGCGACGAAACCGTGCATCGTGGGGGTTCCTTGAATCTCGCGTCCGGTAGCGATCAAGGTGTTCCAATAAAGATCGACTGCTTCCACTGGGTTCTCTGCGTCGACCAGAACCGAGGTGGAACTCACCTCGAACCGGGCATCACGCCACTCGAGCCAGACGGTGCCATCGGTTCGAAACGCTCTCGACCAGGGCTCGGCACGGCCGACGAAGGCCGTCTCGCCGGTGCACCGATACTCATCCATCACATCGAGGGTGAGGTCGATTGGCCAATGATCTCGACACGGCAACGACGCAAAACGATCCGATCCGGCTGTATTCATGCGTATCGCTCTGCTTGCAGGCTGAACATCTCGTGGTATCGCAGGCCAAGCTCCATCAGTTCGTCATGACTTCCGCTCTCCGTCACATGCCCCTCGTGCATCACGTAAATCCGATCTGCGGAGCGGACCGCGTTGAAGCGATGAGAGATGTAGACAACAGAGCGATTCTTGTAGAGCGCTCGGATCGTGTCGAAGAGATCGGCTTCGGCTCTGGGGTCGAGCGCAGATGATGGCTCGTCGAGGATGACAAGTGGTGCGTCTTGGTGAACTGCGCGGGCCAGCGCAACTCGTTGCCATTGTCCGCCAGACAAGTTGACACCGTCCTCGAATTCCCTCGACAGGATGGTGCTGACTCCATGCGGTAGATGTTCGGCGATCGCGTCGACACCAGCAAGGCTTGCTGCCCGGTTCACGCTTTCATCGCTCGGCTGTGAAGAGCCGAGGCTGATGTTGTCGTGGATCGAAAGTGGGAAACGAGCGAAGTCTTGAAACATGAATGCCGTTGAGCGCTGAAGCGAAGCGAGATCTACTGAGTTGCCATCCCACGTCAACGCTCCTGCCGCCGGTTCGTAGAGTCCGGCAAGAAGCTTGGCCACCGTTGACTTACCCGATCCGTTCTCTCCCACAAGGGCGATCACTTCGCCTGGCTCAATGGTGAGGTGAAGATCTGCGACGGCGGGCCGCGTTGCTCCCGGGTAGGTGAACGACAGACCAGAGGCGTGAATCGCTGCCAGCCCGAGCATGTCGGGGCGTTCTTGTCGGCGCTCAGGATTGAAGGCAACGAAGTCGGTGAAATCGCGTAGGTACAGCCCCGCTTCGTCGAGGTCACTCGCAATCATCGCGAGCGAACGAGCCCTGGTGGTGAGCTGTTGAAGAGCGATAAGTGCGACGAGGCCATTCGCCAATGACAGTGAGCCATCAACGATCTGACTGAGGAGTGCGGCGATCGCGATGCCAGCCAAGATCGCGCCGAGTACGGCGGCCACCAAGCTCCAGATCGCTCGAGTCTTGGCGATGCGCCTCATGCGCCTCAGACGATCATCGAATAGCTCTTCGATTCGGCGCAGCAGCGTCGGGCCGCCGCCGATCGAGCGGAGTTCCGCCGCCGTTCTCTGGTCGAGAATGGTGCGTTCGAGAGCCTGCCGACGGCGATCTTCGCTGGTGTAGTTGTAGTTGAAGGAGTAAAGCGTCCGACTGTTCTTGCGAGCTATCGCGAGCCCCGGGAGCGCGGAGACGCAGGCGATGGCGAAGATTGTGGGCGCGAGCGCGAACAGTGTGATGGAGATCGCCGCCATCGTGAGAAAGCCGGTGACGAATCCGATTGACGCCCAGACAGCACCCCAAACTCGAGTGCCGATGTCACGGGTGGCCCGTCGCAGCAAATCGTGGAACTCGGCGTCCTCGAATTCTGACAACGTCGCGACGTTCGTGGCACGAAGCGCTTCTAACGTTGCTTCCCGTTCCACCGATTCATTGGCAACAAGCCGCAACTCTCGCATCAGGACGTTTGCGATTGCACCGAGCAGAAGTGTGGCAATCAGCGCAATTGCAGGCGCGGCAAGATCGCTCAACGTTTCCGCCTGGGCTTCGAGACGGGCGAGAAGCGATCGGAGTGCGAGTAGTTGCACCGCAACGGAAATCGCAACGACAAGCTGAGTCGCGACGATGAGCACAAGGTTCGTGCGGTCTGCTCTCCAAACGATTCCGAATGATGAACGCAGCGCGCCGAGAAGTCGGTGCAACGAGGACACAGTTCTATTGAAGCCTGTCGCTGGATGGTCGAGTGACCCGTTTCATGGGGTGAAAGTCCTCTAGAGCTCGTCGAGTGCGATGCGCCAAGCCTTGGCCCATCTCGACCGTATTTGGTTCCACGCTTCGGCTCCTTCGAACTCCCCGTTGAATGCCATTTCCGGAACGTCGAAAAAGTTGGCCTTTATCGGATCTGAGACGTAGTCGTCGGGTAGAACGTCTGCGCACGCATCCCGAAGGATTCGCTTCGGCTGCCCGGGACGATTTCGCTGCCATGCGTCTAACCCCAGCACGAATTGGGCGTAGTTGAAGTCGGCAAGCGGAGATTCGACCCGGATGCCCGTGAGTGATCCGACTCGTTCGATGCCGAGAAGCGTTCGCTGGACCCAGGCGTCGTCGATAAATGTGTCGAGCGCATGCGTGCCATATCGCCGTTGTTTCACGACGCCGCCGACGATCAGTTTCCCTACGAGCTTGGTTGTTCGCGCCGCGCTGATATTGCGGTCTGCCTTGGCGTCGCGGGCAAAGGCCAGGGTTGCGCCAGGCTGTCGACTCCACGCGGCTTGAGCGAGCGGCCCACCCGCCATGGTGAGCCATTCATCGCCCAAATGCCCGGTGAGCAGTAGGTCGTGGCCGGCATGGGCGGCAGCAGTGATCGTAGAGCCAGACAACCACATCGTTGGGTGTGTCGGACCGTGCACCAAGATGTTGTTTTCGACTTCGGTCAGCACATCGATCGCCGGCAGTTCGACCACTCGGTGCCCAACTTCATAGCGGTCGGCAATCTCGACGGCTCGATGGGTTTCGTCGGCTTCGGGCAGGCCGTCCACCCGGTGAGTGACGATCTCCCTCAATGCACCCCGAGCCCCGGCAAGCGCGGCAACAACACCGGAATCGACACCGCCGCTCGCGTGCGCAGCGATCGACTGAGCGCCAGCCAGGCGTTCGGTGATCGCTTGATCGAGACGTGTCCGCACCCCTTCGAGTGCTGCAGGGTCAGAGAGGTTCAGTTTCGGAGCGAGAGAAGGTTGGTGTTTCTCGACAACGTGATGGTGGTCGATCGAAAGAATGCACCCCGGTGAGAGTGCCGTGGCACCTTCGACGAATGAGGTTTGAATTGAAGGGTGATGTTGTGTTAAGTAGTTATTGAGGTTTTGTTCATCGACGCGCGGTTTGTTTCCCAGCAGAATGGGAATAGCGAGAGGTTCAGATCCCAGGGCGTGTGTCGATCCGGAGTTTCCCCAGAACAAGGGACGAGAACCGATCCAGTCGCGAATCCCATGGAGCTGACCCGACCGCTCGTCAGCGACGATTGCGGCGAAGGCACCGGCATGGCAATCAATGCCAATGGTGCCTTTGGTCAGCATCTGA
>CALHCB010000043.1 GCA_937930695.1 uncultured Acidimicrobiales bacterium | reverse complement strand
GCCGTCCACTCCTCTGGCGTCCAACCGCGAATCTTCTCGATGATGTCTCGATCACCGACACCTTTGGCCGCAAGCAGCACATGACATTCGATGCCGTCAATGGGCGCTGCGGCGAGCGCAATGTTGTGCCCGTCCCCACGGTGCTCACGCCACAGCGTGCAGGCATGCCAGAGCCGCCGATGAGGCTCGAGGGGTACCGGAAGCTCAGCATGGGCTGCGAACAGTGGCCGTCCAACGACGTCGACGTCTGAGATGCCGCGCATGGCCAAATCGGCCGCTTCGCTCACCGAGGAGTCGTCGACCAAGTCACCCAAGGCTCGCCGAAGCGCAGTATCGATGCACTCATCACGCAGTTCGATCGCTCGGTGCGGGCTGATGCCCTCCCATGCTGAGGGAAGAGCGGCGGCGACCACTCTCGGGGCGAAGTTGTAGAAGGTGGCGGTAACAACTGAAGGCGGAACCTGCCCCATCGGAGCGGACCGGTAGGCCATGTAGGCCCGCCAGTATTCCGGCAAACCGACGTCAGCGAAGGCCTTCATCTCGGGTGCGTAGTAGCTGATGTTGTGGAAGACGCCGAGCAGCTTGGCCAGCGCTCGCGCTTCGGGTTGTCTGTCGGTCATAGAGGGTCAGCAGCCCCCGCCAGTCGAGGGTCGATCAGGAATCGATGGGTCGACAACTTCGATGTGCACGTGACCCCACGATGGCTCGCCGGTGAACTCATCGATCTGGGACCGGAACGGAAACTTCGTGGCGGCCGGTGCGAGCACCGTCACGCCTGCCTCAACTCGATCGCCTTTGCGAACTTGGAGACCGTTGATGTGGAGCACCTTGACTTCCCAGCCCGGTCTCGCGTCGGGCTCGATCACCACGTAGTCATCGTTGTGCTTGCAGTAGAGGATGTAGCCCCCGCCGCGAATCACGGTTCCGGTGACTGGGGCGACGACGTCGAACCCGGGATGCACCGCGATGTCGGCGGCACCTTGGCGGTTGGTGTCGCGATTGCGAGTTGGCATGACCATCACCGGCGTCGACAAGTCATCGAACGGCACCATCTCTTGGGCGCCGTCATGCCCGGACTGGTGGAAGCCAATGTGTTCGATGGCGATCGATGGCGACAGGAGCACGACGTCACCGACTTGGGCGAACGGTTCATGATCTTGGAACTGGAGGACACGCGGCCCAGTGGGGCCGACCCAACCAACGCAATCTCGACCCGGCACCCCGTCGGACGGAAGCGGGTGGGCAGCGGTGAACTCGTCCGACCAAGCAAAGTGCAGCATCACGTCGACGCGTCCCATGAGGCCGCTGTCGATCTGTGCCAGCCAGAACTTTCGACCAATCGGCTCGGCGGCCCGATCGAGCACATTGCGGTACACGAGGTCGACGAACTCAGCGTCGGTCAATTCGCCGTAGGTCGCTGTGAACTCGGGCCCATCGGAGAAGAAGCGGGCAATCGAGACCAGGTCGGCGCAATGGTCGAATCGATCGATCCAGTAGAGAGCGCCTTCGGCATCGGGCTCCCGGTCGAAGAAGGCCCAGTACAAACGAAGCACCCGCGCGTGGTCGTCGGTGAGCTCATCGATGTTCGCGACATCTTCGAACGTGGCGGGTTCCCGCTCGAGATCCTCGACCTGGGCACCAACCGGAGAGGCCGTCGCGGCCATCATCATCAGCGCGATCAACGCGCCAAAGACCAAGCTGCCGATGGAGAGGTCGGAACGGCGATACATCAGCGGGCCAGCATAGGCTCGGGGCCCGATCTGGTGCCTGTCGTCGTTCACGGTTCTCCATCGGCAGCTTGGCCTCAGGAATCAGCTGGTAGCGGTGATCGTCTTGTGCTCGGGGCTGTTGGCGAAGAAGGCCATCACCGAGCCACGGGTCTGGGTGCCGTTCCCGAGGCTGTCGATCCAGAACGAGCGGCCGGCTCCTTCGGGAGCCCGTCCGAGCACGTTGAGGTAGATGGTGTCGACGAACTGGGTGTCAGTCACGTTGGCCCCGTAGAGCGCTTCGAACTACGGCGAAGTGGCGAAGAACTGCGCCGCTGCAGCAAGACCGTTCGGCTCGGTGTCGAGACGAGCGGTCCAGAAGTCATAGCCACCCTGGTCCGGAAGCCGACCAAAGGTGGCGGCGTAGAAGCGAGCGATTGTGGCCTTGTTGCCGGAGATCCCGGCGAACTGACCGGTGAAGGCCCAGCTGACCGTCACCGTGGAGGAAGCAGTCTGCGTGTTGCCAGCAGCGTCGGACGCATTCACCGTAATCGTCTGAGCTCCGACCGTCTTGGTGGAGATGGCCTGACCGTTCGTGTGGGAACCGCCGCAGGTGGAGATGGCGACGTTGTCGGTGCAGGTGAAGGACACCTTGGCGGTCGATCCGTAGCGAGACACCGTGCTCGGAGCATTGATCACGATCGCCGGCTTCACCGTGTCGGCGACTACTGACGAGCCCGTCTGAATGCGGCCCATGTCGACCAGGACCGTCGCGTTGCTTTTGTTCTTCACCCTGAGGCTGAGGGAGTAGACCGAGTCCAGGTCGAGACCGGTGAGCGTCGCCGTTCCGAGACCAGCGTTCACGGTCTGACTCACAACTTGGTTGGGGCCGGCGACAAGCTCGACCGTGACACTCTCTGTGGGCGTGGTGAACGGCTTGGGCGTCGAGTCCTCGATCCAGTTGACTCGAACAGACGTCGGCGTCAGCAGCTGAAAGGTGACGTTGGACACATTGTTCGGGTTCCGATCACCCGAGACGACACTGGTCTTCGCAACTGTTGGAGCCAGGTCGAGCGCTGGATTGCCATCGAAATGGGCCCGAACCGTGATGAAGTGCTCCGCGGCCGGAAATTTCAAACCCTCGATGATTGTCGAGGTCTGGTCACCCGGAACCGTCAAGCTGAAGCTATTGAGGAGGTCGCTGACCTCGATGCTGTACGAGCTCACCTCGCCGTACTCGGGAGCATGCCACCGCACATAAATCGAGTCGTCGATCCAGGGCCCGGCCTCGGCGATCTGCGGGGCAGACGGCAGGATCAGGTCATAGGAAACGGTTCCTCGAACTCCTCCTCGCACGGACTCGATCTCCAGGGTGTAGGCGCCAGGCTGACGGGGCTCGAGATCCAGGGTGTAGACGCTGTTTGCGTCGCCCGTTCCAAACACCAAGTTGGGCAGTTCCTGGCTACCACCCTGAACCGGTGTGACAACCACGGAGAACGAGTCGACTGGGCCGAGGGTCTGATCCTGGCTGAAGACGATCGTGGCGTCAGACAGGCCATTGCTATCGGTAAATGTTGAGTAGGAGTGAAGGAATCCACCGTCGCCGCCACCGAACGCCGCCGAGGCGGGGCTCACTGCAGTGAAGAGCGTGGCCAGGAGGGCCAGAGCGACAAACATCGCCTTGGTGGCCCGGGAGTTGCGTTGTGCGTTGCTCTGGTTTGCGGTCATCGGATCGGTCCTTGGTTGTGGGTGTAGGAACGAGTGTCTGCGAATGACCCCTCCCGCCTCTGTGAGGTGCTTCACACACCGCGCAACTTCTTCGTGACAGACCAGGGCCGCCTAGGCTCGACATGCCATGGCTCGCCTGCTCGTCGTCCACCACTCCCCCTCGCTGGCCTTGGAATCGATGCTGGCAGCAGTGACTGAGGGTGCGAGCAATGAGCACATTGAGGGTGTCGAGGTGATCAGCTCGGCTGCGCTCTCGACCGGTGCCGCGTCAGTTCTCGAGGCCGACGGCATCATTCTCGGGACTCCCGCGAACCTTGGCTACATGAGCGGTGCGCTCAAGCACTTCTTCGACACGATCTACAACCCGTGTCTCGATCAAACGGCTGGCCGTCCATTTGGCGTGTTTGTGCACGGAAACAGCGACACCAATGGCGCCCTCCTCAGTATCGAGAAAGTCACGACAGGGCTCAACTGGCGGCTCGTTACGCCGCCCGTCTGCAGTCTCGGTCAGGTCGATGACCAGGTATTGGGCTCTTGTTGGGAACTTGGTGCCGTCTTGGCGGCGACGCTGATGTCTTGAGTCGCTACACTCGCCAGCCACGTCGGACCGCGGTCCGTCGAACGGAGAGGTGACAGAGTTCGGTCGATTGTGCCTCCCTGCTAAGGAGGTGTGGGTTTACGCCCACCGTGGGTTCAAATCCCACCCTCTCCGCTCATGCAATGGGACCCGATGCCACGCATCGGGTCCCATTGTCGTTTTCTGGCTACATTGACCAACTCCACGTCTGGGCAACCTTGCTCACATGGGAAGACCCCTTGCAACAAACCACCACGACACAGACGAGTAGCCCGCCGCAGATTCCCAGCGGCCTTCTGATCCCCTGGCTTGCGCTCGGGGCAGGTCTTGCTGGACTGGTCAACGTGCAAGACGGGCAGATTTCCGCCCCCGCGGCAGCCGAACCACCACCGATTACGGCTGGCGCGTCGGCCCCTGCGGCAGACTTCGTCGCTGCGCTCGCTGATCCACCGGACATGCTGGTGCCGCCAGTTGTCTCCGGCCCGGCGATCCAGTTCATGGCCGGCGTACCGTCGATCAACGGCTTGATCAGCGCCG
>CALHCB010000042.1 GCA_937930695.1 uncultured Acidimicrobiales bacterium | reverse complement strand
TCACGTCAAGGAAGGAAGCGAGTTCCTGTGAGGTTCGACCCTCCAGGAAGTAGCCGACCACCACAATGCGCTGGCGTTCCGGAAGAAGCTTCACGGCATCACGCAGGTAGTTGTGCAGTTCACGAGTCTCGAGCTCTTCGGAGGGCTCGATGGCAGATCGGTCTGTGAGAACGTCAACCAGCGTGAGATCTTCGTCGCCGTCGTCGCCGGTCTCATGATCCAAAGCGAGCACGACAGAACGGAAGAGTCGGTCTTGCAGACGAGAGAGCTCATCGACACCAACACCCATCTCCTGGGCCATCTCAGCAACAGTCGGGACTCGGCCGAGCTCAGATGCGAGCTGCTGCTCTGCGGCCTCGAGGCGGCGAGCGAGCAGCCGGACTGAGCGAGGAGCCCAGTCAGCAGCGCGGACCGCATCGAGGATTGACCCACGAATTCGCTGAGCGGCGAAGCGTTCGAACGGAACACCTCGTGACTCGTCATAGCGGCGAGACGCCTCGACCAGACCGAGCGCACCGGCTCTCGCCAGCTCCTCGCGGTCGACGTGCCGGGGGAAGTGCACGGCTACCTGAAACACCACGTGCTTCACGAGTGGTAGGTGAGCTTCAATGCGCTCATTGATTTCGTTGCTGACTCGAGGACCCATCGGGTTCGCCCTTCGGTTGTTCTCCATCACGAAGAAGGGTTTCGGCACGTTGGGGGTCAAAACTTGAGCAGAAATTTCGAAATCTTTGCTTATCCAATGGATCGACCACTGTCTGTGACAACTTGAGCAAATTCCACACGAACCGTGACTGAAAGTTGTGAACAACCCACTGTTTATCCACAGATCTGTGGATATTCGATGATGGAAGAAAAGTCGCACAACGACCCCAGACCCAGCTCTGTGTGCCGCAATCCATCGATCAACGCGGCGATCGAACCACCACTATCCGTCGGACATGCCATCGAAGGTTGCTGCTCGAACACCGCGTGCGTGCAGGGCACGCAGCATGGGACGGGGGTCGGTGACCTCGCTCAGTCCGAAAGCTCCCGTCGGCAGCCGTCCATCGAGCAATTCGAGCGCACACACCGCAGCAGTTGTGCCAGCGGCGACCGACGGATGGTCCATCACGCCGAAGATGACTGTCTCGATGCCTCCAGCGCGACGCCCTCGAACCTCCACCCGCACTGCCCCGGGCCCCCCGTCGGCATGAGGCGGACGCAGCATTGGCAAACGTCCGGTCAGTCGATCTCGACGATTCGCCGTGACCCGAGCCGAAATTCGTTGGGCGTCCGGAAAGGCTCGTTGCAGTAACTTCGGGCTCGGAAGTGCGGCTCGATAGCAATCTCGAGCCCCAATAGATCCCGGAAACCACGCAAGGTCGCGATCGCTCCCGCCTCTCCGCTGGAGCCACCTACCGTCGTTCCAGACCAAACCCGGCTGCTTCAGGGCGCGATGGTGTTGCCGGGCGCACGCCGGACCCCCCGTGCCTGCCTTGGCTACTGCGATCTCATCGACGACGTCCAAGCTGTTGGCTGCAAGACGGGCCAACAAGCACGTCAGGCCAGGAGCGAATCCCACTCCCGCCACAACGGACACTCCGGCCTTTTCAGCCAGCGGACCCAATGCGAGGAGGTCATCCACATCTTCGGGCGCATCACTGATCGAGATCACATGCCGTCCGACCCGAACGAGATCGGCAGCAAGAGAGCCTTGACAACGTGGAGGGCCGGCGAGAATGACCACATCGGCCAAGCTGGCAACGGACCGACCGTCGATTGTCTCCAACGGCCGGGCGATCGAGCCAACGGCCTCCACAACTCGTGCACGGCGCTCCGCACTCAGGTCGGCCAGAACCAATGAGTCGACCTCGGTTCGCAATTGCCGGGCCGCATGCGAACCGCTTGCGCCCACACCCACGATGGCGACTCGACGCTGTTGTGTCGTTGAGGGGTCGGTCACGAGCTATCGAAGATCGACTTCAGAGACTTCGCGCCAACCGCCGGTCTGGGGTGGAACACCACCGGTACCTCGGAGACGGAAGAAGGCTGCCATCAGTCCTGCCATCGACAGCGCCCCAGCGATTCGACGAACAAGTCCGAGCATGGGCGAAGACTAGCCGACGATGCAATCGGCCCCCCGCTGCACGAAGCCACGACGCGGTTATGAACCGCTGACCGCTGAGGTATCCCACAACAACAAAACCGCCCCGAAAGGCGGTTTCATCAGTTGCATTTCATTGTCTCGGTGTGGGGCTAACAAGAGTTGAACTTGTGACCTCACCCTTATCAGGGGTGCGCTCTAACCAACTGAGCTATAGCCCCGAGGAACCCGCAACGTTAGCGGCTTCGCATGGGGTCGACTACTTGGATTTCGCCGGAACCCTGACCGTTTCTTCTTCGATCACGGTGATTCGAATTCCACCGATGAGATCTGAGATCAGGTTGAAGACCACCGTCAGGAGCACGACCAACACCGAGGAGGCCAACGTGAGCATCCCAGCGACGATGACTGCGGAGCGGAAGACGACATCGCCGTTGATCTCAAAGCTCTCGTAATCCCCGAGCTCAGTGATGAAATTTTCGATGTTCTCGAGGGTGCCCGACGCCAGCGCCGCATTCCAAACCAAGACACTGGCGAGCAACATGGCTGCAAAAAAGCAGAGATGAAAGAGCACCGAGAAGGTGAGTACCGACCACGGGTCGACGTGACGAACCACTCGTCGTGCCTTGCGGGCTCGGACCTGCTTGTGACGACGAGAACCCCGGCCGCGCTTGCGAACCTCGGTTGGACTGGCAACAACAGCGCCGTCGTCGACCAATCCTTCAACGAGACCGTCAGGAGACGGCGCCCCAACGGGTGCCTCGAGCGGGTCAAGATCCGGAACATCAACCGGATCCAAGAACGACGTTGGCGCCTCTGCTGCGGCATCACCCGTGAGGTCGATAAGGGGCGCAGGCTCAGTACTGACGCCATCGTCGGCCTGGTCGAAGAGTTCCGGCTCACCAAGCTCTAGGTCTTCAGCGTCGACGTCGAGAACCTCGACCTGATCGATCTCATCGTGAATGGGCCCGATCGCCTCATCCTCAACGTCAAGCTCGTCTGGTGCGAGGTTGGCAGGCTCGTCAGTGAGCGCACCATCGAGATCGGGATCTGAGTCGAGATCGAACTCGGCGTCATCGACAGGAAGATCATCGAGCTCGATTTCACTGACGGCCACGTCGTCCGTTGCAGCTTCTTTGAGGGCCGTCTCGTCGACAAGATCAGGGACCGAGTCGAGATCGAGCACATCGAGCTCGTCGCTATCGAGCGCCCCCGGCTCCACGCCGAGTGCGGAGTCCGTTGCACCGTCAAAGTCGGAGTCCGCGAGATCATCCACAATAGGCAGGGAGGACAGATCGACGTCAGCATCATCCTTGGCGGTGTCCGCGTCGCTCTCGGTTCGCGTGGCAAAAAACGAGGCGATCCCTGAACTTCCAGAATCGTCCAGAGCCGGATCGGTTTCACCCTCAACAACTTCGTCGAGCATTCCCTCCGCTACTTCCTCGACAGCTGCATCCGGATTCGCATCAAGATCAAGTTCGAGATCATCGTTCTCGACGACGGCATCAAAACCAAGCTCAGAGGCAAGCTGTGCACTGTCATCAGTGGCAACGGTGGTATCGAGAGCTGTCTTCTCGAGAACCGGATCGTCGAGATCGATGGCCGCAGCTGGCGGCTCATCAACGAGGTCCGCTGCGTCGTCTTCGACGACCGAAATTTCATCGTCCGGAGCCGGCTCGAAACCCAGCGCCTGAACAAGATCGTCGTCAATAACCGCCGAGTCGTTCGACGAGAGCTCATCCGAAGGCATTACCGCAGTCTACGTCGAGGAGTCACGTTGGGAGGGTCACTCCCCAGGATCTAGGGCCAGCCGTCGTTCGGCGCTCGCTGCAGCACGGACACCATCAAACTCCACAACGACCGACACCTCGTTGTCACCCTCCTCGAAGGACACGAGCCGGGCACCGTTGTTGGTCGCAAGCTCCGCAGCCGCCGAACGCCCGTCGGAGACACCAGCAAGCGAAGATGCATCCGCCGCGCTCTGTGCCCGAGCCCGCGCAACCGTGCGCTCCCCCACCGCGGCAAGCAGCATCGTCGCCACAAGCACCATCGCAAGGCAAAGCGACATCAGAACGAGTGCCGCACCCCGTTCGTCCTGCGGTTGTGCTTCTTGCCGGTGCAGTGACGAGCCGTCGGGTCGGGCTGTCGTCGCCGACTGCCCGCCCGTGATTGTCCGCCACAACGCGGTCTCAGATGGAGTGATTCGCTCGTACATGTGTGGTCCCCCGATGACCCAACGGCCGTCGAACCTGTCATTTTCGGGGGAAGAGCGAGAACGTTCGTGCGCGAACTCGATTAGTCGTCGGTCTCCGCGTCAGTCTGATCCTCTGAATCAGCAGAGAGCTCGGCAATCGGTGCGTCTTCAGACTCCGAACTCACGGGATCCTGAGCTTCGTCAGAGGACGATTCGGCGGGCGCACCCTCGACATCTGTCTCATCCTCGTCGGACTCGAGCTCTTCACCCTCAACCACCAGACGGCGAGCGACGGCGGCGACTTGATCGGAGTCCGAAAGGTTCATTGCCTTGACACCCGTGGCGTCACGACCCTGTTGAGAAATCGTGCCGACAGAGGTTCGGATGACCACGCCACTCGTGGAGATGAGGAAGACCTCGTCGCTTTCATAGGCGAACATCGCCCCGACGACTTCACCCTTCTTCTCGTTGACCTTGACGCAACGAACTCCAAGACCCGCTCGGCCCTTGGCAGTGAACAGAGCGGGGTCGGTTCGCTTCGCGAATCCTTCGTCGGTAACGACCAGAAGCTCAGTGTCCGGCTTGACCACGTCCATCGAAACCAGCTGATCACCGGAGCGGAACTTCATGCCTCGCACACCAGCTGCGGTACGTCCCATCGCACGAACTTGATCCTCGGGGAAGCGCAACGCCTGACCTTTGCGAGAGATCATAAAGATGTCGTGCACGCCGTTGGTCGGCACGACCGACACGAGTTCGTCGCCCTCATTCAACTTGATCGCAATGAGTCCAGCCTTCAACGATGAGTCGTAGGCCGTGAAGAGCGTCTTTTTCACTCGACCGTCGCGGGTTGCAAAGAACAAGAAGCGGTTGGTCTCGTAGTCGCGGGTATCGATGATCGCCTGAATGTTCTCGTCCGCTTGGAGCGGCAGGAGATTGACCAGGGCCATGCCTCGCGAAGTTCGGCTCGACACCGGAATCTCATGGGCCTTGATCCGATAGACCTTGCCCCGGTTCGAGAAGAACAGAAGATACGCGTGCGCGCTGGTGTGAAGAAGATGATGGACAATGTCCTCATCGTCGTCCTTCAGCTTCGCGCCCGTGACACCACGGCCACCGCGGGCCTGGGTACGGAATTCTTCGCTCGATACCGACTTGATGTACCCCGTGGCCGAAACAGTGACCACAAGATCGTCATCATCGATGAGGTCTTCGATGTCGAGTTCGCCGGGGTCGGGAACGAGCTGGGTGATTCGGTCTTCACCGAACTGCTCGCGAATGGCCGCCAACTCATCCTTGATGACCTGATCACGCCTGATCGGGTCGGCCAGGATTGCCTCGAGTTCGGCGATCTCTTCGCGCTTCTCGGTCAGCTCTTCTTCGAGTTTGACGGTTGCCAGCCGGGTGAGCTGGCCCAAGTTCATTGCCAGAATGGCTTCGGCTTGGTCAGAGGAGAAGTTGTAGGGCTCTGATTCGAGCGCGTTGCGGGCTGCAGGCCGATCTTCGCTGGCTCGGATGGTGGCGATGATCTCGTCGAGAACGTCACGAGCCCGAATCAAGCCTTCGAGAATGTGCGCCCGATAATTCGCCTTGCGAAGACGCTCGGTCGTTCGGCGGGTGATGACGTCTCGCTGATGATCTGCGTAGGCGACAAGCGCATCACGCAGATTCAGTGTGCGCGGAATCTCATCAACGAGCGCCACCATGTTGACGCTGAACGTCGTTTGCATGGGGGTGTACTTGTAGAGATTGTTCAACACCACGAGGCCAGTGGCGTCACGCTTGAGGTCAAAGACCAAGCGAAGCTTGCCCTTTGCCGACTCGTTGCGGATCTCACGAATACCGGTGAGGTCGCCACGTTCCACCAGCTCAGCGGTCTTGCGGGCAATCTGCTCAACCGAGACTTGATAGGGAACTTCGGTGACCACGATTTGATCGACGGTCTTGGTTTCCACGATCTCTGCCACGGCGCGCATACGAATCGAGCCACGGCCCGTGTGATACGCATCGCGAATGCCGACACGGCCGAGAATCTGCGCCTTCGTGGGGAAGTCCGGACCCTTCACGAACTCCATCAAGTCATCGACGGTCGCCTCACCGTTGTCGAGCAGGTGCACGACCGCATCGATGACCTCATTGAGATTGTGCGGCGGGATATTTGTCGCCATACCAACGGCGATGCCCTGGCTTCCGTTGACGAGAAGGTTCGGGAAACGGCTGGGAAGGACAACCGGCTCGTTGTGCTTGCCGTCGAAGTTGTCTCGGAAATCAACGGTGTCCTCGTCGATGTCGGCGAGCATCTGCATCGCCAAGGGCCGCAACCGACACTCGGTGTACCGATAGGCCGCAGGAGGATCGTCGGGCGAACCGAAGTTGCCGTGCGGGTCAATGAGCGTGTGACGAAGAGAGAAGTTCTGACCCATACGAACGAGCGAGTCATAGATCGCGGTGTCGCCGTGAGGGTGATACTTGCCGATCACGTCACCAACGACGGTCGCACACTTCACGTGACTGCGATCCGGGCGATGACCCGCGTCGAACATGCTCCAAAGAATGCGGCGGTGCACGGGCTTGAGCCCATCACGCGCATCAGGCAGCGCCCGACTGACGATGACCGACATCGCATATTCGAGGAACGACTGTTCCATCTCGGTTTGGATCTCGATCGGCTCAATGCCGGAGGGGAGATCGTCGCCGGTTTCGTCGGTCGTATCCGGTGGGAGATCACTCATCTAGAAACCGCCTTAGATGTCCAAGAAACGAACGTCATCGGCGTTCGTCTGGATGAAGTTCTTCCGTGACTCAACGTCGTCGCCCATCAGGACCGAGAACACCTCGTCGGCGATGGCCGCCTGCTCAACGGTGACCTGCAACAGGGTGCGAGAGTCCGGATCCATTGTGGTTTCCCACAGCTCGTCTGCGTCCATTTCGCCGAGACCCTTCAGACGCTGAAACTCTGCGTTCGGGTGCTCGGCTGCGTAGACATCGCGAGACGGGTCGTCCTTCAAGTAGATCTTGGACTTGCCAACCTCGGTTGAATACAGCGGCGGCTGGGCGATGTAGATGTACCCCGCCTCGACAAGTGGTCGCATCTGACGGAAGAAGAACGTCAGCAACAAGGTACGGATGTGGCTGCCGTCAACATCTGCGTCGGCCAACAGAATCACCTTGTGATAACGAACCTTGTCGACGTCGAAACCGTCGTCGTCGTCTTGCTCGATCGGCTCTCCGAGCCCGGCACCGATTGCCTGAATCAGGGAAACCACTTCAGTGTTCTTGAGCATCCGATCAGGGCGCGCCCGCTCAACGTTGAGAATCTTGCCTCGAATGGGCAGGATCGCCATCGTGCGCGGGTCACGAGCCTCTTTGGCCGAGCCGCCCGCAGAGTTTCCTTCGACGATGTAGATCTCTGACTCGGTCGGATCCTTGCTCTGGCAGTCGGCCAGCTTGCCAGGAAGTCCCGCACCATCGAGAGCGGACTTGCGGCGGATGGTCTGGCGAGCGGTCGTGGCTGCGATGCGTGCCTTGGCCGCCATGATTGCCTTGTTGACCATCGAACGAGCTTCGCGAGGATGCTCTTCGAACCACTCTCGCAAATGTTCGTTGGTGGCTTTCTCGACGAGCGATCGAACCGAGACGTTGCCGAGCTTCGACTTGGTCTGCCCTTCGAACTGCGGCTCCTGAATTCGAACCGAGATGACCGCAGTGAGGCCCTCCCGGATGTCCTCACCCTGAAGGTTCTCTTCCTTTTCCTTCAGAAGCTCGCGATCACGGGCGTAGGTGTTCACGGTCCGGGTCAGTGCCGATCGGAAGCCTTGCTCGTGCATGCCACCCTCGAGGGTGCTGATGCCATTGGCAAAGGAATGAATTCCGTCAGCCTGATACCCCGTGTTCCACGCGAACGCGATCTCGACCTCTTCGGTCTCGTCCTTCTCTTCGAACCAACCGACCTCGTCGAACAGTGGTTCTTTGGTGGCATTGAGATGGCGGACGAAGTCGCGGATGCCACCGTCGTACCGGTGCACCAGCTCTTCGGAAGTGGCCGCAGTTTGATCCGTCAGGCGCAACTCGAGGCCGGCGTTGAGGAACGCCATGATCTGGAAGCGATCCGCAAGAGTCTGTCCCCGGAACTCGGTGCCCTCTTTGAAGATCGCGGGATCAGGCCAGAACCGCACCGTGGTCCCGGTGACGGGCTCGCCATCTTCGCCAATCGGCGCATCGCCGGTCACCGTCAGTTTGTCGCCCGGTTGACCGCCCTCGACGAACGACATCGAGTGCCGCTTGCCCTGACGATCAATATCGACCTCGACGCGAGTCGAGAGCGCGTTGACGACCGAGATGCCAACACCATGCAGCCCGCCGGAAACCTTGTAGCCACCATCGCCGAACTTGCCTCCTGCGTGGAGGACTGTCATGACGACTTCAGCCGCGGTGAGATCTTCGTACTTCGGGTGCGGGTCAACGGGAATGCCACGCCCATCGTCGCTGACCTCGATGCCACCGTCGGCCAACATCGTGACGCCGATGGTTGAGCAGTGCCCGGCCATCGCCTCGTCAACTGAGTTGTCAACGACTTCCCAGACAAGGTGGTGGAGACCCGTGGGACCGGTGGAGCCGATGTACATGCCCGGTCGTTTTCGGACAGCTTCGAGTCCTTCCAAGACCTGAATCTGGGACGCGCCGTACTCGCCTTGTTCGGCCGGGCGAGCGGTCGGAACCGGAGCCTCTTTTGCCGCGTCTTTTGTGGGGTTTTGGTCGGTTTGTGGATCCATGGTGAGTCGCAATCAGCGAGTTCCAATTCTACCAGCCAAACCGTCGGATTCTTGGGAGGGTCTTGCGAAACGCGACGAACAGTCAGCTCTGGATTCGAGTTGTGATTCTCCGGACGACCTGACCATCGAATGCTTCAGCAAAGCGACGTTTGATTTGGGCGTCCATCCACGTGATCTGGGAGGCCCAGGTGGCGTCGTCACAGCCGATCACCAAGACACCATCGATCAGTTCGATTGGCCGAGTCGGTCCGTCCAGTCCCGGACCAACCACATCAACCCAACGGTCGCGCAAATCAATCAGCGTGCGAACCGGGGGTGCGCCCATCTGAGAGAGAAACCGTTCGAGCGTGGCTTTGATCGGTGATGGATCAGTCATTTGAAACCGGAGGTGTGTCGGGTGGCGAAGCGTTCGCCGCAGTGAAGGACTCCTGGACCTCGAGTCGATCTCCATGATGCACCAGGATTTGATCGGGAACGGTGTCGGGAGGCAATCCCTGCGCGCTGGTGATCACGGTTTGGCCCGGAGGTAGCGATGCCAACAGCGCCCGGGCGCGATCCGGATCGAGCTCAGAAAGCACATCGTCGAGCAGCAACAGTGGCGGCTCACCCAAACGCTCGGCCAAGAGTCGGTGGCCGGCAAGACGAAGCGCCAGCGCCAACGTTCGCTGCTCGCCCTGGGAACATTCGGTTCGGCTGTCGAACCCACCAACCGACACACCAATGTCATCGCGATGCGGTCCGACCGAAGTGGATCCGCGACGCTGATCGTTTGCCCGGGCGATGGCGATGGCCTCACTCATTCGTTCGGTCTGCCAAGACCGGTTGTAGTAGGCAACGAGGTCGACGTCGGTGTCGCTCAACACGCGATAGGACGCCGTCGCCAACGGCATCAGATCCGCCAGCAGATTCTCTCGCCGAATCGTCAGGTGTTCGCCCGCCGCCGCCAACTTCTCATCCCAGATGTCGAGGGTGAGCAGCGACGCTTCATCGTTCGGCCCAGACATCTGGCGCAGGAGGGCGTTGCGTTGTCGGACGATTCGATCGAGATCAGAGACCACCGCATCGGCAGCAGGATCGAGAGCGACGATCAGATCGTCGACATACTCGCGACGAACCGAAGGACCCTCTTTGACCAAGGCCAGGTCGTCCGGCCCGAACACAGTGACTCGGAGTGCCCCGAGCAGATCACGTGTGCGCTTCAGTGGTTGGCGATTGACTTGCGCTCTGGTTCGACCCTTGGCCAATTCGAGTTCAATCAGGACCTCGCGATCATCGCGAATGCCGGTGGCTCGAACGACCGCTTTGGTCGCGCCCTTCCGAATCAGACTCTCGGTCGGGGCCCGTCGAAACGACTTGAGCGTCGCGAGCAACGCGAGGGACTCCACCAAGTTGGTCTTGCCCGCGCCGTTCGGTCCGAGAACTGCGGTGAATCCCTCGTCCAGTTGTATTTCGAGATTCTCGTAGTTCCGGAAATCTGTCAGCCAGACCGTGGTGAGCCGCATCCGCCCGCTCAGGCGACCGTTGCCGACATGAAGATCAGGAAACTCGAACGGGCATCAACAAATACAAGAATTCGTCGACACCAGCCATACGCACGAGCGCGGGCTTCAGTTCATCGATCGTCGAAAGAGTGATCAGTTCACCTGAGGTGACTTCTGCTCCCTCGAGCAAGTACTGCGGATTGAACGCGACGGTCAGGGGAGAGCCGGCGTAGGACCCTTCGATCGACTCGCGAGCGGTACCGACATCCTGGGTGACTGCTACGAGTTCAACGCCCTCGTCGGACATCTC
>CALHCB010000041.1 GCA_937930695.1 uncultured Acidimicrobiales bacterium | reverse complement strand
GCTCGGGTGCGGTCGGGCACGATTCTCTACGCCGGGTCACGCATCGGCGCAGACTTCCAAACCGGGCACAACGTCATCGTGCGCGAAGAGTGCGACATCGCAGACGACGTCGCCATCTGGAGCAACACGGTGATCGACTACGGAGTGAAGATCGGCCCAGGCGTCAAAATTCACACGAACTGCTACATCGCTCAGCACACGATCATCGAAGAGGGCGCTTTTCTGGCTCCTGGTGTCTCAATCGCCAATGACCTGTATCCCGGAAGCGACCGATCTGCCGAACTCATGACGGGACCCGTCATCGGAGCGGGCGCCCAGATCGGCGTCGGCGTCACGATCCTTCCGTATGTGAAGATCGGAGCAGGAGCCATGATTGGTTCCGGTTCGGTCGTCACCCGCGACATCCCTGCAGGAATGGTCGCGATCGGCAATCCCGCACGACCAACGAAGCCTGTCAGTGACCTGACACCCATCGACGACCGCATCGCAGACGATGAGGTTCGCCGAGTCGAACTCAATCCTTCGGAGACATGAACATGACCGCAACTCTCGAACGATCGAGCGAACCCGCAGATGTCGGTTTCGCTCACCTATCGGCCTACAACGGTCGTCCGTCGCCGCGCATGCTCGTCGGTCTGGTGATGCTTACCGCGTGTCTCGCCGCCTTCTTTGGCCAGGCCGCGTACTTCCTCGAAGGTCTTCGGGCCGATGTGTGGCAGGCGCGTACTGAAGTCGAATATCGGGGGAACTCCTGGACCGAGACCCAAGGAGTCACCATCCAGTCAAATTCCTTGCTGTCTCCGATCGCAGACAAGTACAACATCCCGATCAAGGAGTTCAACGAAGACCTTGAAGCAGGAATCGTTCCGGGAACCCAGACCGTTCGCATCGACTATTTCGACAACGATGCTGACCTTGCGCTGGCCATTGTGACCGACCTCCAGGCTGACTATCTCGCCACGGTCACCGAGCGAGCGAGCGTCGAAGCGATGACGACGTTGGAAGACGAGTTGGTCAGGCTGAACGAAGAGCTCGAGACTGCGCAAAACGAAATGAATCGGATGACGAATCCGACCGGAATTGGTCTCAGCGTTCAGCAGCAGGACAAGCAATCCGAGATCGCCACGATCCGCACTCGCATCATCGAAGTCGATCGCATGATTCTCGACACCGAACTGAGCGAACTCAACAACACCCGAGTTCCTCGAGTCACCGCGGAGCCATACGTGTTCGATGAGCCATACACCCCACGGCCAAAGCGCATGGCGGTTGTCGGCTTCATCTTGGGTGCCGCTCTGGGCCTCGGTCTTCTGGTGTGGAAGTGGTGGACCGCAGCGGTCTCCGAGGCGTATTGATTTCAGAGCCGATGACACCGGACGGCGAGGTGAGCGTGCCCCCGTCCGAAGCTAGCGTCGCGGAGAATTCGGCTTCGGTCGCGAAGTGGACTCTCGTTTCGCGCATCACGGGCTTTGCCCGAGTGCTCCTGATCGGTGCGGTTCTCGGACCGTCCTACTTCGGCAATCTCTTTCAGATCGCGAACCAACTGCCGTGGATTCTCTTTGAATTGAGCGTCGGCGTGCTGCTCGGAGCGATTCTGATTCCTCGACTGGTTCCGCACATCGACCGCCAAGACATGCCGTCGGTCGAGCGCATCGCCAACGGAACGCTCGGCGTGGTCATCTGTGCGTTCGGGGCAATCTCCGTTCTCGTGATGATCACCGCTCCATTCGTCGGTGCCCTTTTCGGTGCTGGGGTTCCGGATGCAGCCGAGCGTGCAGACTTTGTTGCGGCGGCTCTTCCTCTCATTCTTCTGACTGCTCCCCAGCTTGTTGGGTACGGCATCGCGGCAATTGGCCAAGCCGTTCAGCAGGCGCTCGGCGAATTCGCTCTCCCCGCAGCCGCGTCAATCGTTGAGAACGTCGTCGTGCTCGCCACGCTCGCTGGCTACGCACTCTGGTTCGGGACCGGTACCGCACTCAGCGAGGTCACGTTGGCCCATCTTCTTGTCTTGGGTGGCGGCTCGTCACTCGGCGTCATGCTGCACGCCTGCCTTCAGTGGTGGGGCGTTCGTCGCCTCGGCGTCAAACTGCGACCAACGGCAGGGTGGCGTGATGACGACGTTCGAGCGATGGTCTCCACTGCCCTCCCATCCTCTGGCACGGCGCTTCTCAACGGCGGTCGCTTCCTCGTCTTGATGCTCGCCGCAAACACGGTGGCTGGTGGCGTTGTTGCCCTCCAGCTGGCGCTGAATGTCTTCAGTCTTCCGGTGGCGCTCGGCGCCAAGCCTGTTGCGTACGCGGTGCTGCCTCGTCTCTCCTCGCTCTGGGACAAGGGCGATCGGGTCGGATTCTCCAACGAGTACTCCAAAGGCCTGAGCCTTGCCGCTCTGGTTGCGATCCCGAGCGCCGCTGCTTGTGCGGGGCTCGGCTGGTTCGGAGCTCCAATCGTTGCCCTTGGTGAGATGAACTCCGAGGTTGGACGCCAACTCATTGCCCTCGCCATCGTGGGGGTCGCAGGATCGATCATCGGTGAGACGATCCATCAACTCGCCATTTCGGCCTCCTACGCACGTCATGAGGCTCGAGCCCCCATGCATGCCTATGCCATTCGGCTCGTCATTCTTCTCGTCGGGGCAACTATCGCTGTGCTCACCACGAGCGGCCCGTGGGTCATCTTTTTCACCGCTCTCGCCATGACCGTCTCCGATGTGGTTTCCGGCATCTTCTTGCATACTCGCGTCGTCAATCCGTTGCCTGCCCGGACCTACGGACTCAACAAGTCCCTTGCCTACACCGGAGGAGCGGCCGCCATCGCGTTCGGTGCCGCTGCCGGAGCTGCCGGTCTGCTCGCCCCGATGACCGATGCCCGCCCCGGCCGTATCGCTGCAGCCTTGTTGTTGGGCATCGCCGCGTTGGGCTTGTACGGAGTGCTTCGCTCCAAGCCAGACGACGAACTCAAGCTTTTCATCGGCGGCTTCCGCCGAAAGGATCCTGTCAGTGTCTGAACGGCAAACGACCACTCTGCGCCGGCCCGACGGCAACTCGCGTGTCCGCGACGCCCGCCGGCGCCTCGACGCCATTCATCGCGAAGACGCTGGGCTACGAGTTGCAAACGACTTCGAAGCAATGGTCGACAACATCTTCACCTTCATCAAGATGCCCGACCCCAAGAACTACCTGCGATACGGCCTCCTTGCCGCTGCGCTCTGTCTCGTCGGCGGCTTCTTTGTCTCCTTCGGCGGAGGATCTGTCGGCGTCGCGGTGATTGCGCTCGTTGGACTGATCGTCCTGGTTTGGATCCACCCGCCAATCGCCGGCTACATCATGATCGGCACCGCGCCACTCATCGTGGGGTTCAGCCGGGATCAGGTGTTGCCCCGGCTCCGGCCCAACGAAGCCCTTCTGGCCCTCTTGCTTGTGGTGCTCGCGGCGCGGTGGCTCATCGTTTCCCGCGAAATCAAACTTCGGCTCCATCGCATCGATTTCGTCATGATCGGCGTCGTCCTGACCGGGTTCTTCCTGCCCCTGATCACTCAGGTCGCACGACTCAAGCCCCTGTCGGTCGACGACATCCTTTATGCGTTGGTCTTCGTGAAGCTCGGCCTGCTGTATGCATTGATTCGCAACACCATCAAGACTCCGGGACAGGTCAGGGTCGCACTGGGCATCTCGCTATTGTTCGCCAGCGGACTTGGCGTAATGGGCCTGATGGACTCGCTCAACATTGCGGCGACGGCGGACCGCCTGCACCGATTCTTCCCGAACGACGGCTACATCGTCGACGACGGTCGTGGTGCCGCATCGATCGGTAACCCGATCGGGTTCGGCGTGTATCAGGCCATCAACGCGCTCATCGCTATTGCCATGCTGCTCGGTAACGAGCGGCCTCGACGGCTGATCGGATTGGCTGCGCTTTGCACCAGTCTCGGCGTTGTCGGTTCCGGTCAGATCGGTCCAACCCTTTCGTTCATCACCGGGATCATCGCCCTTGCGGTCATCACACGATCGGTTGGGCGCCTCTTTCGGATCAGTATTCCGTTCCTCGTGATCGCCATGATCATCACGGCACCTTTGATCCAGCGCCGAATTGCCGGCTTTGATGGCCCCGGAATCCCGAGTGCGACTCGAACAGCCATCCAGAATCAGCCGGACTACACACAGGGTGAGTCGCTCTTTGAGGCAAATCCCGGATCGAGTTGGGACGTTCGTCTCTACAACCTCGAGATGTTCTTCATGCCGAGCTTTCGTGATGTTGACAACGTCGTGTGGGGCGTCACTCCACAGGCCAGAGTGGCCTCTCCTCGCGAAGGCGAGGAGTTCATTTGGATCGAATCTGGCCATATGTGGCTGATCTGGTCTGGCGGCATTCCGCTCTTCATTATGTGGTTCGCGTTCATCGGCGTCGGAATGCACACGGCGCGTCATGTCTTGCGGTCTCGAGCCGGGCCAGTTGGCATCGCAGCGGCCGCCACGTTCGGTGCTCTCGCCGTCGTCAACACGGCACAAACATTCGATCCTCATATGACGTTACGCGGCACCGCAGACGTGTTGTATCCGTTGCTCGCGCTCATGATGGTCGGGTACATGGACCACACGCAGGCGTGGCGTGGCGCAAAGCTCGGCATGCTCAAGAGCCCGGAGTCACGCGAGCCGAGCGAAGACGCACTTTAGATACGAGCCCTCCGAGAACGTCACGGGATGATCAATGTCGTGTCCCGTGAGGTTCACGTCGACGATTCGGCGACCTGATTCGATGATCGTCGAACGTACGTCTGCGTCGAAGTCGTGGGCGGCGACCCGTGAGGTGCAGGAGGCCTGCACCAACCAACCACCCGAAGCGACGAGCGGCACGGCTAGCTCGGTCAGGCGTCGGTAGGCCCGACGAGCAGCGCCGACGTCCTTGATCGATCGGGCGAATGACGGCGGATCGATGATGACGATGCCATAGCGCCGTCCGTCTTCGACACATTGTTCAAGTTCCGCGAACGCATCGCCCGTTGTCGAGCTGAAGCGACATGAACCGAGCACCGACCGGTTCGATTCGATGTGTCGCTCCATCGATGCCATTGCGTGCGCGCTCCGATCGATGCTGTGGACCGCGGTGGCTCCTCCTGCTCCCGCCGCAAGCGTGAACCCACCCGTACAGCAGAAGACATCGAGGACGTCCTGATCCTTGGCCAACTCACGAACTCGTGCTCTATTGGCTCGTTGATCGAGGAAGTAGCCGGTCTTCTGCCCTTGCAACACGTCAGCGCTCACAAAGAGCCCACGTTCGAGGAAAGGCACATCACCGTCGACCTCTCCGTGCAGAACCGATCCGTCTCGCAACTCCTCTGGTCCGACCGGGACCGTTTCGGCGACCGTTCGGGAAAGCCGCAAGACCATCGCAGTGACAGGGGCGATTTCGGCTTCGGCCACCTCCATGATCGCTTCGATGACCGGATCGAGATGTGGCATCCAGGCGGTCGAGTCGAGCTTGATCACGACCGTCCCGTCATACCAGTCGACCACGAGGCCAGGGAGTCCGTCATTCTCGCCGTTGACCCAGCGCCACCCCGTGGAGTTCGAGTCGAGTGCTCGTCGGATCTCACGTGCCTCGCGAAGTCGCAGGCGCCAGAAATCCCCATCGATCTTGGTGGGTTTGCCCTGATGCAGGATCCGAATCTGAATGGGGGAGTCAGGGTCATAGAGCCCGATCGCGACAAATCGACGGTTCTTGTCAAAGACCACGGCGAGGTCTCCAGACCTCCCGCCCTCCTTCATCGAGGTGATCGCTCGGTCATAGACCCAGGGATGGCCCGCCCGTACTTGTCGCAGTGCGTCGGGAGTCAGGCGGGTCGCCAAACGTTGAGGGCTCAAGGTTTCGTTGTCGGAGGTCGATTCATGTGTGATGCCGTCCAGTTTCGCAGATGTTGACCATTTGCTACGCCGCGCCGGATTTGGGGGCCACGCACCGGAGATCGAATTCCTCATGGGGTTCGATTGGGCCGAGGTCGTCAATCGGGTTCTTGATACGTCCGCCGCGCCAGATCCGTACCTCGGAGCGCCTGATCTCTCGGAAGGTCGGTCCAACTGGGATCGCTACATCGACGTCGTTTGGTTCTGGCTCGACCAGTGTCGAACGTCGCCAACTCCCATCGTCGAGAAGATGGCCTTGTTCTGGCACGGCATCCTCTGTACGTCCTACGACAAGCTCTATGACCCTGCCGTCGTGTTCGACCAGATGCAGATCTTTCGTATTCATGGACTCGGCAATTGGGGCGACCTGCTTCACCGAGTCTCCTTCCATCCGGCGATGTTGCGCTATCTCGACAACGACCTCAACGTCGCTGGAAGTCCCAACGAGAACTTCGCCCGTGAGCTGATGGAGCTCTTCACTCTCGGGGTCGGCAACTACACCGAACAAGATGTCTCGGAATCCGCTCGGGCCTGGACTGGCTATGGGGTCAACGACGACGAAAACCTCTATGTCTTCCACCCCGAAGATCACGACACCGGTTCCAAGACGTTCATGGGCACGACGAGAAACTGGAATGGTCCCCAGATCATCGATCACCTCGTCACCGGACCCACTCGCACGATTGCTGCCCGGTACCTGGCAAAGCGCCTGTGGTCCTTCTTCGCCTATCCCGATCCGGCAGACGGCATCGTCAACGATCTGGCCGCCACGTTCTTGTCGACCGGATTGGATGTTCGCGAACTGTTGCGAGCGCTCTTCAATCGACCCGAGTTTCGATCTCAACAAGCTCGACAAGGGCTTGTTCGCAGTCCGATCGAATACGCCGTTGCTGGCATGCGCCGCACGGGACTGTCCTGTGAGGTCGCTCACCCCGAATGGTTCCTTCCCGAGATGGGCCAGATGCCGTTCCGGCCACCCAATGTCGCCGGCTGGAAGCAGAACGAATATTGGATCTCGCCCTCCGCCTCGTGGGCTCGGCACTCGTTCGCCAGTTACCTGCGTTGGAAGTCTCGAGACGCTGGACTGCTGGCCAACACTCGAGACCTGACTCCTCAGCAGGCGCTGGACCAAACCCTGAACCTTTTCGGCCTCTACAACGCCAGCTCATCGACCCGAAACAACCTCCTCACCTACATCAACGCCGAGCGGTCAGAGGGAGGCGGCTGGAACGAACAAGCCGGTCTTCTGCTGCTCACACCGTTGACCCCGGAGTTCCAGCTCGCATGACTGATACTCGATCTCTCCGCGCTGCGTTATCAGCCCCCGCTCCCTGTGACCGAAAAAGTCTCAGCCGGCGCAACTTCCTTCAGGCCACCGGTGCAGTCGCCGGCGCCACCATGGTTCCCATGTGGCTCGCTGACGAGGCGCATGCGGTGCAACCTCTCGGATCGACCGACGGCATTCTGGTGCTTGTCACGATGGATGGCGGTTGCGATGGGTTGACACTGGTCGCCCCAATCAACGACGGGACCTACTACGACACGCGTGGCGGCCTCGCCGTGCCCGCTGCCTCGTCGCTCCAGCTCGATGCTGCACACGGACTGCACCCCAGGTTGCCTGTGGTCAAGCAGATGTGGGACACCGGCCAGGTTGCGGTCATCGAAGGAGTCGGCGACCCGCAAGGCAACCTGAGTCACTTCAACATGATGGCCAGGATTGAGACAGCCAAGGCCAACAATGGCGCCCAAACTTCTGGTTGGCTCGGACGTTACATCGATGGACTGCCCGGTGGAGCCGATCCATTCCACGGCATTGCGTTCGGCCATCGAGTCCCACTCGTCGGCCAAGGCAACGTCCGGCAGACAACGGTGATTCCGACGGATGGTGGCGGCCTTCTCGTGCGAAGTGATCTGTCTGATGCCGCTCGTCGTCAACTCGACGCGTGGTCAAGTTTTGGTGCCGCGTCAAGCGGCCTGGGCGCTCTCGGCGACTCGCTCGCACAGTCCGGCTCCTCCGCCATCGAGCTCGCCGCCCACCTGGCACCCCGCTACGAACCTGGGCTTCCCGAAGGCGAACTCGCAAGCCAGATGGCCCTCGCAGCACGCCTGATCAACGCCAACCTCGGTGTGCGCGTCTTCACCATCAACTACGGGGACTTCGACGGTCATGCGAACCATAACCAACTCCATGAGGACGGGTTGGCGGAACTCAACGATGGGCTCGCCGTCTTCTTCGACACACTGCAGGCGGAATGGGCCGATCAGACAATGGTGGTCACAACCACCGAATTCGGTCGACGGTTCAAAGCCAACAACTCCGGAGGCACCGATCACGGATCAGCAACCACGATGTTGGCGATCGGGTCACAGGTCAACGGCGGCTTCTACGGCCAGACGCCATCGCTGACGACCTTGGACAACCACCGAAACCTCATTCCGACGGTCGACTACCGCGCTGTCTACGGAACGATCGTTGATCAGTGGCTCAGCGGCGATCAGCAACAGGTGATCGGAGCCAACTACGAGAACCTCGGTTTCGTCGCGGCCCCGGCAACCAAGGCAGCTCCTGCGCCCCCGTCCATTGCGACCGGGATCGAGGTTCGTGATCAAGTCTTCCGCCTGTATCGCGCCTATTTCCGCCGCGATCCCGACGCCCCGGGGCTGGAGTACTGGGTTGGAGAGCGAGCAAAGGGCGTGTCGATCGACGACGTCAGCAATGCGTTTGCCGGATCGGCCGAGTTCGCAACCATTTACGGGGCGCTCGGCAACGACGGTTTCGTCGATCTCGTCTACCAGAACGTGCTCGGCCGTGGCGGCGATGCATCCGGCCGTTCGTTCTGGATCGAGCAACTTGATTCGGGAATGAGCCGAGGACGCGTCATGGTCGGGTTCTCCGACTCCGCGGAGTTCCGATCCCAGGTGGCACCGGTCATCCAGAGCTGGGACCGTCTCGGCCCCATCGCTCGTCTCTATCAGGCGTACTTCCGTCGGCTACCCGATAGTGGTGGCCTCCAGTACTGGACCTCAACGGGCATGCCGCTCGCGCAAATCAGCCAGGCATTTGCCGACTCGCCTGAGTTCCAGACCGTGTATGGCGCACTTTCCAACCAGGAGTTCGTCAACCTCGTGTACACCAACGTGATGGATCGCCGCGGTGACGCCGGAGGCGTGTCGTACTGGACGGGCGAGCTCGACACCGGGGCAAGCCGCGGTCGCATCATGGTCGGATTCAGCGAGTCACCAGAGTTCATCGGCCGCTTTGCGGCCTTGGCTGGCTAACGGCCGGGGGCTTTCACCGACCACTGGCAACGGGATCGAGTTTGCCCCGAGAACGGTGCGACGCGAAGATCCCAGCGTGTCGTCCTGGGAGCCAGAACTCAAAGAGCTACGTCGCCGCGAGGCCTTGGCCGAGAAGATGGGCGGCGAAGAGAAGGTCGAGCGTCAGCACTTCTTCGGGAAGCTGACCGTTCGCGAACGGATCGACCTGATGGCCGATCCCGAGTCGTTTCATGAGCTCGGCAAGGCGGCTGGCGTCGCGACCTACGACGAGAACGGCGTGCTCATCGACCTCGTGCCGTCCAACTTCGTGTTCGGAACGGCGAGAGTCGGCGGCCGTCCCGTCATTCTCTCAGGGGACGACTTCACCGTGCGTGGTGGAAGTGCTGACGCCAGCATTGCGGCCAAGCGAAACGGATCAGAGCAGCTTGCGGCGGAACTTCGACTTCCTCACATTCGCCTCGTCGACGGTATGGGCGGCGGAGGGTCGGTCAAGACAATCGAAACCGATGGCCGGGCCTACATTCCTGAACTCAAGGGCTGGCAGACCGTCGTTGAACATCTGACGATCGCGCCCTCGGTCGCGCTTGCGCTCGGATCAGTCGCTGGTCTCGGCGCTGCTCGCATTGTGACGTCGCACTACTCGCTGATTGTCCGTGACACTGCACAAATGATGATTGCGGGACCTGCGCTTGTCTCTCAAGCTGCGTTGGGAGACGTCGCCAAAGAAGAGTTGGGACACGCGGATATCCACACCCGCAACGGCGCCATCGATGATGTGGTCAACTCTGAGGCCGAGGCATTCGACCGGGTCGAAGAGTTCCTCTCCTATCTCCCGACAAGCGTCGATGAGCTTCCTCCTCGAAAACAGAGCGGTGATGACCCTGACCGTCGCGAAGAAGAACTCCTCTCGGTGGTGCCCCGCGATCCAAAGCAGGCGTACGACATGCGCAGCATTCTCAATGCTGTCGTTGATCGGGACTCCTTCTTCGAGATCGGCCGGGACTGGGGCCAATCCATCATCACCGGGCTGGCAAGGCTGAACGGGTTTCCGGTCGCGATCTTCGCCGAGGACCCGAGGTTCTATGGCGGCGGTTGGACTGCAGATGCGTGCCGCAAGCTCATTCGTTTCAGCGACCTGGCATCGACCTTTCATGTGCCGCTCGTTCATTTCGAGGATTGTCCTGGTTTTCTCATCGGCAAGAAGTCCGAAGAAGAAGCAACGATCCGCTATGGCTCGGCAGTCTTGGCTGCTCTTGGCCAGGCCACGGTGCCGTTCGCTTGCGTCATTGTCCGCAAGGCGTTCGGTGTCGCAGGAGCGGCAAACAAAAAGCCCGGTTCGACCAGCTTTCGATATGCGTGGCCGTCGGGAGACTGGGGCTCGCTTCCCATCGAAGGGGGGATCGAGGTGGCCTACAAGGCAGACCTTGCAGCCTCCGATGATCCCAGCGGTCTTCTGGCAGAAATCACCGAACGGCTGAATCGACTTCGCTCACCGCACCGATCGGCGGAGTTCTTCGAGGTCGAGGAGGTCATCGACCCGAGAGACACCAGACGGTTCTTGTGTGAGTGGATCGAACTCGTTCAGCACTCGATTCCCCTCGAGCCAGCCCGATTCGGGTACCGGCCCTGAGTCCGCCTGTCGCGGCGCTTCAATCGCCGACCATGTCAGATCATTCCAGATCGGGATCTGACCAGTCGCTTCGTTGAAGTTTGCCAACCATTGTGCCATCCAAGCTGGATCGGTCAGAGTGCGAGGATGGTGGCTGGGGAGAAGCGAGACCGCCATCAGCGGCATCACTTCGAAGATGAAGCTCAGCGACCATCGAATCAGGTTGGCGTGTGCTCTCGGAGAAAAGAACGAGCGTTGAGCGATCATCAGTGCCCATGTGCCGATGAGGGCGAACATCGAGAGCATGACTGCGGCAGTGACCAGTCCGCTCAACTGGCGCAGTTTCGCGAAGCGCACCTTCTCGGCATAGATCGCAAAGACGTCGAACGCCACCGTCTTGTGCTCAATCTCCTCTGCCAGATGCCAGAGAAACAAGGTGGAGGCGACCGGATCAGCATCGTCGAAAAGCTTGTGCAAGCGATCGTCAGTCCACCGAGCTCCGGAGTAGGCCACGGTCTCGAATCCCGCTGCGAACGCCAGCCGGAAGGCCAACGATCGTCGACCGAGACGTTCAAAAGACCAGCCAAGCAACCGATCGATCTTGGCCATTCCCGGGTGCACCGTAATGATTCGCTCGTTGAACGTCGCGTGTTGCTTGTGATGCTCGAGCTCTTGACGAACGTAGGACCGAGCATCCTTCGCGAGGTCAGGAGCATCGTTCTCGAATTCCGGAATGGCCAGTCGAACGCTCCTGGCCACGAGGGGCTCGACGTGGGGCATCATCAGCGAGACTGCATTGGCCGCACAAGCCAGTTCAGGAAGGCGGCGATGCCACCTTGGCTGGAAGTCATCTCGATACTCGAAGCTCACACGGCGGTGCTGCACATCTCCCCATCGGCATTGGATCCGGGGTCGCTGAGGGGTTGAACCCCGGATCCTGGCCGCGGCGGCAATAGTTCAGACGTTACTCAGTGGTAACTTGTCGCGAAGTTTCCAAGTTCTGCCCGCTCATGCGGCACGAGCTAGCGTTGTGGCATGGCTCTGACAACTTTCAAATCCTTTGCAGAATCCACGAAAGAGGATTGGGCGAAGATCGTCCCGCAACTCGCCCATACCCAGTCGCTCGTCGCGGACAAGGTCATCGAACAGCTCGGGTATCTCAAGCAGGATCACGGCGGCTTTCCCGTCGATCGCCTCGAGCACAGCCTGCAGACGGCGACCCGAGCAGAGAAGGATGGGCACGATCTCGAGTATGTGATGTGTGCGCTTCTCCACGACATCGGCGACAACTTCGCCCCGTACAACCACCCCGACATTGCAGCTGCCATGCTCAAAACGCATGTGTCGGAGGCAAACCACTGGATGGTGCAGCATCACGGCATCTTCCAGGGGTACTACTTCTGGGACTACATCGGCCTCGACAGCAACGCCCGCGAGGAATATCGAGATTCGCCACACTTCGAATACACCGAGGAGTTCTGCGCCAAGTATGACCAGACCGCCTTCGATGCCGACTACAAGAGCAACCCGCTCGAACACTACGAGCCGTTGATTCGCGAGTTCTTCGCTCCGAAATAGGGGACCGGCCCCACAGCCAGTTACATACAGCCAGGCCCATACAGCCAGGCCCATACAGCCAGCTACATCACTGCCCGGAGAATCAGCCGGAGGGCCAAGATTGTCAGCACGACTCGAAAGAGCGTGTCCAGAGCGACGTCCTTGACCCGACGCAAAAGACGCGTCCCGACCCAACTCCCGAGGGTCACCCCCACCGCCCCGACCGCCACCGTCGAACCATGATCGGTGACATCGAACCCGTCGACGAACACATAGGAAGCGAGCTTGGCCGAATGAGCCAACACCTGGGACGCTGCCGCGGTGGCGACGAAGGCGGTATGCGACACGGTGACCGCCTTGAAGAACGGGGAGGTGAACGGCCCGCTCGCTCCGACGGTTGTGTTGAGAAAGCCTGACACACCGCCGACAACGATGAGCGACCGCTCGGTCATGGGGTTGCCCCCTCGCCAGCGGAGGAGTCCGGGACGCCAGACCGTCAGCAACAAGAAGACGCCAAGAACCAAGCGCATCGCATCATCGGGGAGCGACACGGCGACGGCGACTCCGAGCAAGCTCATCGGGAGCATGAGCACGCAAGACCGCAGGACTGCTGACCACGAGACGTCCTCCCGCAGCATCGCGGCGCGAGAACCGTTCGACACGAACTGGATACCACCGTGAATCGGTATGGCAGTGGCCGGTGCAAAGAATTGGGCGAGCACCCCAAGCAGGATCATCCCCCCACCGAGGCCTGCGAGAGCACTCAACACCGCCGTTGCGACTGCGGCAAGACCGACGACGAGGAGTTCCATACTTGTATGATACAAGTCCGATACAAGTATGTCCAGGCGAGCCTGGCTCCTCACGATTCCGCGCACGCTGCCGATTGGTCGATACCCTAAGACGGCCAAGCGCTTGCGCTTGGCGAGTCGCTCGTTTCCACGGCAGAACCACGGTTCTGTGGAACCCTGCGGCGATCAGAGGGACCGCGCAGGACATTGACGCTCGGTCTCACGACCGTTCGTCACATCAACGATGTGGATCCAGCGAACGTTACGCACGACGAGTGCGCATCGAGCATGCGCACCAACCCGAGGCATCGCACTCCATGGCATTGGCGCCAAACGCCCCGCAGACATCTGCCGACATCTCCGTCCTCACGACGATCATCCAGGCACACCTGGACGGGATCGCAACTGACGCCGACGTCGAGTTTCTCAACAACAATCGATCCCAGTGGATCGAAACCCTCTACGGCCTACTCGACGACGCCGATGCCTCGATCGATGAAGCAGGCCGAGCGCTACGAGGGGCCGAACGCTCACTCGTCGTTGCCGATCTAGAATCCGAAGCAAATCGAATCGATGAGGTGCTGACCGAGCTTGTCGGTCCCGCGACATCGGCTCCCGAACCAGCCGAGCGTCGACCGAACGCCACCACTGGCCCCAAGGCCGAACCGGGCCGAACTCAGCTCCAGCTTTCCTGGTTACCGGGGCGAATCATTGCGTTCGCCGGCGGACACAACGCCACAACGGCCGATGCAAAGGACGTGCTGGCGCGTCTCGTTGCCACCGGCGCAAACGCTGACGATTGGCAAGAGTTCCAACCCGTCAAGCTTCCGAGCGGCGATTCCGCAGCTTCGCTGGTCGCGCCAATGGAATCCGTCGCCGGGTGGCTTATTACGTTGAGCGGCACAACCACCTCGGAGTTCGCAAAGGGAACCGCTGAAGACGGCGATGAAGTCGACGAAGACACCGACGATGAGGCCCAGTCGATCGACGAACTCGTCGGCGACAACGGCGTTTCTGTCCGTTGGATGGGCCTCGCTGCATCCCTCGGCGTCCGACTCGTCGCCCAGGGCCGCATGGTTCCCCAACTTCGCAAGAGTCGCAAGAGCCCCGGAGATGGCGCTCGTGGCGACGGAGCGGCCTTTGCCGTGCGATGGGAGCCTGCACTGATTGATCAGCGAGAACTCATCGGGCTCTCTTCCTCCCTGCCTCATGCGGTGACCGCGCTTGGCCACCGACAGGACTCGCGGACCGCGACACTCAACATCGTCGGCGACATCATCAACGCCATCGCGACCGCAGCAGCGGAGCGCCTAGACGTGCCCGCCGCCCCTGAGGCACCGAAGAACAAGACCGAAATTGCCGAGTCGTTCATCGCATCACTCGACGGTTCGCCATTCACCGCACCGAACCGAACCGGCAACGAGGTTGCTCGTCGTCTCGAACAATGGGCGAAGCCGGTCAGCGGTCCGCTGAAATTCTCGTTGATCGTGGCGCTCGATCCACCCGACGCGTCGGAGGCTTGGTACCTCAAGGTGTTGTCGCCGACGTCCGAAGGTGGCGTAGAGCCCGTCGAGGCAGGCCTCGTCACGGCATCGAACAGTCGACGAAAAGAGGTTCGAGATCAGCTGACACGACTCGAGAAGCTCTATCCGCCCCTCCTGCGTCCCGGGGCGCAGCGTCGAGGCGAGGTCGTCCTGAGCCAAGACGAAGCATGGCAGTTGATGACCGTCGAGGGCACCGTGCTGACGGCTGCAGGCTTCGACGTCCGAGTGCCGTCCCTGTCGACAAAGAAGGCCACTCCGTCATTGCGGCTGACTTCAGAAGCAGACGAATCGGTCGTTGGTGCACAACAGCTGGCGAACGTTCGTTGGTCCGCCGTTTTCGACGACGTCGAACTCACAGCTGAAGAAATTCAACGCCTTGCCGCCCAGGCCCGTCCATTGGTCAAGTCGGGTGGCAAGTGGATTGAGTTGGATCGCGTCGACCTCGTCGAAGCAGCTGCTGCGCTGGCTGAGCGGGCAGATCAGACCCAACTGAGCGGTGCGGACATGCTCCGCCATGCACTCGGCTTGGAGGGCTCCCCCCTCGCAGGTGGCGTTGCTCTTTCGGGCTCGGGTTGGGCCGCAGACCTCCTCAGAGGAGCCAGTGACATCCCCGACGATCTCCCAACGACCCCGGATGGGTTTGCAGGAGAGCTTCGCAGCTACCAGGCCAACGCGTTGGCGTGGCTCGGGTTCCTGGACGGCGCAGGACTCGGCGGCTGTCTTGCCCTCGACATGGGACTCGGAAAAACGCCGACCATGTTGGCCCACATCGCGCTCACGAAGGCATCCGGCCCCACGCTGGTCATCGCTCCGCCCGCAGTCGTCGGCAACTGGGCAGCTGAGGCCAGAAGGTTCGTTGGGGGAGTGCGAGTCACGATCCATCACGGACCGAACCGGGCCGAAGCGATCGACATCCCTCGGATGGTTGGGCGCAACGACTTGGTGATCACGACATACGGCACCGCGGTGCGCGATGTCAGCGAACTCAGCAAGATCCAGTGGGGCAAAGTCGTACTGGACGAGGCCCAGGCAATCAAAAACCCGGCGAGTGAGACCGCACAACAACTGCGCCGCTTCGAAGCACGATCACGTGTTGCTCTCACGGGTACACCCATCGAAAACGGCCTCGGTGACCTGTGGGCCATCTTGGACTGGGCCAACCCAGGACTCGTCGGTAACCGGAACGCGTTCGTCGCCCAGCTCTCAGCAACGAATGCCGATCGAACAACAGCGGCAGAAAGCGCTCTCACTGCGCTGAACGGCATTCTGGTCTTCCGCCGCACCAAGGCCGAGCCGGCCATCGCGGCTGAGCTTCCCGATCGCATCGACGAGCTCGACCATTGCGCCATGACTGCCGAACAGATCGGCCTCTACCAGGCGGTGCTCGACAAGTTGGTGATCGACACCACAGACGGTGACGATTCGCCACGCCAGAAGGGCGCCGTGCTGGCCGCCATCACAGCGCTCAAGCAGATCTGCAACCACCCCGTCAACTACCGGGACGACGACAAAGGCCTCGACGGTCGATCCGGAAAGCTGGCCCGAGTCAACGAGATCATCGACACGGTCTTCGCGGCCAACGAGAAGGTGCTGATTTTCACGCACTTCGCGTCGTGGGGCGAGAAGCTCGCTGGCTACCTGAGCGATCGCACAGGCAAAGACATCGCCTGTTATCACGGAGGACTCGGCCGAGGGGCGCGAGACCGACTGGTCGACGAGTTCCAAAAGGCTGATGGGGCGGGCGCCATGGTGCTCTCGCTCAAGGCCGGCGGAACCGGACTCAACCTCACGGCTGCCAATCACGTCGTCCTCTATGACCGATGGTGGAACCCTGCGGTGGAAGATCAAGCTCGAGATCGAGTGTGGCGAATCGGCCAGGAGAACACCGTGGTCTGCCACCGGTTGGTCTGTCCAGGCACCGTCGATGAACGAGTTGAAGAAGTCGTCGCGGGAAAGCGCCAGATCGCAGATCTGGTACTCCCGAAATCAAGCTCGGTCGAAGATCTCGACGCATCACAGATTCAGGCCGCCCTTGGCATCGATGCCGATGCGGTCATCGCGGACGACGAAGAGGTTCTCGTATGAACGACAACAGCAATGGTCGCCAACGCAATCGCACCGCCTCGAGCGGCAACCGTTCTGGGCGAAACAACGGCGGCAAGTCGAATTCCAACAACAAGAACAACAGCAACAACAGTGGCCGCGGAGCCCAGAAGCGATCGAACAAGCGGCGCAGAAAGAACACCGCCAAGGCCGCTCGAGACTTTTGGGGCGACCCGTCAAAACTGCCTACGGAACAGGTGCGAGTCGGTGTGACGACAACGCCAGGCGCCGTACCTTCGTCCCTGGGCCAGCCGCCGCTCACCGGCCAGGAGAGCGCCGCACAGCACTACTTCGACGCGGTCTACACCCGTGCGGTAGTCATGGCCGGAGCACTTGCCGCTGCCAGCGACCTTGTGGAAACGCTTGACGATTAGCCAGACTGTTGGTCTTGGCTACGAAAATGAGTTTCGCAGAAGCCACGGCTGCCGTTTGTGCGCCGGGGACCATGTTCGAGATTGTGGAGACAGAAGTCCGGGGTACTCCGATGCGAGTGTTCGCCGGAACTCCTCCGTCGATCCGTGCTCTCTTTGAGTTGGCGGCGCTGCGGGGCGACGCTGATTATCTCGTATACGAGGAAGAACGCTGGACCGTCAGCGACGTGCTCAAGCAAGCGGGACAGATCGGCGACGTGCTGGTCAATCAACTCGGTGTCTCAAAAGGTGACCGCGTGAGCATCGCGATGCGCAACTATCCCGAGTGGATCTCGAGCTTCGTTGCGATCACCTCGGTTGGTGCCGTAGCCGTTCCCCTCAACGCATGGTGGCAAACCGAGGAGTTGGCGTTCGGTCTCGAGAACTCGGGATCTGTTGTCTGCTTGATCGACTCCGAGCGGCTGACGCGCCTCGGTACAGCCGCCGACGAGCTTGACTGTCAACTCCTGGCCGTTCGGCCCGAGGGCACACTTCCAGCTGGCGTACAAGCCCTCAATGACCTCATCGTCGACGGCGCCACCATGCCCGATGTCGAGATCGATCCCGACGACAACATCTCCATTCTCTACACCTCCGGCACAACTGGACAGCCCAAGGGTGCCGTCTCCACTCACCGTGCAATGTTGTCGGCCTTGATGGCGTTCGCCGGCAGAGCGGCGGTCGGCGGTCTCACCGAGCCCCCTTCAGAGGATCAAACCAAAGCGTCGGCCAGCCCTGCATTCATCCTCGCCGTCCCGCTGTTCCATGTCACCGGACTTGTTCCCGTCATGCTTGGCACCTTCGTGAGTGGGGCCCGGTTGGTCATGATGTACAAGTGGAACCCCGAGCGGGCCTTGGAGCTGATCGAACGCGAGCGCGTCACCAACTTCGTCGGCGTGCCCACGATGAGCTTCGATCTGATTGAGTCGCCAGACTTCGAGACCCGAGACACATCCAGTTTGGTCTCGGTCGGAGGCGGCGGGGCCCCGATGCCACCCGACCTCGTCAAGCGAATCGACTCGAAGTTCGACAATGGACGCCCCGGGCTCGGCTATGGCATGACCGAGACCAACGCGTACGGGCCCCAGAACTCTGGCGACGATTTCGTCACTCATCCAGATTCGACTGGGAGAGCCCTCCCGATCATCGAAATGCGCGTCACCGGCCCAGAGGGGAACGTGTTGCCAACCGGTGAGATGGGCGAAATCTGGTTCAAGGGACCGAACATGATCTCGGGGTACTGGAACCGCCCGGAGGCCACAGCGGAAGCAATCGTCGATGGATGGCTCCGCACCGGCGACCTCGGAAGAATCGACGAGGACGGCTTCGTCTATGTGATGGACCGGGCGAAGGACATGGTCCTCCGTGGCGGCGAGAACGTGTATTGCGCAGAGGTCGAAGCGGCCATCTACGAACACGATGCGGTGTATGAGGCTGCCGTGTACGGACTGCCGCACGAGCGTCTCGGCGAGGAGGTTGGGGCCACCATCATGGTCAAGCCAGGTGCCACCCTCACCGTCGAAGAGCTTCAAGAACACATTCGGAGCAGAACCGCAGCGTTCAAGGTGCCGACACAGGTACAGATCGTGACCGAGCAACTTCCCCGCAATGCGTCAGGCAAGATCCTGAAGCGCTCGATCCGCGACGCGTTGCTCGACGAGTCGTAGTTCGGCGACTGGGAGCTCGACCAATCCAGGGCTCGGCTGGGCGATACTGGACACATGGGTTCATTCGATGGCTTGGCGGAGATCTACGAGAGATCACGCCACGGCTACCCACCCGAGCTGCGCGACCGCCTCGTCGCTATCGATGCGTTGCGACCCAGCACCGTTGTGGTCGACCTCGGCGCCGGGACAGGCCAGCTCGCCCTCATGGCCGCGACCGTTTCGTCGTCGATTGTTGCGGTGGATCCAGAACTGGACATGATCGACGTGGGCACACAAGCCACGAATCACGTCGATGGCATTCGGTGGATGCTGGGTGCCGACAAAGACGTCTGCGAGCTTCTCGAGCCGACGGTCGACTTGGTGCTCATAGGAAATGCCTTTCACCACATGCAACAGTCAGCGTTGCTCGACGATCTCGACACGCTCATCAACCGTGACGGAGCAGTGGTCGTGTGCTCAACGAGTGTTCCGGTCTGGCTGCAAGACACCGATTGGTCGCGAGCGCTCAAGGCGCAGTTGGGCCGCGAGCTGGGTCGTCCAGTCGGCCCCGGTGGCACTCCTGATCATGCCTCGGACGTGACGATCCTCGAATCGTCGTCGTTTGCGGCAGTCGAGCATTGGGAACTGCAACGAGCATGCGAACGAAGCAGCGAGAGCATCATTGGGGAGATCGTGTCGAGTGCTTCAGGAGCCATCGACGATGACGCGACACAACGGCTGTTCGCGACGCTTGACCCGCACCTCGACAACGGCGTCCTGAGCGAGGTCGTGAAGACAACAGCGCTGATCGCCCGCCGCGTATCGGACTAGCGGCGCACCTCAGTGCACAGCACTCGCTGCGACATCGATGGAACGTCGATAGCCCTGCGGCAGGTTTGACGGGAGGGAATCAATCGGTGCCAGCAACACGCCGACGTGCTCCTCACTGAAGTCGATGTGGCCAGGCCACTCGCCAATCAGGTCACACCGATATGTCACGATCAACACTCGCTTGTCCGCCACATCGAAGATCCAACTGTCGATGATCCCCGCGATGGACACCGCAAGACCGACTTCCTCGTCGAACTCGCGAACAAGCGTTTCTTGAGGCGTCGCGTCGTCTGCATCGATACGCCCGCCAGGTAGTTCCCATTCGTCGCGGTCGTTTGCGAGCAGAAGCACCGCATTGTCGTGGATCAACACACCCTTGACCGAGACGGGCCAACGAGGGGACTCGAGACTGCTCACGCCCGAACGCTAGAACACAAACACAACAACCCAAACACCTACACGTCGCTCATAATTCTGAATAGCGCGCTCTTGCGCCTCCGCAGATTGGCACGTGCGGCCGAAGATACCTAGCGTCACCTCCGAGAACCGCCGGAGCGCGACGGTCCGCCCAACTGAGGAGACGAACACGATGTGGGACTTCGAGACAGATACTGAATACCAGGAGCAACTCAACTGGGTCGACACCTTCGTCCGTGAGGAAGTCGAGCCGCTTCAGCATGCGTTCGGCAACCCCTACGACAAGTCTGACGAGCGGGCGATGGCAGTCATCCGCCCTCTTCAACAAGAGGTGAAGGACCGGAAACTCTGGGCGTGTCACCTCGGCCCCGACCTTGGCGGCCAGGGGTACGGCCAGGTGAAGCTCGCGCTCCTCAACGAGATCCTTGGCCGAGCAAGCTGGGCACCATCGGTTTTCGGTTGCCAGGCCCCCGACTCGGGCAACGCCGAGATCCTCGCTCACTACGGAACCGAAGAGCAGAAGGGCAAGTATCTCCAACCACTCCTCGATGGCCAGATCTCATCGTGCTATTCGATGACCGAACCGCATGCTGGCGCAGATCCGACGCTCTTCACGACCACTGCGGTGAAGGACGGCGATGAGTGGGTCATCAACGGTTACAAGTGGTTCTCGTCCAACGCCCGCTTCGCGTCGTTCCTCATTTCCATGGTCGTGACGAACCCTGACGTCAGCGCCTACAAGGGCATGTCGATGTTCATCGTTCCGTCGGACACTCCCGGACTTAACCTCATCCGCAATGTCGGCACAGGCACCGAGGAGCCGGGGGAGGGGACGCATGGTTACATCCACTATGACAACGTTCGGATTCCTGCCGATCACCTGTTGGGAGACGAGGGCAACGCGTTCGTGATCGCTCAAACCCGCCTCGGCGGAGGGCGAATCCACCACGCAATGCGAACGATCGCCCAGGTCAAGTCCGCGTTCGACATGATGTGTGAGCGCGCTGTATCCCGCGAAACTCGCACCGGTTCACTCGCTTCGCTGCAGATGACCCAGGAGAAGGTCGCAGATAGCTGGATCCAGATCGAGCAGTTCCGTCTTCTCGTTTTGCGCACCGCCTGGCTCATCGACAAGCACAAGGACTACAAGATGGTCCGTAAAGACATCGCTGCAGTCAAGGCGGCGATGCCCACGGTCTACTACGACGTCGTCCAACGCTCGATGCAGCTTCACGGCGCACTGGGAATCTCCAATGAGATGCCGTTCTCCGCTCAGATGGTGAACGCTCAGGTAATGGCCATCGCCGACGGTCCCACCGAGGTGCACAAGATCACGCTGGCTCGCCAGCTGCTCAAGGGATACTCCCCGAACCCGAATCTCTTCCCCTCGGGCCACCTCCCGACCGTTCGGGAGGCAGCCATCGCCAAGTACGCCGATGCGCTCGAAGCCGTGGTCGGCAACGTTTAGCGCAACCTGGATCAGCCAAGCCCATCGCTCAGAGAGAAGAGATCCGGGAACTCTGCGTCCCGCTTCTCCATCTGAGCGGTGAAGGCTTCGGCCATGTCATCGGTATCGAACATGGCCGCATTCCAGTTTGCGATGTACTCCAACCCATCAGCAACGCTGTGGTCGCGGGTGTAGTGCATTGTCTGCTTGGTGCCCCAGACGGCCATCGGACTCTTTGACGCGATCTCCGCTGCCACATCAAGAACCGATGCCAGCATCGTCTCGTGATCGGTGTATGTGGCATTGACAAAGCCGTGCTGCAGGGCTTCTGCCGCGCTCCATCGCCGACCGGTGTAGGCGAGTTCGCGGACGATTCCCTCGGCAACGAGCTTTGGCATTCGCTGCAGCGTCCCGACATCTGCCGTCATACCGATGTTGATCTCTGCAATCGAGAAGAACGCGTCGTCGGTGGCGTACCGCATGTCGCAGGCACTCACCATGTCGATTCCGCCGCCGATACATCCGCCCTGGATCGCCGCCAGAATGGGCATCCGGGCGTTTTCCATGCACGAGAAGGTCTCCTGGAGCTTCATCGCAGTCGAACGGAAGCGTTCGTTGCGGCGGCTCCGATTGCCCGAGGATGCCTGTGGTCCGATCGAGTCGTTGTTCGCGAACACCTCGAGATCCATTCCCGAACAAAAGTGCCGACCTTCGCCTGACAGCACCATTGCCCGGACAGATCCGGACGCCGACAATTCATCGACGATCTGGGGGAGTTCGCTCCAGAACGACGGAATCATCGAATTCAGCTTGTCCGGTCGGATCATCTTCAGGTGAGCGACTTTGTCGTTTACCTCGAGGTCAAAACACTGATATCCCATCCATCCAGGCTGTCACAGATTGGCCATGAATCGGGAAACCCGATCCGTCCAACTCGCCAGATCATGCTCGGAGGTTGCGACGTGCAGCTCGGACCCGTCAATGAGCTCGTGAAGTTCGTTTGCGGTCGAGGTGGGATGTGTCGCATCGCCTTCCCAGGCCAGAATCAGGGTGGGTATCTGGATCGAGGAGATCAACGCTCGTTCAGGAAGGTTCGCAGTGACCGCACCCCGAAAGACCTGCGCCAGCCGGGCGGGATCCCAGGCTCGTAGCGACGCCGCTCGGCGCTCGTACCATTCCGGATCGCTACTGAACGGTGCAGGCGGGGGAATGGCGGCCTGGGCGTCGATGATGAACTCGACACCTTTGGCATCTATGGCTGCTGCGGTCTTTCCCCACTCGCCGGCCTGGAGTGCCCGTGTCTCCCATCCCGTCGGTGGGATCGCGAGAATCAGGGCCCGAATTCGATCGGGTGCAGTCACCGCACAATGCAGCGCCGTTCCACAACCCATCGATGCTCCGCCGGAAACATAGGTGTCAATCTGCAGCTGATCGGCGAGCTCCAACTGATCGAGAGCCAGCGCCGCCCAGGAGTAGCTATCTACGTCTGGCGTTGTCTCAGACGCACCGTGTCCGCGAGCGTCGTACCGCACGACGTCGGCACTGATCTGTGGCCACCGGACGAGCGGAGCAATGTCTTCTCGATCCCGGCTCGACGACAAACCATGGCCCCAAATCAGCGTCGGACCAAGACCCGATCGATCGACTTCGATTTCGGCGCCTCGGACGGTCAGTCGCATTGCCCTAGAATGGCGCAACCGGGACAAAGTCCCCGAATCGCCAAGCATGATCGGACCTGCCACCATTGGCAGCCGCTCACTCGTTGAAGGACGCATCAGATGGACATCCACAATCCCCGTACGCCGGGACATCAGCGTCGACTCGGGGAGCCCTGGCGCAGCTTCTCTCGCAAAGACAAGATCTATTCTTTGCTCGCAATCGTGGCCATCTTCGTCCTCATCAATGTGGTGTTCAGCGACCTGACCGATGGCTGGGGTGGCGAACAGGCACCGGTCGCCGAGACCAGCGCAGCTTGGATCGCTGCGGTCTGAGCCTGCTCTGCGAATGACGCTTGCCTACGAGATCGCCGCTGTCGCCCAGCTCAGCGGCAAATTCACGCTTCGCTCCGGCCTCGTCGCCAACGACTATTTCGATAAGTACCAATTCGAAGCTCGCCCGGAACTTCTTTCTCGCGTCGCTGAAGCCTTGGTCCCGCTCATTCCGGCCGACACCGAAGTGCTCGCAGGGCTCGAACTCGGTGGCATTCCCGTCGCAACCGCACTGTCGCTGCGCACGGGCTTGCCCGTCGCTTTCGTTCGGAAGATTCCAAAGTCATACGGCACGGCCCGTCTTGCTGAGGGGGCCGACATCGAAGAGCGCCGAGTTCTCGTTGTTGAAGACGTCGTCACCACGGGTGGACAGATTCGGCTGTCGGCCCAAGACCTCCGAGCTCGAGGCGCGAACATCGCTGCTGCACTCACCGTGATTGATCGCCAACAAGGTGGCGCCGAGAATCTCGCTGAAGACAATCTTGAGCTTCTTTCGCTGTTCACTCGGTCCGACCTCGGTGAGCAACAGGACGGCTGAACAAACAACTGGGTCGTCTCAGAACTCGCTGTTCTCGATATCTCTTCCTGAGTACCGTCGAGCGATGGCTGATGATGTCCTTGCTGCTCACTACATGGCTGGCGTGATTGGCGTCGCGCTACTTCGTCGCTGGTACGAGCCCGGTGCCGACAACCGGGTGCGCATGAACGAACTCGAGTCCGTGCTGCAACGAGCGGGGGAGTTTCCTCACAACCTGACGCTCAACCCGAGCGAACAAACGGTGAGCGATGGCTACCGAGACTGGTCCTCGAGCTACGACGGACCGAACCCGATGATCGACGCAGAAGAAATCATCGTGCGACCGTGGATTCGTGAGTCGGTGGTTTCGCTCCAGGAAGCGGAAACCCCGGTCCGTGCACTCGATGCCGGATGCGGAACCGGCCGCCAGGCAGCAACACTGCTCGACCTCGGGTGCGAGGTGATTGCAGTCGACGCAACCCCCGAGATGCTCGATATCGCCCGAACGAAGCTGCCCTCTGCCAACACAAAGTTGGGGATGCTCGACGATCTGCCGGTCGACGACGACAGCGTCGACTTCGCGATCGCATCGCTCGCCATCTGCCATCTCGCCGATCCAGCGCCGGCAGTCGCAGAGCTGGCCCGAGTGGTTCGACCGGGAGGCACCATCATCATTAGCGAGCCCCACCCGATGGTGTCGGCGCTCGGGGGACAGGCCTTCTATGGCGGGTTCGACGCAGGCATGCAGTTCGTGCGAAACCACCACCATCCGATCGCGTCGTGGTTGAACGCCTTCGCTGCGGTTGACGTTCGGGTCGACGAGTGTGTCGAGGTGCCCTACGACGCAAGCGTTCTGCGTACCAACCCTCTCCGTCCTCTCATGGAGGACGCGCTCCATGCTGGGTTCGACGGACTTCCGTTCATCCTGTGTTTCAGACTCACTCTCGATGGTGCTCGCCCAACGCATCCCTAAGACGTTCCGCTTCCCTCTGTCGCCGCGGTCCGAATCTCGCTGAGTTTCTCGCCTGATCTCTCACATCATTTCAGGCGCATCCGATACATGCTTGTACAAGGTTGATGTATTAGCTGTCAGCCGAGACTCAGAGGGATTGAAATGAAACGAATGTGGTTGTCGACGGTGGCGGCGCTCCTTGGATTGGGCGTGATGTTCTCCGCCAGTCTTGTCCAGGCCCAACAGTACCCAGTCTCCACGGGAGATCTCAGCGTTACAGAAGACGGAAGCCAAGTTGCTGGCGCTGTTGTTTCTGGAGATCTGCTCGCGCTCGCCGGTGGCGGGTTCAATCCCAATGCATCTGTCTCACTGTCGTTGTGCGGTGTCGGTGTCGGTTCAACAACCGCCAGTTCGACTGGGGCCATCAGCGCATCGATAACCGTGCCAAGCAGTCTCTCCAGCGGTAGCTGCCAGCTCCAAGCGACGGGCGCCAATGCGACGGGCAGCCTCGTCCTCAGCCAGAGTGTCTCGATCGGCGCCGCATCAAGTGGCACCACATCCACCACGGCACGTCAGAGCAGCGGCGGCACAAGCTCAGGCACTGGCACCGACAGCCCACCACCTTCGGCACTTGCCTACACCGGGAGCACGTCAACCATTCTGCTTATCGTGGCTGCCAGCCTCACCGGAGCCGGCGTTCTTCTCGCCGCTGTGAGTCGTCGACGTCACCTGGTCTGATGATCTCGTTCGCTTCGCTGCGGGCTCATCGTTTGGCGAACACGCAGTTCGCCCTCTTCGCCTCCCTGTCTTCGGTCACCGCCGGGAATGTGGTCTTCCACCTCCTCGCGGCCCGGGGACTCGGCCCGGCTAGCTACGGATCGCTCTCTGCCCTTCTCACGATTCTCCTGGGTGTTGCCATTCCCGCCGGCGCACTCGAGGTTCAGCTGACTGCCCAAGTGGTAGAGAATCGGCGCAGAGGGCGATCCGTGGACCATGGACCGCTGTGTCTTCGGTTTGCCCAGATCGGTCTCGTCGGCGCTGCCGTCATGACCATGGGCGCTCCAGCGCTCGGACGCTTTCTCCACATCACCAACTTGCTTGATGTGATGTTGCTCGGAGCGTTCCTTGTGCCTTCCCTGGTTGGCATCGTGCTTCGCTCCGTCCTCCTCGGCTCGACCCGATACCGCGAGCTCGCCGTGTCACTCATGGCAGGCAATGTCATGCGAGTCGGATTTGGCGCCGCCCTGGTCTGGTTCGGCGGAACGATGACAACTGCCTTGATCGGGACCATCGCCAGCGAGGTCACGGCTGTGTCAGCGATGGCAATATTCGCCTCTCGAGAATCGTCACCTGGGTTGGCGTGGAGGCTCGTCGTCCACCTCGGCGACACTGTTGGCGGATCCTCCGCCTTCACGGGCCTCTGGCTCGTTGCAGGCATCGACACGGTTCTCGTTCGACATCATCTCGACCCAGTTGGGGCCGGCACCTATGCAGCCGCCGCACTCGCGGCACGAACCGTCCTATTCCTTCCCCAGGCAGCCATCACCTCATCCCTGCCGGGGCTCTCGGAACCGAATGCCAAGGCGAGGAACCTGCTGAGCGATCTGTTGTTGTGGACACTCGTGCTCGGTCTCGCAACGACCCTCATCCTGATCACGGCGACTCCCGTGCTCGCCCCGGTGCTCCTCGGGCCCAACTTTCTGATCGACCACGGCGTCCTGCTGATGCTCTCTGGAGCTGCGCTTTGGTTCGGGATCCTCACGGCGCTCGTGAACTACCACTTGGCCCAAGGCAACGTTCGTCTGGCCAATCGAGTTTGGCTCGGGTGTGCTGTCTTGGCACTTTCCACGTGGCTTGTGGATCCCACTCCTCGCAACATTGCGTTGTCGGTCTTGAGCAGCGGAATCGTGTCGAGCGTGTTCGTGGCGGCACCACTGCTTCGAGTGCGGACGAGCCAGCTCCGCCATCACGGGACTGGTCCGCGGCCGGACGCATCGACCCAGCTGAGTGTCGTCCTTCCGTTTCTCAACGAGGGCGACCGACCAAGCCAAACCATCGCTCGGCTGCTTGAAGCCGCTGATGAGTGGGAAATCGATCTCGAGGTTCTGGCCATATCAGACGGCTCGACCGACGGTAGCGAAGACGCAATTCACGCCCTCGAGGACCATCGCATCAGAGTTATCCGCCACGACATCAACCGAGGCAAGGGAGCAGCCCTGCGAACCGGGATGACTCTGGCGACGGGTCGCAACATTGCCATGCTTGACGGTGACGGAGACATTCATCCTCGCGATCTCCTTCGGATGGTCACCTACATCGAAACGATCGAATGCGACGCCGTGATTGGCTCCAAACGCCATCCCTTCGCTCAGTCATCCGGTCGTCTCCTGTCCCGCCGAGCAATGACCTTCAGCTTGTCCGTCGTTGCCCGAATACTGCTCGGCTCGACGATTCCCGATAGCCAAGTCGGAGCCAAGGTCTTTCGACGAGATCTCATTGTCGATGTTCTCCCGCTCACGTCGGAGACGGGATTCCTTCTCGATCTCGAACTCTTGGTTCTGGCGCGAGCAATTGGCCATGGCCACTTCGTCGAGGCGCCCGTCACAATCCAACCCGACAGCTGCTCCACGCTCGATCTGCGTCGAACCGCACGTGCGGCTGTGGACACCATGCAACTCCTCTTCCGCTTGGGCGCCCCAAGTCGACGGAATGACTCCGAGATCCCGACGAACGTTGCCACCTCCACCGATCTGAGAGCAGCCACATGAGAATCCTCGTTTGTAACTGGCGAGACACGACGCACCCCAGTCGTGGTGGCGCCGAGACCTATACCCACCAAGTCCTTCGGCGACTCGTCGCAGATGGGCACCAAGCGACGCTCTTCAGCAGCGCCGTTGCCGATCAGCCAGCGACTGACGTCATTGACGGTGTCGAACACATCAGATCCGGAACGCGCCTCAGCGTGTACCGGGAAGCGAAGCGCTGGTACCAGTCATTTGGCTACCTCCGCCGGTACGACGTCGTCGTGGATGAGGTGAATACTCGGCCCTTCCTTTGCCATGAGTGGGTCGAGCCAGAGACGCCCGTCTTGGCGTTCGCCCACCAGTTGGCCAGAGAGGTCTGGAACGCGGAGGTGTCTGCGCCTGCGGCAGCCGTTGGACGCTACTTGCTCGAACCTCGCTGGCTGAAGGCGATGCGCTATGTCCCAACGGTGACCGTCTCGGAGTCGAGCCGGCGTTCACTTGTCGGCGCCGGCATTCAGCGCGTGGCGAACATCGGGTGCGGGCTCGATCCGATTCCGCCCGTCCCGGTGAAGAAGGACAACCAACCGACAGCGCTCTTCGTTGGAAGGCTGTCCCGTAACAAGCGACCCCACCACGCGGCCGAAGCCGTCCGGCTCGCTCGTCCATCGTTCCCTGATCTGCGTCTTCGTGTCGTCGGCAGCGGTGATTTGCACAAGCGACTGAGCGGAGTTGACGGCATCGAGCTCATGGGCCGAGTCAGCCAAAAAGAAAAGTTCGAGATCATGGCCGCCGCCCATGTCCTTGTTGTCACTTCGGTGCGAGAAGGGTGGGGGATGGTGGTCGATGAGGCAGCTGCGATGGGAACTCCGACGATTGGCTACAACGTCGCGGGTTTGAGCGACTCCATCGCAGCTGCTGGCGGCCAACTCGTCGAGCCGCGACCTGAAGCCCTAGCCGAGGCGCTCGTCTCGTCGCTCCCCGGACTCATGCGGGCAGGGACCCAAGAACTCTCCGCCGGCACATTCTCGTGGGATCTCATCAGCGAACGCTTCGCCGAACACCTCCTGCTCGTGTGTGCTCTTCATGGATCGCATGCCAACCCGCCATCGCACACTCAAGGATTCCGTCATGACGACCTCCTCCCTCGCTCCTGAATTCACACCTGACCTCACCGTCGTGGTGCCGACAAGAAACGCTGGCCGGACGATCGAAGCCTGTCTCGAGAGCATTGGAAACCAGCGTGGCTCCACCATTGAACTCATCGTCGTCGACAACCATTCGACGGATCAGACCCGAGTGATCGCAAAGCGGTTTGCCGACCGCGTCATCCTTGCCGGGCCAGAACGCAGCACGCAGCGGAACGTCGGGCTTCACGTCGCTCGTGCGCCCCTCGTTGCCTTCTTTGATGCAGACATGGTGCTCACGCCTGACGTTTGCGCTGAAGCCTCCGCAATGTTTGCCACCACCGAAGCTGCGGGAGTCATCGTTCCCGAAACCTCATTCGGCGAGGGCTTCTTCGCCCGTTGCCGGGCGCTCGAGAAGCGCCTCTACCTCGGGAACGCTGATGTCGAGGCCGCCAGAGTCTTCGCCACTGACGACGTGCGCTCGATCGGTGGCTACCGCGAGGATCTCGTTGCCGGAGAAGATTGGGATCTCAGCGATCGCATCGAAGCTGGAGCCCCAAATCGGCGGCTTCACCGCACCGAAGCGCCGATTCTGCACGACGACGGTCGGATCTCGCTTCGAGAGACCTTTCGCAAGAAGCAGTACTACGGGGTGACCTTCGTGCGCTACGTGAGGACAAGGACGGACGATCGACCACGTCGGCTTGCTCGACCCGAACTCAGGTCTGCAGGCGATCTCCTGCGCATCGATCCACTGGCCACCGGCGGGCTCGTCGTTCTCAAGGCAGTTGAAGCCGCAGGCCTTGCCGTTGGAGCGGCGAAGGGACTATCGGCAGACAAGCGCCGCGACGTGCGATCGTCGATTGCGAGTCTTGGTAAACACCCACGGCAATGACCGCCACTCTCTCGCTACGAGACTCTCGAACCGCGGTATTCCAGACCATCACGACATGGGTCGGTCGAATCGCCTTAGATCCAGCCGCAACCTACGTGATCCCGATTGCGGTTGCCTGTTGGGTCGTCCTCTCCTGGTTTGATCCCGGCACTTCCATCGGAGCGGGCGACATCTCGCCGCTCGTCAGAGCGAGCGCCTGGGCCGAGGCCGGATCGTTGTGGAACCATCAGAGCACCGGGGCGGGCGGCACTGCACTCATAGCTGCACCGACAATCGATGCGAGTCTGGTGTGGTTGGCTCAGCTCTTCGGCGGCGACGAGGGCACGGCCCAGCGGATGTTGATGTCGATCGCAGCCGCCACGTGTGTCGGCGGAGGCGTGCATTTCCTCCGCATCATCGTTCGCAGCCGCCTTGCGATCATCGCCGGCGGCCTCATCACGCTCTTCAACCCGTTCGTTCTTCTCCACCTTCCAAACATTCTGTTCCCGCTCACAATCGGCGTCATTGGAGCCTTCCTCGGCGAGCTCTCTCTCATCGTCCGGGGCACGCAAAACTGTGCACGGCGGCTGTTGGCGATCTCGATGCCGCTCGCCTATCTGTCGACGAATCCTCCGCTGATCGTTGTCATCGCGGTGGCCATTGGTTTCGGCGGATGTCTGCTGCTCATCTCTCACCCGCTACACGGCCAGATGCGGGCCATTGCCCGCTGCATCGGCCGCTCGACAGGTCTCATGTTGCTCGCGCATGCCTGGTGGATCGTGCCGTTCGTGCTCGTGAATGGCCTCGGACCTGAAGGGAGTGAGTTCGGTGCAATCACGCAAATCGATGATTGGGGCTGGGTTCACGAAAAGAACAGCTTGGACCGGGTCACGACGCTCACTGCCCACTGGGGTTGGGACCATCGAGTCTTTTTCCCGTGGGTTCCCCAACTTGAGGGCTCGGTTTGGTGGTTGGCCCGCTGGGCACTTCCTCTGACTGCTCTCTTCGGGCTTGCAACGAGCTTGCGTCGCGGTGGCAGAGCCCGTCGTATGGGCGTCTTCGGGCTCGTGACTGCCGCCGGGCTGATCGTGACCTCCCAGGGACTTCATGAGCCGTTTGCCGACGTCAATCGGTGGATCTTCGCCAATGTTCCCGGCTGGTGGCTGTTTCGGGACCCGATCAGCAAGTTCGGACCGCTGCTCGTCCTGCACCTCGCCCTCTTTGCTTCGTTGGGGCTCGAGCAGCTTCTAGCGCTCCGACTGGGGAGTCGCCGCTTCGTTCTCGCCGGCCTCCCCGCCGTACTGATCCTGGCTTTTCCCATCCCGCTTTGGAACGGCGATGTCATCCCTGACGCCAGACCGGGCGCTCCCTCCGCCCATGTCGAGGTTCCGGACGCATGGTTCGAGATTGGCGAGACGGTCAGCGCCTCACCGCTCGACGGCAAGGTACTCATGCTCCCGCTCAATGTTCACTACCAGGCCGGAACCGACTGGGGTTACTACGGCGTCGATATCGCTCCGCAGTTCTTCGATCGACCGGTCTATCAGGTCTTTCCTGGCGGATATTTCCTCGAAGGCACCGGAGTCCAGACAATCCTCGCCAGGGCTGAACAGGCGATGGTACAAGGGGATCACGAGATGGTGATGAATGCCGCGGCATCCCTCGGCGTGTCCCACATTGTCGTGCGGCGTGACCTCGTTCCCGGTCTCCTCAATGTCACCTACGCCGACCACGAACGGATGTCGGTGACCGCGTTAGAACTGCCAGGCGCACGAACCGTTGCCAACACTGACGTGGCGCTCGTTGTTGCAGTCGGAGACGAATCGGCAATCTTTCAAACGCAGGCGACCCCGTTGGTTTCCCCTGCCCTCCATCCCGATCGCGTCGCGGGCCAAACGCTTCATACAGACAATGTCTTGGTGAGGAGTCCTGAGGCTGCTTCCGGCTTCTATTGGCATGCTTCTGATGTCGCGACTGCTGCATCCTTCGTCGCCAAGGATCAGCAGTTTCAACTCACGGCCCACCATGGATCAGACATCATGGTCCGGGTGTCGCTCGATGACAGGGCCACGCTTGACCCGCTGTCGGATCTTCAGATCGATGGCGTGATTCAACCTGGCGCTCCGCTGGTTGACCTCCCTGTAGCTGAAATACCCGATGGCCAAGAACCCCACCTCAACGTCGCTGGCCAAGTCGTGGCTCACGGGGACACGCTCGAGGTCCGAGTCGGTGACTCTGTAGAAAGTCGCTATTGGTCCTCGCCTGCGAAGTTGACCGGCTTCTCTGATGTCGGCGACTGCTTTCGTTCAGATGACCGCACCATGCAGGAAGTCGGCATCTCGGCTCGTCCGAATTCGGGCGGCGTTGTCCTCGCGGCCGATGCGCACTCGGCCTGCACATGGCTCAAGCTTGCACCGATCGATCGGGAGCGACAGATTCAAGTTCCGTTCCATGTCATCAACGGCGACCAGGCCCGGATCTGTGCGTGGGATCCCATTGGCTCGATCTGCGTCGATGCGGTGGAATCTGTCGAAAGAAGCGGGATTGCCAGCCTTACGATTCCTGCTGACGTCGGCACCGAGCTGTTCCTCTACGCCGACGCAACCGAGCGCCCAGCAGTTGTCGCCTACGGCCAGCCGACGAGTCGAACCGCCGAAGTCGTTGCGCAGACCACCATCGGAGCAACGAGTTCCATGCTGGTTGAGATCGAACCGGGAACGCACAGTTTCGAAGTCGGTTCCCAAAGCAACCAGTCCGTGCTCGGGCCGTTCGACGAGCTCGGCGACTGTAACTCCATCGACGAACGGACATTTGTGGACGCCGGCCTGTATTCCAGCGGCTGGAACGATGGCGCGATTGAGTTGGGAGCCTCCGCACATGCGGCGTGCGTCATCGCCGACATCGCGTCGGTTCCCGGCGACCAGCTCCATGTGTCGTTCGAGTATCAAACGGTGTCGGGAAGTGGTCCACGAGTCTGCTTGTGGTCCGATGGCATCGACAAATGCGCCTCCGACACAGTGCTGGAACTTGCCGACACCTGGGTGCAGGAGTCCTACAGTTTCGTCGTCGATCCTGTCGCCGTCGCATCACGGCTCTACCTCTATGCCGATGGACATGACAACGGAACACCGACCGTCGTGCGATACCGAAACGTCTCGGTCAACCGCCGTCCCGGAGGCTCGGTCAGCCTTATCCCAGTCGGCAGCACCCCGGACCTCGCCGAGGTCAGTGCTGTCATGAATCGAGCATCGGATTGGGACGTAGAGCTTGGGGGAGTTCGAAACCGAACCCTGCTCACGATGGGTGAGTCGTTCTCGCCAGGATGGGAACTACGGGGAATACCTGAAGGTTGGGAGGCAACACCGGTCGAAGTCGATGGATGGGCTCAAGGGTGGGACATCGTCGGCAGCGGCGATGCAAATTTGTCTGTGGTTCACAGTCCGAGCGAACGCGTTCGCAACGTCAACTTGGTGTCGTTCTTGACCCTCGTTGCCGTCCTTGGATGGACGACGATTACGAGGAGCGGTGGCGCCGTCCGGAACGCTTTTTGGCCACGGCGCGAGTCGTCGCAACTTCGAAGGTGACCTCGGGAACAGGCTCCTCACCATCGAGCACATCACGCATGAACGCCAGATGCTCGGGAGTCGAGCCACAACATGCTCCGACGAGCTTCACGCCGAGTTCTCGTGCCCGATCGGCATAGGCAGCCATGACTTCGGGTGTACCGCTGTAGTGAAGCTCGGTGCCATGCCATTCAGGAATCCCGGCGTTGCCCTTGCTCACGATGATGAGGTCTGGGGCAATCGCAACCATCTCTGTGATTGCAGCTTCGGTGTCCGCCAGATTGTTCCCGCAGTTGGCACCGACGCCGTCGATTCCGAGGCGAAGCGCCAACTCCGCGGCGGACGTTCCGGTAACGCCCATCATGGTTCGGCCCGCAGTATCGAAACTCATGGTCGCGATGATCGGAAGATCAGAGACAGATCGAGCTCCGGTGGCCGCAGCCTCGAGCTCTTCGAGCGACGACATCGTCTCAATCCACAGAAGGTCAGCACCTCCTTCGGTCAATCCTTGTGCCTGTTCGGCGAACGCCGACTCACAAGCCGGGATGGACATCGTGCCCATCGGCTCCAGCAGCTCTCCGGACGGGCCCATCGACCCGGCAACGAGAACTTCTCGACCAGACTCCTCGACGACCTCTCGCCCCAGGCGAGCGGCCGCCGCATTCAGCTCGATCACACGATCGTCTGCCTTGTGGAGCGCCAAGCGGTACCGGGTTCCGCCGAAGGAGTTCGTGAGGAAGATGTCGGAGCCAGCATCGACATAGGCCCGGTGGACCGACTTCACCCGCTCTGGCTCCTCGACATTCCAGAGTTCTGGAGGATCGCCGGATCCGAGACCTCGCCGAAAGAGTTCGGTTCCCATCGCTCCGTCCACGAGGAGGAACGATTTGTCGGCCAAGAGCCCATGCAGATCTGCCACCCCGCAGACGGTACCAACCTGATCGCGGCGGGGGAAGTAACAGGTAGTCGCTCTGACGAGGATGCGACGACCCTCGGCGGCTCTCAGGGCGGGCGAGCAGGGATGGCAAACAGGGATGGCAAACAGGGAGACAAGTACCGCTAGCGGGGCTCTCGAGGGAGGCCGAGCACCCGCTCGCCGATGATGTTGCGCTGAATTTCACTCGATCCGCCCGCGATTCCCATCCCCGGGGCATACAGCAGATCTTGCGTCGTCGCATCGTTCAACATTCCGTCAGCGCCGCGCATCGAGGCAGCCAGATGGCTCGTTGCGGCCGAGATCTCGGTCCGGAGCAGCTTCGCCGCCGGTGCAGCCTCTGGGGCCGATCCCAACCGGTTGAGCAAGGCCTTGAGGGCGTGCCCCCGGGCCACAAGGCTCGCAAGATCGTCGGCTGCAACAGGGCCGAGCGATCCCTCGTTCTTACCGAGCTGGCTGAGGTTATCGAGCTCGTGTTCGAGGCTGATGACTCCAGCGGCGCCAAACGAGCCCCGCTCGTCCAACAACACGTTCATCGCCACCTGCCACCCATCACCCGGTCGTCCGATGATCGAATCCGGTGCCAGGTCGACGTCGGTGAAGAACACCTCGCAGAACTCTTGGTCGCCCGTCATCTGCTTGATGGGCCGCACCTCGACACCGGGAAGGCTCATGTCGAGCAAGAAGAACGAGATGCCTTGATGCTTTGCCGCGTCTGGATCCGTTCGAGCCATCAAGATGCCGTACTCCGCAAACTGCGCATTCGACGACCACACCTTCTGGCCGTTGAGAAGGAAGCCGCCCTCTGCGGTGGGTGTCGCCATCGATCCAAGACCTGCGAGGTCCGAGCCGGCTCCCGGTTCGCTGAACAGTTGGCACCACAACATCTCTCCCGAGGCGGTAGGAGTCAAGAAACGCCGACATTGGTCTTCGGTCCCGGATCGGATGATGGCTTCTGCGGCAAGAATATTTCCCTGGAGGTTCAGGTACGGAGCCACCTTGTGCCGAGCACATTCCTCGAACCAGATCGCACTGTGAGCCCGAGACAGACCGCCACCGCCATGGTCCGTTGGCCAGTGCAGGCCAGCGAATCCAGCAGCGTAAAGGGTGGCTTGCCACGCCCGAGCACGGTCATGAAACTCGGGTGGGAGGATGGCGCCGAACGCCGGGCATGCCGTGCCATCAGCAACCGACTGACGAAGAAACTCGACCACCTTGTCACGGAAGGCGTCGATTTCGAGACTCTGAGACATACCGCTGTCTACACATTGGACGGGGATCGGGGCAACACTCACACCGTGACTTCCGATGACGACCAACCATCGAACCCTTCATCGGGCCTGCCCGAGAACGTCATTGTCGTTCTCTTGGACTCGATGAATCGCCACGACCTCGGCTGCTACGGCGGGACAGATTTCGAGACACCGAACCTCGATCGATTCGCAACCGGGGCCGTTCGGTTCGAACGCCATGTCACTGGTTCGCTCCCGTGCATGCCGGCCCGTCACGACATTCTCTGCGGAAACCTGGACTTCCTGTGGCGCCCCTGGGGCTCGATCGAGTTGTGGGAGAAGCCAATCACTGAGCAACTTCGACACGACGGCGTGGTCACCATGCTCATGACCGATCACCCCCATCTCTTCGAAACCGGTGGTGAGAACTACCACACCGATTTCACCGGGTGGGAATACCTTCGAGGACACGAGGGCGACCTCTGGAAGACTCATATCGATCCAACCTGGATCGGGAGTCCTGCCCTTCCTGCGCGTGATGGGAGATCGTGGTGGCGGGAGCGATTCGGCATGGAGCTGGCAGGTCGCCATTCCCAGCGAGGTTCTGACCGGTCCAGAACGTTCTTCAAGACCGAGGCGGACTTCCCCGGCCCCAAGGTCATGGCCGGATCAGCCGAGTGGCTGCGAAACGCGGCCCCCCAGCACCGAGCGGCAGGGGAGCGGTGGATGCTGTTCATCGATGAATTCGACCCCCACGAGCCCTTCGATACCCCAGAGCCATGGGCCACCAAGTACGACGACTGGGTCCCGGAAGACGGCGAGCGTCTCATCTGGCCCCCCTATGCCGTCGGCGCGATCGCCGATGGCCATCTCACCGAACAGCAGGGCCGCCACATCCGAGCTAACTACGGTGCAAAGCTCTCGATGATCGATCACTGGTTCGGACTGCTTCTCGACGAATTGGATCGACCGCTGGAAGACGGATCGAGTTGGTGGGACAGCACAGCCGTCGTCGTCTGCACCGACCATGGTCACTATCTGGGCGACGTTCGAGACGGCCAAGACATTTGGGGCAAGCCGTCCGTCCCACAGTTCGAACCGCTCGGTCACACACCCTTACTCATTCGCTGGCCAGGGGTTGCCGCCTCGACCTCAGATGCGCTGACCACCAACGTGGATCTCCACGCCACGTTGGCAGACGTATTCGGCACCACCACGCCGTACCGGACCCACGGGACCTCGTTGGTTCCGCTTCTCACCGGCGAGCAACATGAAGTCAGGGAATGGGCGATCGGTGGCGTCTTCGGCAACTGGGTGCAGATCACGGACGGTCGCCACAAATACGCCCGCGGACCCGTCGGAGATCAGTTTCCGCTCTCCATGTGGTCCAATCGGTGGTCGACGATGCCGGTGCACATGGCAGGCGTTGTCGAACTTCCACTCCCTGATCAACGGGCGACGCTCGCGACGATGCCCGGCACGGATGTTCCGGTGATACGCCAACCGTTCGCCGCGGGAGACCATCTCCCACTCTGGGTGGGCAAGGCGGCGATCGACAACGACTATCTCTTCGATCTCTCTGTCGATCCGGATGAGACCGAGAACCGAGTTGGTGAATCCATCGAAGCCGACATGCAAGAGCTGCTCCGTACTGCGCTCGTGCAACTCGATGCCCCCGACGATCAGTTCACTCGCTTGCTTCTCTGAACCCAGTCAGAGTTCGAGGTGCGATGTCGGATGACGAAGGCCTTTGCTCGTTGTGGCCGTACGGCCACGAGGGCAAGAAGGATCGGATAGATCTCGAGTCGACCAAGAAGCATCGAGACCATGCCGACCATGCGTGCCGTGCCGTTGAGGTTCAAGAAGTCTTGTGAGGGCCCAATGGCACCAAGCCCCGGACCGACGTTCCCGTAGAGCGTTGCCGATGCGCTGATCGCCGTGACGAGGTCGGCACCGGTCAAGACAATGGCGAAGGCGCCAATACCGAAGGCAGCGAGTGCGAGCACCATGAAGGCCATGATCTTGTTGGCCGTCCCTTCGTCGAGGACTGATCCACCGATTCTGACCGGTCGAACCATCCGAGGATGCAGCTGGCGAAGCGTTTCTCGATGGGCGAAGCTCGCGACCGAGAGCAGCCGCATCATCTTCACACCGCCCGAGGTAGAACCTGCCATGCCGCCCAGTGGGAGCATGAGCAGAATGACAGCCTTCGCCCCGTCGCTCCACATACCGAAGTCTGTGGTCCCAAAGCCGGTCGTCGACACGATGGTGAGCACGGTGAACAACGCGTCTCGAATTCGGTCGTGTCCGACGGTTTCTGCATTGTTGATGAGGGCAATGACCACGGTGGCGCCCACGACCAAGAACACGTACGCCCGCAGCTCGACGGACCGAAGGAACGGGCGGGTGTCTCCTCGCACCAGTCGATACCAGATCGCAAAGTTGCCGCCAGCGATGAACATGGCGACGATGCAAATCCACTCGATCAACGCAGAATCAAAGTGGCCGAGCGATGCGTTGTAGGGACTGAAGCCACCAGTCGAAACTGTCGTGAACGAGTGCGCGAACCCGTCGTAAACGCTCATCCCGGCTGCCATGTAGGCGAACGCCAGAACGAACATGAAGGCGATGTAGAGCACCCAGAGGTTTCGCGCCGTATGACGAACCCGAGGGGTGAGCCGTTCACCGGTTGGACCGGGGGCTTCCGCTGCAAGAAGGTTCATGCCACCGGCACCGACCGTTGGCAGCACGGCAACAACAAGCACGATGACGCCCATGCCGCCGAGGAACTGAGTAATCGAACGCCAGAACAAGATTCCCGCGGAGTTGTCCTCGATCGGACGCATCACCGTCGAGCCGGTCGTCGTGAAACCCGACACCGATTCGAAAAGCGCCAAGTCGACCTCGGGCAGCGAGCCGGACACCAAATAGGGGAGCGAGCCTGCGAGCGCCATGGAAACCCATGCGACTGTCACCGTGACAAAGACATCGAGCAGCGCGATCTGCTTCGGAATTCTCGTGCCTGCCCACAAGATCAGCCCAACGATGCCGACGCCGACACCACAGGTGATCAGGGCGCCCGTGTCGGGGCCACCGTCGATCGCCTCGACGAGGGCCGACAAGAGCATGCCGATGCCGCAGACGCCAAGCGTGATGCCGACCACATGGAAGACCATGCTCTCTAGCTGGCGGTCGAGTCCCTTCATCCCTACTCGCTGACGATGAAGAATCGCCGGGCATCGATCAAGTCGTCGGCTCGAGCGAAGACGACCACATGATCGCCTGCGGCCAAGACAGTGTCGCCGCGCACGATGCTGCCCGGCTTTCCATCTCGGGATACCGCTCCAAGCAACACCTGCTTGGGCAGGTGAAGATCGGCGACTCGAGCGCCATCGGCTCTGCTGCCGGCTTCGATCTCCAACTCATCGACTTCGGAATCGCTGTCGAGGAACGTCGTGACCGCTGCGGTCCCTCCTCGAACGTGACGCAGCACGGCGTTTGCCGAAGCTGTTCGCGGGCTCACCGTGGCGTTGATGTCAAAGCGTCGAATCAGCGGCAGAAACGCCAGGCGGTGTAGCACGGCAACGGTGAACCTGGTGCCCTCCGCAGCCGCGAACGCGCAAGCGAGAACGTTCGACTGGTCCTCTCCCGTAGTCGCAATGACGGCGTCTTTCTTGCCAACCGACTCTTCGGTGAGCACGTCTGGGTTCGTGATGTCGCCGGTAATGACCACGGCGTGTTGGAGCCGGTCTGCGAGGAATCGCGCCCGATCAGGATCACGCTCGACCAAGACGACGTCGACGCCCTCTTTCAGCAATTCCTCCGCCACTCGGGTTCCGATCGAGCCTCCGCCAAGCACCATCACACGGTTTGCCTCGCCACCGGGAACACCCAGCAACTCCAGGATCTGGCGGCGGGCAGACCTCGTTGCGAGGACGCGAACATGGTCGCCAGCCAAGAGTTCCTGATCGCCACGCGGGATAGATGTCACTCCATCACGAGTGACCGCGCCGAACAGAAACGGCCAGTTCGGCTCATAGGAGGCTGCGATCTCTGCCAAGCGACGTCCAGCCAGAGGGGCATCTTCTGCGATGACGGCCCCAATAACGAGCAGATCGCCAGTCATGTGATAGACCTCGTCAGCCCCTGTGACGTGCAGAAGTTCGAGGATTTCGTCTGCTGTATCGGCATCTGGATCAATCACCAGATCCGCGCCCACCGACTTCTGGAGATGTTGTCCTGCTGCACCTCGCAGTTCGTCCGCCTGCAGCCGAACGACGGTCTTGGCCACGCCATGTTCCTTGGCCAACAACGATGCGATGAGGTTCACCTCATCGTTCTGAGTGACTGCCGCCAGAAGGTCGGCGTTGTGGATCCCTGCGTCATGCAGGGTTGCAGGGCTCGATGCACTGCCCAGCACAACCTGCACGTCGAGTTGTTCGCCGATCGAGGCTGCTCTGGTTGGGTCGACCTCGACGACAACAACATCATGCCGTTCAGCTTGAAGGCGCTCGGCAAGAAAGAAGCCGATTTCTCCGGCTCCGAGTATCACGACATGCATGGTGGGGGCTCGCCTCTGTCAGATCGTCGCGAGTCAGAGTGCGGCGATGTCGCGAATGAGAAGGAACAGGATGAAGCACAGCATCAATCCACCGAGGACGGTGTATGCCCAGCGTTGACCGTGACGAACCCGCCAGAATCGACGCATCGAGATGACGATCGACGTGATTGCAACCAAGCTGACCACGATGCTCAAACCAGGAGCAATGCTGGCGAAAAAACCTACCGTTGGAACGACGAACGGCAGGATGATGTAGGTCAACAAGCAGCGAATCGATGAAATCACAATCGACTTCTGAAACGCTGAACGAGCGTCTGCGTCGGTACCCGACTGCCGCTCAGGGAGTCGAAGAACTCGCAGCATCATGCGGTCTGCTCCGGAGAGCCCCGAAGTCTGCTCCGTGGAGACTGCCATATGAGGGCAACGGTAGCCGCCAAAAGCTTGTGACCGCGGGAACAAAAGCAGTGAACATGGGAAGACCGGGCCCAAAACCGTGGTTAGACGATCTATGGCCACCAAGACCCAGAAAAAGAGCGCGCCGCCAATCTCCGCCAACTTGCAGTGGGCGATCCTCATCGGAGTTGCTGCCCTCGCGATCGCTGCGGTGTTCATCTTCGGAATCGGGACCAGCACGACGGGCGGGGGCCACAGCGGCGCACCAGCGTCTGTAGCAATTCTCAGCTCGTGAGCAGCGACCTCGCCAGAGGACGATTCCAGAGCTGATCAGCCTCTGCCAGAGGGAATCATCCTCAAGCTCAGGGGGTAATCGGGTCGATGGACACTCATGTCCCGGATCCCGCGCACCCATCCCGCTCGACGCGCTCGACGAATCGCCGGACTTGCAGGTGGCGCAACATACCTCGGAGCGACCGCTGCGATTGGCCTGGCAGTCCAGGCGGGAGCGACAGAGGCCGCCAACAATGCCGCAGAACCGATCGACACGCCACAGCCCGAAGAACTCGCGCTGACCGACACTCCCGGCTCGACCTTCGCCGGGTCAGCCATCGCACCCTCACCTGCTCCTGAGGTCGAATTCGATGCCATCGAGAACGCAGTTGCGATCGCCCAGGGCGAAGAACCGGTCGTTGTCGATACCACGACGTCAACCAGCGAACTTCCGACCACTGAAGCGACCCTCCAACCATCGTCGAGTGCGACACCAACGACACAGTTCCAGGCCACCACAACCGCACAAGCTGCCGCAACGACGACACCTACGACGGCTCAAACGACCTCCGCTCCCGTAGATACTCCTGATCCATCGGTCGGGGAGAGCACAACGACGCAGGCACCAGCCACAACAGCGGCCCCGCCTACCACTTCGGCTTCGACAACAGCAGCACCAACAACGACGGCCGCGCCGACAACGACCGCGGCACCGACAACCACTGCCGCGCCAACGACGACAACGCAAAGTGGTGCGAGTTGACTGCCATCGATTCCAACGAGTTCGGTCCGTCTGGCGGGTTGTGCGACGAGACCACGCTGATCAACGAGAACTTCGCTGCGATGGGCACGAACGTGCACCTGATCGTTCTCGGGCTGGAGGAAACCGCCGTCGATCACGCTCGAACGAGTGCGAGAGAATTGATCGAATCGACAGAGGGGCGCTTGAGTCGGTTTCGGCCTGACTCTGAGGTGGCTCAGCTGAATCGCGCTGGCGGCCGACCCGTGGTAGTCAGTCGCCCAACGCTCGATCTGATCGCATTGGCAAGGCAAGCATGGGTGGACACCCACGGAGCCTTCGATCCGATGTTGGGTCGCGAGCTGGCCGAGGCCGGCTATGACCAACCGTTCGACCTGATTTCGGCTCCAGCATGCACGCCCAATCCCGGCTCGTCGTCGCGTCGGGACCGTTCGGGTGATACGTCGCCAACCGCAGCGATCGAAACCGATGCGGAGTCGGGGCTCGTGGTCTTGCCCGCAGGGGCGCAGCTCGATCTCGGCGGAATTGCAAAGGGGGCGACTGCCGATCTCGTCGCCGCTCACTTGATGGACCTTGGGGCATCGGGCTGCTGTGTGAACATCGGAGGTGACCTTCGCGTTCGAGGTGACGGCCCGGACAACGGCACCTGGACCGTCACGCTCGATTGTCCCGGCTCGGCTGAGACTCGAATCGTCGCCCTCGTAGAGGGAGCCGTGTGCACCTCATCAACGACACGGCGAACCTGGCCAACGGCATCCGGTTCAGCACACCATCTCATCGATCCCGCAACAGGACAGAGTCGGGTTGACGGGCCACAGACCGTCTCAGCCATCGCAAAGACGGCCGTCGGCGCTGAAGTCGTCACCAAATGGATGCTGGCCGGTGGCCAACCCGAACACTTCATGGCCAGCGGCCTCACGGTTGATCGCTCAGGACATGTCGCTCACTCGGTGAGTTTCGACGTCTTCGTGCTTCAGGCGGCGACACGATGAGCGACCAGATCTGGTGGTACGCAACACGAGCTGCCGGCCTGATGACGTGGGCAACGTCAGCCACGTCGATCGTGCTCGGTCTCTTGCTCTCACTCAACGTCACCCGCCAGCGTTCGCGCCGTCTGCCGTCCAAGCCCTGGTTGATCGACCTTCACCGCTTCGTCGGGGGCATGAGCGTCGTGTTCCTTGTCCTCCACATGATCACCTTGTGGGCGGACAGCTTCGTCCACTTCGGATGGGCCGAGCTTCTGATTCCTGGCGCATCGGCCTGGCGTCCACTCGCCGTTGCGTGGGGCATCGTTGCCGCCTGGTTGCTGGCCGCAGTTGAAGGATCCTCGTTGATCAAGAAATTCTTGCCGGAACGTCTCTGGCACGGCATTCACCTCGGGGCGTACCTCGTCTGCATCATGGGCACGGTGCACGCAATCTCCGCCGGCTCGGACGTCACGAACCCAATCGTGATGGCAGTGGGCGGCGGCCTCTGGCTCGCCATCGTCGTACTCACCATCTTGCGCGTCGCCACAATTCGGCGTTCGGACTATGGCCCGCACAACGATCGGCGCAAAGAGCAGATCGAACTCGCTCGAGGAATGCGGGAGCGACGGGATTCCTCGACACCACCAGCACAGAAAGAGTCCCTCGCTGACCGCCTTGCTGAAGCGACGACGCGCTGATCCCTGGTTCAGCACCGCCCACCTTCGGCGGTTAGAGCGGAAGGTCGCCCGTCGCCGAACTCGTCGTGCCGTGATCCTTGTACGCCGCAATCGTTCGCTGCGCGATTCGCATCTGATGAATCTCATCTGCTCCGTCGGCGAAGCGAGCCCAACGGGCTTGCTGTGACATGTGAGCGAGGGGAGTGTCGGTTGAGTAACCGAGCGCTCCGTGCACCTGGATGGCCCGATCGATGATGCGGTTGAGTGAGTTGGCGACAAAGTGCTTTGCCATGCTGACTTCGCTCTTGAAGTCGTCTCCTCGGTCGATCTTGTAGGCCGCATGGAGAATCATCAGCTTCGATTGATAGATCTCCATCGCCGAGTCCGCAATCATCCATTGAACGCCCTGCTTCTCCGCCAGGATCGAACCGTGTGAAAAGCGATCAAGAGACCGCGCAACCATCATGTCGAGCGCAGTCTCGGCTTGACTGACCCATCGCATGCAATGAGCAAGTCGAGCTGGCCCCAAGCGGTACTGACCGAGCAGGTGCCCCTGACCTCGACCACCGAGCATGTGTGATTCGTGGACTCGAAGGTCCTCGATCATGATCTCGGAGTGGCCGGTCGACCCGTGCATGGTCTCGATCTGGCGAACCTCGGTCCACCCATCGCTCGGGAGATCGATGATGAACGCCGTATTGGCTGCCTGAGGCAAATCAGGGTCGTCCTCGGTACGAGCAATCAGGATGGCAAACTTCGCGCGGTGGGCTCCCGAGATGAACCACTTGTGACCATTCAGCACCCACTCCTCGCCATCGGGGTACCCGTTGGTTCGGATCAGCGTCGGGTCAGAACCGGCAACCTCGGGCTCTGTCATGGCGAAGCATGAGCTCGAGGCGCCCTCACACAACGGCTTGAGGTATTTCTCCTTCTGCTCGTCGGTACCCCAATGCAAGAGGGTGTGCATGTTCCCCTCGTCGGGAGCGGCGCAGTTCATGGCCCATGGCCCGAATCGGGACTTGGCTCCCTCGGCCTGGACCATGGCAAGTTGGACATGCCCCAACCCCATTCCGCCCCAGTCCTCGGGCATGTGAGGCATCCAAAGCTCTGCGTCTTGCGCTTCCTTTCGCATCCCGACCAAGGCACTGACGTAGGCCTTGCGATCGCCACCTTGGTCGGCCGGAGCATCCAGCTTGTTCTCTCGGATGTTCGCCTCCGCCGGCTTCACCACCTCGTCTACGAAAGTGCGGACGCGGCTACGGATGTCTTCAAGGTCTTCGGTGAGGGAGAAGTCGATCGCCATGGGCGCACTCTCTCATTCAGCCAATGAGGTCCGCCACTCCGAGATCGGCCATCTGGGCAGCGTGCCGCTCCGCCATGACGCAGAACATTTCGTCGCCTCGATCAGTCTGTCCAACAATCTGGGAGGCGACGACGGCCATGATCAGACCGCTGACCGAGCCGCGCCCATAGTCACGCCGAACTACCTCGAGATCAACCGAAACGCCGGAGTCCGTGAGCGACTGGTGATAGAGCACGATCAGATCGGACTCGACCTCTCGACGAGTCTCGGGGAGCAGTCCCGCTCCAACGAAATACGCCGCATCAGCTGGACCATGTCCAAGTGCCGCGGTCTGCCAGTCCACGACCGTGAGCGGACGGGCTTGCGGCGCCGTTGAGAAGAGCATGTTGTCGAGTCGATAGTCCCCGTGCACCAACGTCGTCGGCGTCTCGAAACTCGTGAACCACCGCGTGTACTTCGCAACGACCCAGTGCACTGCGTCGAACACTTCGGGGGCAAGACGGCTGCCATAGCGGTCCATGAATCCCGGGACCACCATGTCGAGAAGCCCCGACATCTCTGCTGCTCGGTCCGGGGTCCTGGCGCTGATCCAGTCAAAGCGATCTGCCAGGGGACTGTTCCACAGTGGTCCGTGGAGTCCACCAAGGGCCGCAACCGAACGTTGCGCGTCCTCGACAGAACACCCCGCAAGCTGGTCTCCTTGAGTCGCCAATCGAACATCTTCCATGATGAGGACGAAACGATTCTGATCGAGGTCCTCGCCGAGGTGAAAGAGATGCGGCGTCGGTATCGAGACGTTGGCCTGGAGGTCTCGGTAGAAACCAACCTCCCGAACGTATGCATTGGTTGCCTTCGCTGTCTCTCGAGACAGTTCATCGAGGCTCGGG
>CALHCB010000040.1 GCA_937930695.1 uncultured Acidimicrobiales bacterium | reverse complement strand
TCAGCAACCACGCACGGATCACACTCAGCCGGCAACTCTTCACCCTCAGCAACCACGCACGGATCACACTCAGCGGGGATCTCTTCACCGTCTACCAAATTGGCACACGGATCAACGGGCACGCACGCAGACGGCAGCTCTTCACCCTCAGCAACGACACACGGATCACACTCAGCCGGAACCGCTTCGCCCTCAACCAAGTTGGCACACGGATCAACCGACACCGGGGTGACGCAGAGCGCCGTGAGCTTGAGCGAGTTCGGACCGACCGCTGGGTTCACGGCGCCGTAATGCTCGACCCGAATGCCATCAGCAGCCTGGTCGAGCGTGATCTCGCCGAGGTTGTCGAGTGCCCAACCGGTGCGGGCATCGTCGCCGAGTTCGGTCGTGTAGCCGGTCGCCGCGATATCGACGCCGCCGGAGACGAACACAACTCTGGCCTGTTCGTGAGACTGGACGCCGACCGTGTCACGGAAGGAATAGCTGTCGTGCGTCGCTGCCTCGACGGCGTAGACGCCTGCGGGCAGAGTCGCCGAGTAGCTGAGCGACTTGGACAGGTCCTGGCCAAGCCCGAGACGGGGCTGGCTCATTGATTCGTCGTCGGTCGGTCCGGTGGAAGCCACCGCGATGGGATCAGCGCAGGAGACTGCGGGTGGAGCGACGTAGTCATCGGATGTTCCCGATGAGGACTCGCTCCCTGCTGTCGTTGCGCCGAGTGCTGATGCTGAGATCGCAATAAGTACTGCGATTGCCGCAATCCAGGAACGTTTCATGGATCTTTGCCTTTGGTTGAGGTTTCTGATGCCCCGACTGCCCAGAGTGAAACTACCTGGGTGATTCCACCTTTGCGCGCATACCCACCACATGGGGGGTTGGTCGAACCACATACGGTGACTTTTCACGTCACTCTGCTCGGTCACTCGACCACAACGTCTCGCCGCACGCCAGCGGCCGCGACTCCTCTCCACAAGCGTTCGGGCCGTACGACCCTTGTCATCTGCTGTGGAATGACATACCTTCACATATGTGCAGGTATCGATTTCCACTGGTTCGCCGACCCTTGAGGACGCAGACGACCTCGCCGCGATGTTTCGACTGCTCGGCGACCCGACACGAGTTCGCATTCTCTTTTGTCTCCTTCACGAAGAAGATCGGCGGGTCGGCGACATCGCAGAATGCCTCGATGTCAGTGAGACCAAGGTGAGCCAAGCCCTTCGACTCCTTCGAGGCGCCGGCATTGTTCGTAATCGACGTGACGGGCGAGCCGTGCACTACCGCCTCGACGACGACCACGTTCGGCAACTCCTCGTCGTGATGCGGGACCATGCAGCTCACGAGCCGGGAGGTCGGGAATGAGCTCGGATCACGGCCATTCACACGATCACGGCCATTCGCACGGCCCAAGTCTCGCCACGGCTGGCGCTCGTCACAAGCGACCGCTCATGTTTGCGTTCTGCATCATCGCCAGCTTCTTCGTCGTGGAAGCTGTCGCTGGGTTCTGGACAAACAGCCTGGCCTTGCTCTCCGATGCGGGTCACATGCTCACCGATGTCATCGGCCTCGGCATGGCACTTGCAGCAATTCAGCTCGCCAGTCGATTCGACCCGAAGAAAAGCTCGATCAGCAACCCACACACCTTCGGCCTCTACCGGCTCGAGATTCTCGCCGCGTTCGTCAACTCCCTGCTGCTCTTTGCCGTAGCGATCTGGGTGGTCATCGAAGCAGCCAGGAGGTTCGGCAACGAGCCCGAAATTCTCGGTTGGCAAATGTTCGGCGTCGCCGTGCTCGGTCTCATCGCAAACCTCATTGCGTTCGCCCTGTTGCGCGAGGGATCACAAGAATCACTCAACATTCGTGGTGCCTATCTCGAGGTCGTGGCCGATGCGGTTGGCTCGGTTGGTGTCATCATCGCCGCACTCCTACTTGAGATATTCGGCTGGGCATGGGTCGATCCCGTCATTGCCGCAGTCATCGGGTTGTGGATCCTTCCTCGTACTTGGCGGTTGGGACGAGACGCCGTGCGTGTGCTGCTTCAAGCTGCCCCGCCCCACGTCGACCTGGAGGCGCTGCACAACGATCTCACCAGCATTGACGGAGTGGTCGACGTCCACGATCTCCATGTGTGGACCTTGACTTCGGAGATGGAGGCCGCCTCGGCCCATCTGATGACGGTTGATGAGGCAGACCATCACTCGGTGCTCGATGCCGCCCGCGAGCTCCTCGCCACGGGCCACGGAGTCACGCACGGGACCTTTCAGGTGGAGCCCGAAAGCCACACGGGCTGCCGGGATCTGTCCTGGTAGGTCTACAACCACCGAAGCCCCGCTCAACGAGCGGGGCTTCGTTCTTGTGGGCCGTACAGGACTTGAACCTGTGACCCCTACCGTGTCGAGGTAGTGCTCTAGCCAACTGAGCTAACGGCCCGAGCATCACCGAGGTGATGTCGTATTGGTGCGCAGAGACTACCGGCTGGCAGCCCCTCCGACACCCGTCACCGGCGAAAACCGTTCGGTGATTTGCTAGACGATCTGGTCAAGCACCGCTTCGAGGGATGCGACAGTGCGATCGACGTTGTGGAGCTTGTCGAGGCCGAACAGGCCGAGACGGAATGTGGAGAAGTCGTCACCCTCGTCGCACATCAGAGGTACGCCACCGGCGATCTGCATGCCCTCGGCGGCGAACTTCGAGCCGTTCTTCATCCCTGGATCAGCGGTGTAGCTCACGACAACGCCGGGAGCACCGAAACCATCCGCCGCCACGCTCACAATTCCTCGTGCACTGAGCGCAGCCCGGACCTTGTCCCCGAGTTCCTGTTGTTCAGCACGAACACGATCCAGCCCGTACTTCTCGGTCTCGAGCACGACGTCGCGAAATGCGGTCAACGCGTCGGTCGGCATCGTCGCGTGATAGCTGTGCCCGCCGGTTTCATAGGCATGCATGATCTCCCGCCACTTGCGCAGATCCGCAGAGAAGCTCGTGCTCGGGGCAGCGTCGCTGAGCGCCTGGTGACCACGCTCACTCAACATGACGAGGCCGGCACATGGTGGTCCGCTCCATCCCTTCTGCGGGGCGCTGCACAGGACGTCAACACCCGTCGCTTCCATATCGACCCAGATAGTTCCCGACGCAATGCAGTCAAGAACGAGCAATCCGCCGACTTCGTGGACTGCGTCGGCGATTGCCTTGATGTAGTCATCAGGCAGGATCATTCCGGCCGAGGTCTCGACGTGAGGCGCACACACCACAGCCGGCTTCTCTTCTCGGATCGTGGCGACGACCTCATCGATAGGGCACGGAACAAACTGTCCGGTCGGCCCCTCTTCGATTCGGCGAGCCTTCAAAACCGTAGAACTCGACGGAATCGAGCCGGCATCAAAGATCTGCGTCCACCGGTAGCTAAACCAACCATTGCGAACGACGACGCAGTGTTGGTCCGTGGCGAATTGACGGGCGACCGCCTCCATACCGAACGTGCCGCTACCGGGCACGATCGCCACGGCATCGGCGTTGTAGGCCGATTTCAGAACGCGTGAGAGGTCATTCATGACCTCCTGGAAGCCCGCAGACATGTGATTGCGGGCTCGATCGGTGTAGACGACGGAGTACTCGAGCAGTCCGTCGGGATCGACGTTGGGAAGTAGGCCAGGCATGCCTGCGATCGTAGGCGACTGGACCCCGAGGACTACAGGCTGGCTCAAAGACAAGACGGACAAGTCCGGGTTCGCAGCGCAGGACTCAGCTCACAAAACGGACAAAGGAGCCGGCCCTGCGGCCTGCTCCCCTATCGCTAGATACTTCATACTCTACAGCTGTGTGCGTTCTCTATCGCCAGCTGCTCCTGGAGCGCAGGGCGGGATTTGAACCCGCGAATCACGGCTTTGCAGGCCGCTCCCTTAGGCCACTCGGGCACCTGCGCAGGGAAGTTTCGAGCGTAGCCGACCTCGCGGCAGCTCAGACCATCGGAGCCAGATCACGACAAGATCAGGGCAGGTCAATGAAGGCGAGGGAACCCGGTGCCCAGTTTCCAGCGATCGTCGTGGACTCTTCGGTGTCAAGATCCAGCACAGAGGCTTCGCCTTCTTGAGAGACATAGGCGACATACCTTCCATCGGGGCTCACCGCCGGGAGGCTTCCAGCGAACGGAGGAAGATCAACCGGCCTGTCACGTTCGACGTCGAAGATCTCGATGCCAAACCCCGTCTCGACCGTTGAGGTGAAATAGAGGAGCACGCGACCGTTGCCCTGAAGGTCTCCCGACTCAAACGCGACTTCTGGCAAAGCTCGCACGATCGGTTCCCAGGTTCCGACTGCATGCCACTGACGCGAGCAGGCCAGCGCCTCGTCACACGTTTGGACAAGGACGAACTCGTCGTTTGACGCAACGACCCGGCCATCGAGCACCTTGCGAAAGCCATCGTCCTCAGCCACATAGACCCCGCCCGTTGCCGGCGAAAAGAGATCGGTGTCGAACCCAAAGATCCCGAACGGACCGAGCGCGTTGAGCTGAGAGACGTCCGCTGGCTGGCGGTCAAGAACCTCTCCGGACGCCAGATCGATCGTGGCCTCGATAATGCCGGAGTTCCCGCCGGACAGGTATGAATCCGAGAGAACCGTGATCGCCCCGTCGGCCGCTGGCCGAGCTGCGAAGACGTACCAATTGTCCGTGAGAAGCTCCTCGGGGCGAACCTCGGGCTGCTGGCTATCGAGAATCGACACACCACCATCGGTCGTGCGATAGACGAGATAACGGTCGACCTGTAGGAGTAGTTCCTCGAATCGATGCGGGTACTCGAGAACGGTGCCGCTCTCGAGGTTGATCACCGACATGTTTCGGAACTGGTTGGCGACAAGCGCAAGGCCGCTGCCAGGAAGGATCGGCCCGTCGCCGGCGTCCGAGACTTCAGCGGCGATGGCGCCAACGCCATCCTCATCCGTTGACGCGCCAGCCGGTGGCGACTCGAGAACCTCAAGCGAATCGTCAGGCGTCGAGGTCGTGGACTGGCTCGGCTCTGTGCTTTCGAGTTCATCTGTCTCGTCGTCGGCCTGACCCTCTTGGGCCAACAGGTCCGAACTCGCTTCGTCGACCTCCACGTTCTCATTAGCCGGCGACGCCAGGATCGACCATCCGATGAGTGCAGCCACCACAAGTCCAACGATTGCGAAGACTTTCGGCGACCGAGACCCGCCAGTTGACACCGTCGACTCGATCCGGGTCGCCTGTCGTTCGAGGCCGAGAAGTTCGGGTTCGTTGTCTGCGTCGAATTCTGCCACCAGAGGAGACACTAGATCGGACAACCGGGCAGCAGCGATCGGGTCAGCGACTGGTCTCCATGAGGGCGATCGGCCCGTCGAACGGTCCAAACAGGCTTGCCGTTTCGCCGGTGTCAAGATTCTGCAAATTGAGGACCCCGATCGCACCACCGTTGTTCAGAACTGCGATCCACTGTCCGTCACCACTGACTGCGGGCTTAACAGTCGTGAGCGAGATGTCGATCTCCGTGCCGGCAGCGACATCGAACGCGCGGAAGTTCTCGCTGGAAGGTGTCAGATATACCAGCACCCGACCTGCCCCGAGAATCACACCATCGTTGAACTGCTCTACCGGAAGGGGCCGATCGACGGGCTGCCAATCAGCTCGCGTCACCCAGGAGGTCTCACAGATGAGGGCATCGTCACACTCCTCGATGATGGCGAACTCGTCATCGAATGCGAGAAGCCGTCCATCAGCGACCCGCTCATAGTTCGGCCCAACTGATTCATAGACGCCACCCGTCGCACCAGTGATGAGGTCACCATTGGGATGCAGCCGATTCAACGAGGCCAGCGATGGGTGGTGATCAGTCAGCGAACCTCGATTGATGATCGTCTCGATATCGAGATCGATTGCCATCTCGGTGTACATCTGACCGTTCTCTTCGTCGTCGACTCGAGTGAGGAAACTCACGATCGTCTCGTCCTCGCCCTCCTTCGCACTCACGACCCAGGTGTTGCGCGAAATGATGAGGGGCGTCGCCGCCAGGTCATCGAGAGCGACGGCGGAGTGACGGCCGCTGTCGTAGTGCCGGATGATCACGTACTCATCGGTCTGGAGCAGAAACTCATCGACGGGGTAGCCAAACTCGGTGGCGTCCCCGGTGTCCAGATCGAGCGACACCAGCCCACGCTCTTCCATGTTGGCCAACAGCGTCAAGCCTGATCCGGGAGCCAAGGGGTCAAAGGAGTCCATTTCATCGAACGGAGGTAGCTCGTCCAAGGGAGGCGACTCGTCGAGCTCAGGATCTGGCTCCGGATCAAATGTGCCTCCGATTTCGTCTTCCAGGTCACCGACCACTTCAGCGACCGAGGTCGATGGTGCGACATCGTCGGCCCCATCGGCATCAGATGAAGAGATCACCGACCAACCAATCACACCAGCGAGTATCGCTGCGAGCGCGATGTAGACCTTGGGCGAACCGGGCGGTCCCGTCTTTACGGACGTACTTGACCGTGACCCAACATCCTCGACATCGAGGAGTGTGGGCTCATGAGCAGGCTCGGGCACGATGTCGAGGGTAGACGGCCATTGCGGCGCGCCGCCGACTCGGCTTCCGCACCGACCCTCGGTTCGAACAAAAGAGTTCAGGCCAACGCGCCAGCCAATGCATCGGTGAAGTTGTCGAACACCGTGAGATATGTGACGCCGAGCTCGTGGAGCCGAGCAACTTGCTCTCGAATTTCCGCAACCGAGCCAAGCAGCATGAACGGACTGTTCGTCGCGACACTCGGATCGACACGAGCGTTCCACTCTTGGGCTGCTGCTTCAGGGTCATCGGTAATGATCACCGCTTGCAGCAGCGCACTGAGCTCCAGTTCGTCGAACCTCTCCCCCGCACAGTCCCGCACGTGCGCAATGCGGTTCACCAGTCCGTCCCATCCGAAATGGCTCAACTCAGTTTGGACCCGCTGGTTTCCCGATGTGAAGCCAGTGAACCCGACGATCGAAGCTTGTTCGGCGGCAATTCGCAGAACTCGATCGCCGTTGCCACCGATCATGGTGGGGACTGCCTGCGAGGGAACCGGAAGGCCCAACGCAGCTTCAGTGAGAAGGTAAGGGGCGTCGGTCGTCGTCACCGTCTCTCCCTCGACGAGCTGCTTCACGATGGTTGCCGCCGCTGCGAGTCGTTCGATCCGCGGTCCCGGCGGGTCATAGGCCATGCCGATCTGGGCAAACTCCTGTTCGGCATGACCGGCGCCAAGACCCAGCTCGATCCGCCCATCGGTGACCACGACAGAGGTGGCCAGATCACGAGCCAACAACACCGGGTTCCAGAACTCGTTGTTGAGCACTTGCGCGCCGAAGCGAAGACGGTCGGAGAGATACGCACCAGACACCATCAGCGGGAACGGCGAAGGAACGCCGATGTGGTCAGGCACGAGCACGATGTCGAATCCTTGATCATCGAACTTCTTCACTGTCTCGACCCAGTGAGCACGCGTGGGTTTCAGCCCACGAACCACGGCTCCAATCCGCGGAACTTGCTGCTGACCTGAACGAGAACCTGCAACTGTTTGATTGCTTGTCATGGTTTGACCGTAGTCGGCGTGCGATCATGTGCAACTCTCTGATTGCGCGACCTCATGTCGCCGTCGTACAGTGAGTTGATGAACGAGGTCACGACGTCGCGCCGATTCCCGCACGCACCGACAAAGGTCTGGCCCCTCGTCGTGCAATTCGATCGCTGGCTTGAACCCGACGTTCGATGGCAGATCGTTGCGGCCGAAACTCGGCGTCCCGAGCGAGTTGTCGCTCGTCTCTGGCACACGGGCCCTGCGCCCTCGACCCTCGTTGAGGTAATTGTCGAACCCGATGGAAGCGACTCAATCGTCACGATCACCGAGTCGCGTGATCGCGTGTTCGATGTCGACGCATCGCTTTCGGGCACTGGCGTGGCTCGATCATGACGAAGTCCGCCGACGGCGACAAGCACGCCAACAAGGGCAACGACGGCGACCCCGCAGATGTCTTCGCCGCGCTCTCTGACCCAACACGACAGCAGCTTCTCGCCATGTTGGCGAACGAACCACAATCGGCTTCAGCACTGGCCCGCAACGTCGATGTCAGCCGCCAGGCCATCGCCAAACACCTCTCCGCGCTCGAAGCGGTATCGCTTGTGAGAGGGACCAAGCTCGGCCGCGAACTGCAGTTTCACGTCGACCCAACCGGCTTGACTTCTGCGGCCGACTGGATCGCGACAACGACGCAAAACTGGGAACGTCGACTTGACCGTCTGGGCGAGCTTCTCGACGAATGACCGAACTCGAAGTTGGTCACCCAAACATGAACGTCGCACTGATTCTCGGCGCCGGCGGATCAAGCGGCGGCGCGTGGACCCGCGGTGTATTCGCCGGGCTCAAAGAACGTGCATCGTTTGTCCCCACGATGTCTCACTCCATCACGGGCACCTCGATCGGAGCGTTCATCGCTGGCCGAATCGGCGCCCGGGAGCCACTGCCCCAAAACGTGGCCGCTGCGCTCACGAGCATCGCTTCAGCACCCGACGCACCCTCGCGTACCGAGCGAATCGCCGCGTCCGTGCGACTCGTTGCAGGTAAAACGATCGGATGGATCCAGCCGCCGGGTCGAGCCGACGCCCGCACCTGGATTCGCCATATCGAAGACGACACGTACGCTCAGGTCGTGTCGCTCGCCTGCCGACCGCCTGCTCGTCGAGCTGTCCGGCTCGACGCGACCGATCGCCCCGATCTCGAAATCGCCGCTTCTGGTGCCATTCCTCTCGGGGCGAAACCTGTTGAGATCGACGGCCGAGCTCATCTCGATGGCGCCATCTGGTCAGTGTCAAACGCCGATCTTGTGAGTCCTACGCAGGCCGACCTGTTGATCGTGAGTGCTCCACTGGTCTCGTCCGGCCCCGGGGGATCGCTGGTCAGCCGTTCTGGGCGGCATCAGCTACGCGTCGAATTGGCCCCGTGGGCTGAGGCCAACAAGCCAGTCATCGTTGCCTGCCCCACGGGTACCCAATATGGCGAACGTGGAAACCTCGAGCAGCACGAACGTGATGGCCGACAGTTCATTCTCGATTTGTAGCGCAGAGGTGCCGCGCTAGGCCTTCTTGGCTGGCTTGGCCTTCACAGCCTTCTTCGCCGGCTTGGCCTTCACAGTCTTCTTCGCCGGCTTGGCCTTCGCAGCCTTCTTCGCCGGCTTGGCCTTCGCAGCCTTCTTCGCCGGCTTGGCCTTGGTCAGGTCAGGAGCATTGGGCGAGGAGATTGCAGCCGCTGCTTGGGTCTCCTCGAGCGCCGCCGCTGCTCGATCGTTCTCCATGATCTTGTTGAGTACGGCCTGACCAGCACGGTCGAAATACTCCCGGTGATCGATCACGTACTGGCGAGATTTCTTGAGCGGCTCGAGATAACCATTGATCTCGGGAATCACGTAGCGGGCGACAAGGTCCCAGCTTCGTCGCTGATTCTCAATGTTGGCCCAGTCGTTAGCGAACCCGATGACGGCGCCGAAGCCGCCAGTGATCTCATACATGTGGCGAATGCGGTCGATCAGATCGTCAGGGGTGCCGATCACGGCCGAGGCGGTCTCAGCGAACGCAATCTCGTCTACCGCTTGATCGGGATTGTCGAAGGGTTCCACACCAGCTCGCATCAATGTTCCGACGGTGTATTCGTTGTGCCAGCGCATGAGGCCGTCTTTGGCTTGGGCTCTTGCCTCCTCGCGGCTCTCGGCGATGTGGAAGTTGAACATCACTCGCCACGCGCTGCGATCGATATCGGTGCCGTGCTGGAGAGCAGACTCCTCGGCGAACGACCACTGCAACGGCAGAGATTGAATACCAGCGGTCGACGTCGAACCGATCGAAAGTACGCCCATTCCATATTTACCGGCAAGGGTCATACCGGAAGGGCTGACCATCGACGCCGTTGCCATCTCAACCTTCGGTTGCATGGGCAAGATCTGCAACGCCGCGTCGTTGAGCGTGAACCAGTCGCTCTGGTGGCTCACTCGCTCGCCGGCCAGAAGCGGCATGATGACGCCGATTGCCTCGTCCTGACGATCACGCTGAGTCAACGGATCGATGCCGAGTACGTGGGCATCAGACGCCAAAGCTCCCGGACCGGTCCCGAGGATCGCTCGCCCGCCACTCATGTGATCGAGTTGGACAATGCGCTGGGCCACGAGGAACGGATGATGATAGGGCAGCGAGACGACACCGGTGCCGAGCTTGATTCGATGCGTGCGCTGGGCGGCTCCCGCCAAGAACATCTCGGGTGAGGCAATCGTCTCCCAACCTGTGGAGTGATGCTCACCACACCAGAACTCGTCGTAACCCAGTTTGTCGAGCAGCGCAGCCAACTCCAGGTCGCGCTCGATCTGGAGCATCGGATGCTCACCAATGGGGTGGTGAGGAGCGAGGAAACAGCCGAACCGCATCTGAGTCATGCGGCGACACTAGAACCGACCAGTCACGACCACTGAATTTCAACCCAGCGGAACGGCCAGAATGCTTCCGGCCCAGCACAGCGGCCGCACAATCGCGACCAGCTGTTGAACGTTGCTAGCTATCGGTCAAGCTCGACTTCACCAGGTCGGCCACCGCCCGACCGTCGGCGCGTCCCGCGACTTCAGCGTTGACTGCCTTCATCGCCTGCCCCATCTGGGCCTTCTCTGTCAGCCCGTTGTCAGCCAAGACTCGAGCCACCAGCAGAGCGAGTTCTTCATCGCTGAGTCCTTCGGGCAAGTACTCCTCCAGGATCGCGAGCTCGGCTCGTTCATCGGCGGCCTTTTCATCTCTGCCACCCTCGGCAAAGGCTTCGGCTGCTTCCACACGACGCTTCGCTTGCGCGCTGATGACCTTCTCGATCTCTGGGTCGGTCAGTGTCTTGGCTGCCTCACCCGAGACTTCGGCCTCCTGTACGGCTGCAATGATTGCTCGAAGCGTTCGAAGCCGAACGGCGTCCTTCGCCTTCATGGCAGCAGTCAGATCAGCACGGATGGTGTCCATCAACATGGCAAGAGTCTGGGCGCGATCAACGAGATACTCAACGTGGGGCGAACAATGCCGATATCAAACCAATGGCGAACGTCGCTCTCCACCAATGGACGATTCCGAGTCCTCGCGGGCTTTGGTATCAGGCGATCATCCGAATCGACCATCTGCTGTTTGTGACCGCAGAGGTCGACTTCACCACCATGCAGACGCTCCAGCAAGCCGTTGGCGGTGAACCCAAGGCGCTCGTGCAGACCCTGATGGATCACGGCCGGTTCAACCGTCCGACCGCACTCAAGATCTCCGACGTGTCAGATCTCAAGCGAGACGCGACGAAGGGCCAGCTGATCATCGTCACAGACGAAAAGACGCTGTCGCTTCGGGTTCCCAATCGAGATCGGCTCGACGAAGTTGCGAGGTCGGCCGCAGCAATCCTGAAGGAAGCCAGGGCGCAGAGCCCGTCGTGAACTCAGAAGCCTCAAGAACACCACCTTTCCGGCCGAAATTGAAGGAGTGACTAGCGCTCGATCGTTCGCGGAGGAAATGTGGGCGATCTTCGTCCATTCCGTGAACGAACCAGCGGCCGTTGTAACGGCTGACGGCAGCGTTATCGAGGCCAACGACGCGGCCAAGCGGCACCTGAACGTCCTGGCGCTTCCCCCCGTTGGATCTGATGCTGCAGCCAACGCTCTTCCCGTTGGATGGAGTTCCAAGCCGCTCGACCACACCTCGAGCTACTTCCTCATCTCCGGACCCGTGAAACCGGCTGTCGCGGAGTCACCCGAAGATGTTCGGGACCACCTGCTCCGCCAGTTCTTCAATACCGACGGCGTGATCTTTGTCGTTTGCAGTTCGGACGGCCGGATTTTGCAAGCCAACCACGAGTGGGCAGCAGTTCTCGGACAGCCGTCAGGCGATCCCGGCGTCGCCATCGTCGACGACGGCGACTATCGAGTCCCTCCGGCCGACGCAGCAAATTTCTGGCAACTTGTCGTGGAGTCCGGCTCCGACTCCGCTTCGTCGGTCGAGTCTCAGCTGAAGACCACTGGCAGCTGCGAGGCGATGCTCCGCATGTCTGCGTCAGACGGGCGATGCCACGACATTCAATGGTCGATCTCCCTCGATCTCAACTCTGGCCTGCTTTTCGGCGTTGGTCGAGACATCACCGCGGAACGAACTCTCACCAACGAACTCGAACGGATGGCATTTACCGACGAGCTGACTGGGCTGGCGAACCGCGCCGAGCTTCTCAGAACCATCACCGGGCATCTCGAAGCAGGCCAGCAACCCGCCGTACTCTTCTGCGACCTCGATCGATTCAAGGTGGTCAATGACAGCCTTGGTCATCGCGCCGGCGACCGACTCCTGATGATGCTGGCCACGCGACTTACCGACGTCTGCTCGTCCAAGACCCGGCAGGGAGAGGTGACCGTTGGTCGACTCGGGGGCGACGAATTCGTCGCTGTCCTTGCCGACGCTGACGAAGCGGCGGCATCGATGGTGGCCCAACGAATGCTCGAAGTCATCGATCGCCCGTTCATAATCCAGGGCCGATCCGTACGAGTTGGCATGAGTATCGGCATCGCCATTGCCAAGCAAGATGGCGTGGCAGACGCGAGTGCGCTTCTCGGAGAAGCCGATACTGGCGCCTACTACGCAAAGGACAATTTGCGAGGACAGTTCGTTGTGCACAACAACGTCCTTCAGCAAAAGCTCGATCGCCGGTTCAACATCGAAGCCGGGCTCATCTCGGCCCTCGCCGAAGATCGGTTCGAGGTGTTCTACCAGCCAGTAGTTCTGTTGCCAGAGGCGAGAATCGTCGGTGTCGAGGCGCTTGTGCGGTGGCGCGACAGCGAAGGAATTCTGCACATGCCCGGCGACTTCCTCGATGTTGCAGAAGAAGCTGGGCTCATTGGCGACATCGGCGACAAGGTGCTCACTGTTGCAACCAGCGAGATCTCTCAGCTTCACCTCGAGGGCATACAGGTGGACGTTGCGGTGAACGCCACTGCAGGTCAGATCTCCTCGCCGAGCTTCGTCGACGCCGTCGCTCATGCGCTGACGACAAACGGGCTCGATCCAAGCCGTCTCACCGTCGAACTGACCGAGTCAGCCGTGCTTGGCAACATGGAAGCGACCATTCCGGTGCTCAATGCGATTCGCGAGCTTGGCGTGCGCATCGCGGTCGACGACTTCGGGACGGGCTACTCCTCACTCTCCTATCTGCAGAAACTGCCGATCGACTCGGTGAAGATCGATCGCAGCTTTGTGATCAACATCGACACCGACCGTGTGACTCGCAGCGTTGTGTCGGCCGTGATGCATCTTGCAGAGGCGCTCGACTTGAGCGTGGTCGTCGAAGGCATCGAATCTGTTGAGCAAGCTGCCGTTGTATGCGAGCTCGGTGGGACCCTGGCCCAGGGCTTCCTGTTCCACGAACCCCTCAGCCGCAACGAGCTGAGCGCTCTCCTCGCCACGCGCACAAGCTCCTAGCCAACATCTTCGTCGCTGCTGCGAGGGAGCATCGGGAGGCATGTGGGAGAGGGCCCCGCACGCGCCGAAGCTCGCTCCTTGGAGCGAGCTTCTCACGGTTCGTTGTTGTGGATGAGGCTCGGTGAGCGCTCAGATCCAAGTCAACTCGCGGCTTCTGCTGCCATGCTCATTCGGGTGAGAATGACCTCGATCAACGAAATCAGGGCGGTCTTCACTGATTCGCGGTCTCGAGCGTCGACGGAGACAACAAGCGTCTCTTCCGAGAGCTGCAGCGCTTGGCGAACATCGACCAAACCATGGGCGAGTTCGCCGTCGAACTCGTTCACTGCGACAACGAACGGGATTCGCTTCGCCTCGAAGTAGTCCACCGCGTAGAAGCAGTCAGCCAGTCGGCGAGAGTCGACCAGGACGACGGCGCCCAAGGCTCCGGCGATGAGGTCGTCCCACATGAAGCCGAAACGGTCCTGACCGGGAGTTCCAAACAGGTACAGCACCAGATCGTTGTCGATCGTGATTCGTCCAAAGTCCATCGCCACGGTCGTCGTGGTCTTGGTTTGCACCTTGCTCGTGTCATCGATGCCGACGCTTGCGCTCGTCATTGATGCTTCGGTGCGCAAGGGATCGATCTCCGAGACCGAGCCGACGAAGGTCGTCTTGCCCACACCGAATCCACCTGCGACTACGAACTTGGCCGAGACCGGGTTGTTGTCATTGCCAGCCATTGTCAGAGCCTCCGCACGCCAGCCATGAGGCGGCTGATGAGTTCGATGTCGTTAGATGATTCATTTGTCACAGTCCTGTGAGCCCGTAGTTGTCCGCCCTCGATGAGGTCACCCACTGCAACTCGCACAACCCCGAAAGGCATGGAGAGGTGGGCAGAGAGTTCAGCGATGGAGATCGCCTTCGAACTCATCTCAAAGATCCGTGCCGTTTCGAATCGCAACAACGAGCCGTCGGCACCTTCAACTTGCTGGACCATGGTCTCGAGCTTGGTGTCGACCGCACTCGTCGTTCGCCCCGAAGTAACGAGGAACGGGCGAATGAAGTCTTGCTCGTCTTCAAAAATCGTTTCGTTGTCGTCTTGCGCCATCTGGCTTCACCATTCCCGCCGGAGCGGAACGTGCTCGGGCCTCAGATTGAGAGGGTGTTCTTGAGTTCGGAAATAAGTTCGGGCGTGAGAACACGTCCGGCTCGCTCGGCAAAGATCGTCATCTCGTATGCGACGAAACCGATGTCTGAGTCCTTGCGGGCAACGACGCCCAGCACCGACCCGTGCGCGATGTTTGCGATCAGCAGATAGCTGCGATCCATCTCGATCACGACGCGCTGCACTGAATCTTCAGCGAAACAGCGAGCAGCTCCCAACGTCAGACTGGCCAAACCAGAGGTAATGGCACCAAATTGATCGGCGGTTGCCGACGGAAGACCGTCAGAAGCCGCAAGCTTGATGCCGTCAGCAGATACGGCGACCGCATCGTCGACACCGCTGGTTTCTGCCACGAAGTTGTTCAGCAGAAACGCGAATTGATCTGTTCCGTTGGTCATGTGTATTCCTCACCTTGTGTCGGCTCAGCAGACGCATCATTTGTCGCATCGTCGAGACCTCGGTTCACACCGGAGCTGAAGGCGGACATCAGTGATGAGAACTGACCCGCCTGGGCGCTGGCGTCTTTCGTTTCTGGCGCTGGGGTTTTCTGGTCGGTATCACTCGCCACAGGTGCAGTCGCTTCCGTCTGGAAGGCATTGCCGCGACTGCGCGTCGGCAAACCGCCGTCGACTGTGGCGCTCGGAGTGGCTCCTGGCTGCGTAGCCATTTCGGCGATTGGCATCTCCACGGGTTCGGCGACCGCTGTCGCCGCCGCTGATTCTGGGCGAGCTCGAGTCGGAAGGCCCGAAGCGCTGTCTGCCCCTGCCGCTCCTCGTGTCGGCAATTCGCCGTCAGCCACTGGTTGGGAGCTGGCGCCGCGGGTCGGGAGTGGAGGGAGTTCTCCGGCCGTGTCTGAAGACTGGTCCTGAGCAACTGGAGCGACGGGTGCTTCCACGAAGTCAGACTGACTCTGCTCCAGGGTCGCGGATTCGGTGAGTGCCGCCATCTCTTCATCCAGGTCAAGGTTCTCTGAGAGCGGGCTTGTTTCTTCCGCAGCCACAACCATCGCTGCGATCTCGGGAAGCTCAGAGTGATCGTCCTCGGAAACCGCTGCCAAGAGATCGGCCGGGATTTCGATTCGTGCCATCACGCCGCGGCCTGGAGCCTCGACAAGACGCACATTGATGTTGTGTCGGTCACCGAGTCGGCCGACCACGAAGAGTCCGAGGAACCGGGTCGGGGCCTGATCCAACGGCGGTGGATTGGTAATCCGCTCGTTGTTCATGACCAACTCTTCAGGACTCATACCGATGCCCTGGTCGAACACCGAAACGAGGTAGCCACCGTTTTCGGCGTGGCCACTCACCAAGACATTCGTTGAGGGATCTGAGAAGTTCAGCGCGTTCTCGAGCAGTTCTGCCAAAAGGTGCGCCACATCGGCAACAACCGTGCCCTTGAGTTCAGCATCTGCGAGCGCAGCAATGTCTACTCGCTCATAGCCCTCGACTTCGCCGAGCGCCGCACGAACGGTGTTCTCGATCGAAACTGGCTTGGACCATTGGCGAGGGGTAGAAGAACCAGCGAGCACGAGCAAACTCTCGGCGTTCCGACGCATGCGGGTGACCACGTTGTCGAGCACGAACAGTTCGCGAAGCTTGTCTGGATCTTCTTCGTCGTTCTGAAGTTCCGTGAGCTTGCTGATGATGCGCTGCAGGAGCTGCTGGTTACGCCGACCGAGGTTGACGAACATTTCGGCGACGTTGCGACGACCAAGCGCCTGCTCGGTTGCCAGGTCGTACGCCGTGATCTGGACCTCGTTGAACGCATCGACCAAGTCGCCGATCTCATCTGAGGACTCAGAGACAATCGGACGCGGTGTTGGAAGATCTTCTGGAACGTCGCTGGCCCGCAGCGTGTACACCAACTCGGGAAGATCACGGTTGGCGACCTCATCGGCTCGCTCGAGAAGACTCTCGAGCGGCGTTGCGATGGAGCGGTAGATCACGAAGATCAAGCCGCCAAGAACAATGAGTCCGAGAATCGCAGCAAGCGTGAACAGCGACTGCAGATCTGAAGAATTCTGACGATCGCCTTCCACGATGGCGAGCAAAGCCTGCTGGCGGCCGTCGATGTCGGCAGACCACTCGTTGCGGAAGTCGACGAGTGTCGGGAGCACCTGGTCCGCACTCACGACGATCTCAGTGGAACCAAGTCCATCCAGAGCCAACGTCTCGAGCTGTCCAAGTTCCTGACCCGAAGGGCTCGTGCCAAGGAGACGGATCTCCGTCTGGACTGCTTCAGGAGCGATGACGGATGAGTGGAAAATCGTACCGTTCGACATGGCGAACTGTGAGGAGAGGGTGACCGGTTCGATTGCTTCGGCGAGGGTCGTCGAGGTCAGGTAGTTGAACCAAGTCTGTTCCCGCATCGACACACCCTCCATGAAGAAGGCATCCACGGAAGCAAGGTTGTAGGTCTCAGCAGACGGGAACGACGTTGCGTCCAGCGGCTGTCCGACGACCGTCCACACTGCCGACTCGTATGCGGCCACCATGGCAGGAACGTTTGCAGTGGACTCGCGAGCCGTGGTGACTGCTTGTTGCAGCGCCGCGGCTTGCGTACCAACCGACGCATCCGCAGTGTTTCGACCCTGGCGAGCGAGTGCCTCGATCGCAGCGTCGGTGTTACCCATCGCCTCGTCGATTGGGATGGCTCCCTGGGCACCGAGTTGAGCGAGCCGTTCATCGCCAACAGCAACAGCCGCATCGTTGTAGACTTCAACGGTCTCAACAACGACGATGGCATCATCAGCGTTTCCCGCTCGGCTCGCCTGCTGACGAAAGCCGAATGCAGCAACGACGACGAGAGCGACCAACGGGATGGCCATCATCATCAGGAGCTTGGATCGAATTCTCACGTGCTCACCTTTCCTCTGAGAGCCAGTTCCGTCCGGAGCAACTCTCCATGAGCAGATCGACAGAACGCGACCCAAGTTGAGCTATTTCGCGATCAACAGACGGTTCCTGATCCGATTTGGACCAATCGACCCAGATCGCTCGAGAGCTAGTTGTTTTGAAGCAGCGAGTGACCGCCGGAGCGGTGCTGCACAAGCAGGTCGGTCATTTCGTCTGCTAGCAGAGGTCGAGCCAGGAAATATCCCTGAGCATTCGTGCATCCCATCTGCGCCAACATGTCTGCTTGTTCGCGGGTTTCAATGCCGGCAGCAGTCGTTGAAAGCCCAAGGCGTGTGCCAAGGTCGACGAGGATCTTCAGCAGGTCGGCTGCTTGTTCGTTCGATGCAATCTGACGGATCAAGGAACGATCCAAGGTGACAGAATCGAACGGTAGTTGGTGGAGCATCGACAAATCGATGTACCCGACACCGAAGTCGCCGATCGAAGCTCTGGCGCCCCGGGCAACGAGAGACCTGATGACGCTCGCGATGTGTCGGTCATCGTTGGGCGGCATGGGGCTGAGTTCAATTCCGATTCGAACGCGCTCATTCACGGCAATCGCGTCGCCCACCATCTTGGAGAACTCAGGATGAAGGATTTCCGCTGGCGACACATTGAGCCACAACGTGATGTCTTCAACGAGACCAGAATCGACCCAGTCAGCAGTCTGAAAGAGGGCCTTTTCGAGCACCTGACGACCAAGCTGATGCATCACGCCGAGTTCTTCGGCAGAACGAATGAAGTCGATCGTGGGAACCTGGCCTTTGCCGGCCCGAAACCAGCGGGCAAAGGCTTCCATCGCGGTGATCTTCCCGCTCGCCATATGCACGATGGGTTGGAACGCGACGGACGTCTCGTTGCGAAGCACCGCAGCCCGAAGCTCGGTCTCCATTTCGGAATGACGTTGGTGTCGCACCCGCTGATAGGGGTGGAACATCATGCCAGGACTGCTGCGGTCGGCCTCAGCCAATGCCAGGCGCGTGCCTTCGAGGAGCGTTTCGGACGACGGATTCTCTCGGTCGAGCAGCGCCGCGCCGATGCGGGGCGACAGGTAGTGCGGGAGGTCCTCGTGAACAATTGGTGCCGTCAGCGCCTCAACGACAAGCGCCACCGTTTCTTCGCCGTCGGAACGCCGACGTAGCGATGGGACGAATGCGATGATCTCGTCCGGTGCCACCGCGTACGCAACCACACCGGTGTCTGCCTGGGTCAGGCGCTGCTTGATGCCGGGGTCGATACGTCCACGATCGTCGGCGTCTCCCCCAGGGAGTGGACGAATCTGCACGCGCATGACCAAGACGGTTCGCTCTTCTCGAACTGCGCGAGCAATGGCAGCATCAAGTCCGGCGATGAACTGATCTCGTGTCTGAGGCCCCGTAGGGCCAGCTGGTGTCTCGTCCGCTTCGATGGGAAGACCGGCACGAAGACGCCGCAGCCCACCGGATGGCCGGATTGGATCGACATGGTGCGTAGGCATGCCACTTCTATCGGCGGGCACACGACAGATGTGAAGAGACGGCTCTGCCAACCCCCGCATTGGGGTCGGGCTGTGCGGCCTAGAGTCGGTCGAGAATTTGGAGTCGCTTCTTGTCGTACTCGATCTTGGAGATCAGGCCCTCGCGGTGAAGTTCGTCCAGTCGCTTCAGCACAGCCTTGATGTCCGGAGCTCCACCTGATGCCCGACCACCGGTCTTGGCGCCGCGGAATTGCGCACCTCGCGAACCACCGCCGCCGCCCGGGATCGAGGGCCCTGCGCCTCGCCGTTTGACCGGTTTGCCGCGATACATCACGACGTCGCCATCGTCAGCTGCCGCGGAGGCAGCTGGCGCGGGAGGTGCGTCGTCCTCTCGACCGACCTGCTGGTCCTCCAAGGCTCGACGCGACTTCATGAGGAGCTCGAGATCTCGTTTCCGACGATCATCACTCATGGTGTTGGTCTTTCTGGTCAGGGTTGGCTGGATCGGGATGGGTACGAACGGATTCGCCAGCGGTCTCGGGTCGAGACTGCGGGCTGAATGAGTTCGGGACCGGGGGCGAATGACCAATTGATCATCCGCCCCCGATGCCGAAGGCACTCAGTTGACCGCAAGGGTCAGTGGGTTCTGAGGGTTAGATCGAGAGCTCCTCCAGGAGATCGTCGATCGACGCGATGTCGGCAGAGTCGGCATCGTCGTACTCGACGAAGTCTTCGTTGTAGGCAGGCGTTGCGTGCTCGGCAAGGTCGAGTCCGGCCATCTCCACCTCGGGAGTAACTCGGAGCCAACCAACGCTGCGCAGCACACCGAAGGTCACGCCAATCACCAATGCAGTGAAGGTCATGACAGCAAGCACGCCGGTGATCTGCGTCACGAGCAAACTCATGTTGCCGCCGTACAGGAACCCGGCAGGACCGCCGCCGCCAATGACGGCGTCAGGGTCAGCGAACAGGCCAAGGGCGATGGTGCCGAAGGCACCGCACATGAGGTGAACGGGGACGGCGCCGACCGGATCGTCAATGCCGATTCGGTCGAGCAAGAGCACACCGTTCGTGGCGATGATTCCGGCGACGAGGCCGATGAACAGGGCGCCGAAGATCGAGAGGTTCGCCGCACCAGCCGTAATGGACACCAGTCCGCCAAGCACTCCGTTACCGATCAGCGTGACATCTGGGGTTTTGAGCGTGAGCCACGAAGCGATCGTTGCCCCGATGCCGCCGGCGCTGGCGCCAATGGCCGTGATGGCAACAACAAGACCGATCGAGAGATCAGCAGACAAGATCGAGCCGGCGTTGAAGCCGAACCAACCAACGAGCAGGATGAAGACACCCAGGATCGCCATCGGCAAGTTGTGACCGGGAATCGGGACCGAGTCACCGTTCTCGTCGAAGCGACCGATGCGGGGGCCGAGGATAAGGGCACCAACCAGAGCGGCAGTACCACCGGTGACGTGAACGACGGTGCCGCCAGCGAGGTCGAGGAACGGCGTCGAAAGCTGTGACAGCCAGCCGCCACCCCAGACCCAACTCACGATGAGCGGGTAGGCCATCGTCGAGATGCCGATGGCGTAGACGAAGTAGGCCTTGAACTGGACTCGTTCTGCCACCGCACCCGACATGATCGTCGCAGCTGCTGCTGCGAAGCCCATGTTGAAGAAGAAGTGCATTGGCACGGTCAGGTTTGGCTGGACAGACGCTTCGAGCGGTCCGCCGCCCCACTGCCATGCCCACCCGACGTACTGCGCACCGCTGAAGGCGATGTGGTAGCCGATGATGGCGAATCCGGATGCACCGACGATGAAGTCCATGAGGTTCTTCAACATCATGTGGGCAGCATTTTTGGCTCGGGTCAACCCGGCCTCAACCATGGCAAAGCCAGCCTGCATGAAGACCACCAACACACCACAAACCAGGATGAATGCGTTGTCGACAAAGACCTGCGGATTGGCAATGTCTACCGGGTCGGCGGCCGCCGGGCCTGCGGTAACAGCGAGTCCCGCTATGGCCAGCAAGGCCATTCGGGTCAACTTTGATTTCATCAGTGTGTCCTTCAGTGAACCTCAGGTGAGGGGGATCGACCCACAATTCGATCCTGAAGGTGACATCGGCCCATTTGGCGGATTCCTGAGTAGTTCTCCTACATCAACCTGGCAGGCGAAGGTAGATGAAGGTGCGTTTATCGGTTGGATCGAACCGCTTGTGCAACGTCTGCATCAGCGTGCACTCGCCAATCGCGTTCCTTGTTGAGTCCGAAGAACACGATGGCCTCCACACGGTCGTAGCTCGGACTCGACAGCAGGTCTTCAATCCATTGAGCCTTGTTTCCGCCATCTGGTGACGACCCCACTTCCGCGAACCACACGGGCTGATCGCCCAACGCAGTGATGCGTTCATAGGCACTGTCGAAGACTGAGTTCACCGGCCGCCAGCCACCCGAGTTCGGATCAGTGGTCCCCCAGTTGTAGCCGTCGAGGCAGAGCACGTCGACGTACTCGGGCCCTGGGTAGTAGTCCTCGAACTCGCCGGAAATGTCGTCGACCAACGGACACCACACCCACTCAACGTTTGACACCCCAGCCCGCTCAAAGAGGTCGTGAATATGGATCCATGCCGCCTGGTAGGTAGCCGGATCACCGTTCGGGACCCCGCCAGACCACGGGTACCAGTTGCCGTTCATCTCGTGCATCGGGCGGAGGTACCACGGACCGTCATCGCGAGCAGCAAATCCAGTTGCCCAAGATCGGAGGTAGTCGTCGTGTCGACCTTCAAGAATCGCTGCCGGCGAATAGTCGGGCTGAGACGCCTCGCCCGTGAGGGCCCACGGCTCCCATGTCACGAGGCCGGTTTTTCCGCTCTGGCTCACGACATCAAACCAATCAGGTCGGAAGTAGCGATGTCCGCCGCCCCATGCCTGGAACCAGTGCACAACATCGACCGAACCAATGGCTTCTTCGATCGGGTCGAGCAGATCAAGACCTTGGTAGGGAACGTCGTCGATGTGCATTCCGATCTGTCGATTTACAGCCACCTGCCCAGTCTCGACGGACTCCGGCGCTGATGCCGAGTCGTTCTCGAACCTGGGAAGGGTCGAAGACGTCGTCGAAGCTGGAGCCGACTGAAGCGTCGTTGTCGAAGCTTCCGAAGAGAATTGCAGCGCCCCGGGGGGTTCTGTCTGCGCAGAAGGCGTCGGCCTCGCAGTAGTTGCGCCGCCAATCCAGCCGCCAGCTGCCCCAACGACGAACGCACTCGCGACGATTGCCGGACCGAACCGGCGTGAGAGAACAGCCATGCTCCCCTATCGGCAAACCCACCCAATCGGTGAACCCGCCGTGCGTTCAGAAGCTGTTTCGGAGTACGTTGAAAGCTCGTGGAGGGACTGCGAGCGAGGGCTTTTTCAGGCGACGCCGATATTTCTGTCGTTGCCGCGCCCAGCGTTCGGGTACCCGCCGTCAGACCCTTCCAACGCTTTGTCGACGTCTTCATCGTCGTGTTGCTCGCTGGCACAGGGGCCAATCTGCTTGTGTGGCGGGGCCAGATGTTGGCCGAAATTGGCTGGGCGGGTCGTGCCCTGTTCCTGCTCGAACTCCTCACCGTGATCTGGATGGTGATCACGGCCATATCAGTCAGTGGTCGCTCTGACGCCCGCGCGGAGCCGCCGGCACCTGCTCTCTCACTGACGATTGATGTCCTGATCCCAGTCGCTGGCGAATCGGTGCCGCTGCTGGCCCAGACGATCAACGCGGCCAAAGCCATCAACTGGCCGAGCTTCAGGGTCGTCGTCTGCAACGATTCCAAACTGGCTGGAAAAGAGAACTGGCGCTCGATCGAACTGCTGTGCGACCGACTTGGTGTCGACTGCCTAACCCGTGAAACCGGGCATCCAGGCAAAGCGGGGAACTTGAACTACGCCATGACTCGAACCGACGGCGACATTTTGCTCGTGGTTGATGCAGACCATCGAGTTTCGGGGCAGGTAGCCCGTCACCTTGTCGGTTGGTTCCAACACGATGATGTTGCCTTCGTGAGCACTCCTCAGGCTTTCGATGACAGCCGCGGCGATGGTTTGAATCCCACAGAAGCCATGTTTTATCGGGCCATCCAGCCTTCTCGAGACCGCCACGGCTTGGCCTTCTCGACCGGCAATGGCGTGATGTATCGCAGAGAGGCACTTACGCGGATCGGCGGGTTCTCCGAGTGGAGCATCGTCGAGGATCTCCACACGTCGATTCGACTGCATGATGCAGGCTGGCGCAGCGTCTTTCATCCCCGACCGGTGACGACAGGACTGGCCCCCGAGACAGCGGCCGAATACGCCCGCCAACGACTTCGCTGGGCGACTGATTCGCTGCGCATTCTGAGGTTTGACCCTCCATGGAGGCGCCACGGATTGAGCGCGCGAGCCAAGTTCTTCTACACCCACACGCTTGTTTCCTACCTGGTCGCCATCATGCAGATCGGCTTTCTGATGGGGCCAGCGGCCTGGATCTTTGGACGCCTGTCGCTCCTTACCGATGGCACCTGGCAATCCCAGGTTCGATATATCGGACCATGGCTCCTTGCGATGGCGGTCGCCCTCATCTGGTGGTCTGGCGTACGTGCAACCATTCGATCCGTTCGGTTGGCCACCGCCTTCCAACCTGGCATCTTCGCAGTGGCCCTTTGGCACCTCCTGCGAGGACACTCGACTGCAGGTGGGACAACCAACAAGGCCTCACAACCGCGCTTCAATCGTGTCCTTCTCGCCGGCTTCGCCGGCCCGGTGCTGTTGCTGAGCGCGCTCACCTGGGGAGTCTTCGATCAGCGATCTGGCGGCTCGGACATCGCAATGGGGTGGGCCGGAGCGCTGTTCGTCTTGGCGATCGGACCGCTCTTCACCGTGAAGGGATCGTGGTGGCCCCTTCTGGTCAAGACCGGCCTCGCCGCAGCGGTGATCGGCGTCGTCGGCGGTGCGGTTGCAACCTCGCGCACCGGCTGGCAGGCCCCATACGGGATGTACGCATCGATGCAACCAGATCCGGCGGCACTCCAGATCAAAATCGAACACAACGAGTTCGGCACTGAGTTCGTCGCCGGTCCCGCTGTCCCAGCACCGGACTTCGTTCGTGCGTGGGGGCTCGATCCGACTGATAATTCCGACGATGCGGTCACCCAAGTAAGCATCGCTCCCGCTGAGGGCATCTATATCGGATTCACCTCAGACGCACTCCCCTTCGATCTCGAAGACGTCGATCGTTGGGAACGTCAGATCGCCGACCCTCAGATCGTCCACTGGTACCAGCAATGGGGCTCCGGCGAGAGCCGATTCCGAGGAGATTGGCTGGCCGAAATCGCAGAAGCAGGACGAGTGCCCATGGTTTCGTGGGAAGCCTGGGCGAAGCCTGACGGCTCGTTCCATTCAGCCGATCAAGAACTGGGGCGAATGTCCGAGATCGCCGACGGCGCGTTCGACGAGTACATCGATGAATGGGCTGTCGCCGCTGCCGAATTCGGCGAGCCGATGCTGCTCCGCCCGTTTCACGAGATGAACGGCTACTGGTATCCGTGGTCGGTGGGGACCAACGGCAATACCGCCGAGGACTACATCGCCGCTTGGCGTCACGTCGTGGAACGGTTCGACAACGCCGGGGCCAACAACGTGAGCTTTGTCTGGTCGGTCAACACGCTTGCCTCGTTCGACGAGGGCCGAGGCATCGAGAACTACTATCCGGGCGATTCCTATGTCGACTGGGTCGCGACATCCGGCTTCAACTGGGATGACTACGACGTCTGGGCCTCCTGGCTCAGCGCCGAGGAAGTGTTCGGCGAGACCTACGACGTTCTTGCTGGATTCGACAAGCCGGTGATGTTTGCGGAGATCGGCACGGGCACCGAAGGCGGCGACGGAGCTGCGTGGGTCGAGGATGCTGCACAGTGGTTCTCCACCCTTCCCGACCTCAAGGCCACCGTGTGGTTCGACCGCAGTTACGACGGAAGCATTGACTTCCGACTGGGCCCAGATCAGCGAGCGGCCTTGGCCGGCGTCCTTGGGGACCCCAACCTCAGCTATCGCCCCGAACTCGAGCTCACAAACCATCCGCTCGCGCCCTAGACCTCCGAGACAGATCGCTATCTTCGAAGACGTAGGTCAACCAATGTCGAATGCGTAGACGGTTCCCGAATCGTTGCCGACGTAGAGGCGTTCACCCTCAACAGTCGGACCCGAGAGGCCGAAGATCTGCTCGCCGGTGAAGCGCCACTGATCGATGCCATCCTCGTCGTCGACGGCGATCAGCTCTTTGCCGTGTGTTCCGAAGATGACAAGATCGTCGAAGATGGCGGGGCTTCCCTTGATCTGTGTGCTCTCGGCATATCCCTCCCGCCACACCTCACCGAGCGTCACCTGATCAACCGCGAAGAGTTCGCCTGCATCGGTGCCGGCCACGATCAGACCGTCGTTGGTGATCGCTGGATTGGTCCCTACGCCACCAGAGGTGGAGAAGGTTTGCACTTGGCCCGAGTCGAGGATGACGCGGTTCAGGTCTCCCCCGTCTTGTCGACTACTTCCGACCCATAGCTCTTGTCCATCTCCACCGGGACGATCGACGACGAGCGGACTCGAGAACCAGACGCCCCCGTCGAGTTGGGTGCGGCGAACGAGTTCACCAGTCTCGGGCAAGAAGGCATAGAGGCCACCGTCGGTGCTTCCAACCACAATGACGGGCTCTTCATCGATGGCAGCCAGAGCCGGGGTTGTGTTGATCTGATTGTCGGTCTCCGCAGTCCACACGATCTCGCCCGTCGGTCGATCAAGTGCATGGAACGCCCCGTCTTTCGTTCCGACAAACACGAGGTCACCTACGACAAGAGAGCCACCCGTGACGTCAGATTCGAGGTCCGCCTGCCACAACGGGCTTCCGCTCTCCAAATCGAGCGCATGCATCGTTCCATCGAAGCTGCCAACGAACACCACACCGTCTTCAACAGCGGCAGTCGTTGACACGCCCCCATCTGCCTCGAAGCTCCAGTTCTCCGAACCATCTTGGGTATTGATGGCGTGCACTCGATTGGTGGTCGTGGCGCCGATCACCAACGTGTTACCTGCGACCACGGGTCGGGCTGACAGCGCGCTGGACGTCTCGAACTGCCAAGCGACATCCGGAGCGTCCCCGATGCCATCGTCACCGCCCCGCAGTGTGAACCACCACAGGCCCACGACGGCAACAAGTCCGAGCGAAAGGAGCGCGGCGACTGGGCCCACTCGAAGCCGACGGGTGATGTCTGGTGCGCCAACGGGCGTCGGCAACTGATCGCGAGTCGTTGGCAAATGCTCCGTTGCAACGGGGGAACGGTCAACCGCGACCAGCGCGGCTTCCTGTGAGACGGCCACGATCGGCATATCGGGCTCGGTGAGCGGACCTGGGTTGATGATGGTCGGCTCGGCGAATGGGGCGGGGATCAGACGAGGAGGCGGACTGCTCAGACCAGGCGACGGCGAGGTGGTGTCGTGGACTTGTGGTGCCTGGAGCGGGTCGGGCTGAATCGGATCTGGCACATGATCTGCCTGAGATCCTGTCGACCAGTCATCAACGGGCGGAGCGGTCTCTGTGGGGCTGGCCGGAGTTGCAGGCACCAGGTCGAGAACGAGCGCCGCACCAAGAGCTATTGCGTGCTTTGGATGTGTGTCGACCGAGACAGGGCGAGCCAAACGAGCACCCACCATCTGCGATACGAGGGGAATACGAGACGATCCACCGACGAGAAGTACCGAGTCGATATCGCTGGCCTGAAGGTCGGCTCGCTCGAGTGCTCGGTCGACAGCATCGAGGGTCTGGCTAATCGATGGCCGGATCGTGGCCTCGAACTCGCTGCGATTGATTCGAACCTCGCTCGCCAAGCCCGGAAACAGCAGTGGCACGGTGGTTGAGGTGTCTGATGAGAGCGTTTCCTTGGCTGCGTTGCAGTCGTCACGAAGCCGAGCAGCAGCGGATTGCACGACGGGATCAGAGGTATCGAGGGCGTCGAATGCGTCTTCGTGGAGCGCCCGCACCTGATGCAGAAGAGCAGCATCGAAGTCGAGCCCTCCGAGGTGTTCGATCCCGTACGGTGACCCGAGGAACCGGAACCCTGTCTCGAGCTTCTCCAGAATCGCCACATCGAAGGTGCCACCACCCAAGTCGTAGACCACAACACGAGTGCCGACGTCGACTCGCTCCTGGCTCGACCAGTGCAGGGCCGCCGCTTCGGGCTCGGAGATGAGCGTTGCTCCCGAAAGACCTGCCATCTCCATCGCTTGGCCGAGGAGGTCGATTTTGAACGAGCGCCAGTTGGCCGGATGGGTCAGCGCCACTCGATCAGGTGGGCCACCTTGGCGTTCGCTCACGCGTTCGATGACCCATCGGAGCAGCTCTGCGGTGAGCGCTTCGGGAGACCAGGGACTGCCACCCAGGAGAATGGGCGTGGGGTCGCCAACTCGCCGTTTGAACTGGCGAGCCAGGCGATCCGGACTTGCGAGTCCCTGCCGTTCCGCAGCAGCGCCGACGAGGAAAGCGCCATCGTCCTTCATGTACAGAACGGACGGAACAACGGTGGAACGATCGCCGAGACTGACGATTTCGGGGCTGTCGCCCCGCGACACCGCCGCAGCGGTGAATGTCGTTCCCAAGTCGACGCCCAAGTGATAACTCACGGTCCCTCCTCCGTTCGCTGCAGGGTAGTTGGGCCAGCAAGGAATGTACCGATCGAGGACGTGACAAAAGCGCTGCGTGCTGCGGCTGGATCCATCCAGTCAAACTCGACCCAAGCTCGACTCGTCCCCACGACACTGTTGGCTGCTCAGCCGCAACCATTCCACGCACATTTGCCCCACAGCTATGAGGACTTCGTTATGGCCCTGCCAGATTGGCTCGCCCGCATCAATCGACGATTTTTCAACCCAAGAGAAGTTCGTCGCGGCAAGCGACCGGTCGTCCATCACATTGGTCGAATCTCCGGCAGCGCGTACGCCACACCTCTCGATGCCCACGAGATTGGCGAGGAGGTCCTCTTCATTCCCCTCTACGGACCCGACTGTGATTGGGTTCAAAACGTCATGGCGGCAGGCCAGGCAACGCTCACGATCGGCGAGCGAGAGATCAACCTCTCTGAGCCTCGTCTCAGCACTGCCGACGAGGACTGGGCCAAGCTCCCATCGAAGGGTCGGCCGCCCGGTCTGTTCGGAATCTCGACCCTGCTTGCAATGCGGTCCTCACCCGCCGAGAAGCGTGCTCTCTAGCCGTCTCGGAACCACGACCGTCGATTCTCTCCTAGCGTCGAGGCTGTGCCGCCCAAAGAAGTCGACGAGCCATACGCCCGGAAGCCGCGCCGCTCGAGTCCCAAGCCGACGGGCGATTGGAACGAACGCCAAGCTGCCATCAGCGACGATGGGCTGCTCGACATCACCGCAATGACGCTGGACGGCGTGATCCTCGACCTCTCGGGCATTCATCGTCTCGATATCGAAGACTGCGTGCTCAACCAGGTCTCGTTCGAGGACATCGAGCCCGACCTCGAAGTTCGCATCGCTCGGACCACGGTGGAGCGAAGCGATCTCAGCCGGCTTCGCATCGCCACCGCCCGCCAGTCACTCTTCTCCAGCGGGAAGCTGGTCGGAACCGACTTCTCCGACGGTCTCGTGCAGGACTGCGAGTTCAACGACTGTGTTGTGCGACTCACGAACTTCCGGATGGCGACCATTCGTCGAACGAGGTTCACGGGTTGCACGCTTGAAGAGGTCGATGCCTACAGCGCCGAGTTCGAGGATCTCGCCTTCACTGACTCTGACCTCCGCGAGTTCAACGTCGACGCCGTCGCAGCAACGCGGATCGATCTTCGCGGCTGCAAATCGCTTGAGATAACAGGGATTTCGCGGCTCGACGGCTTTCTCGTCTCCGACGTGCAGCTGCCCGCTCTCGCGTACCAACTGGCCAACGTTGTTGGTCTCCAAGTCGACGGCTGAGCCGGGTTCGTCCAGAAACTCCTGAGCGAACCGGCGCGAGAAAACAATTTCCGATAATTCGGAACCGATCTCCGGCCCCAGGCGTCTTGCACGTGGCGCCACCACGCAGCCTCAAGAGGTTCGCCAGAGGTCCCGGAACCGACATCCCTCCGTCGGCTCCCGGGTCCTCTGGTGTTGCCACCCAAAGGTGTGTTCCTTGCGGGCACGGGGATTTGGGTGGGGGCCAGGCCCGGAAACGGGCCTGGTCTCGCCACGATTGCCCGAAAACTGGAAGAGGCCCACCGAAGTGGGCCCCTTCATTGACCATTGCTGGCCAGGCATTGCGTGGAGCGGACGACCAGATTCGAACTGGCGGCCCCAACCTTGGCAAGGTCCTCGCGATCGTCCGCCCAGTGCCGATGCGTCCACCTGAGGCCGCTGCGTCCGGTTCGAGTGTTGTCCTGTCCGGCTCAGTCCGCTCTGTCAGTAGAGCGCTCTACTATCCGCCGCCGACATGGCGCTTCGATCGATCGCCGTGAACGAATGACCGTCCAACTGAGCGATTGACCGACATGTCTCACTGGTGATACATTTAGCCAATGGCAGATGTGACGATTCGAGATCTACGCAACCACGGCGGTGACGTCGTTGATCGAGTCGCCGGGGGCGAGCACATGACCGTGACGCGACGCGGAAAGCAGGTAGCCGAACTCCGACCCCTTCGCTCCGCAGCCACACCCATCACCGATCTCATACGCCGGCGCTCGCACCTTCCGCACGTCGACCCGGCGACACTCCGTGACGACCTTGACGCCGTCATCGACCCTTCGCTATGAGCACCGCGCTGTGAGCGTCGACGGAATCCTCGACACGAGCACGCTCATCCTCCTCAACAGGATCTCCCAAATCGAAACGCTGCCCGAGGGTGCGTTCATCACCGCAGTCACGCTGGCAGAACTCTCCGTTGGGCCGTTGGTAGCGACGAACGATGAAGACCGAGCCGCCAGACAGGCCCACCTACAAGCCGCCGAAGCAGACTTCGACCCGCTGCCGTTCGACGCAGCAGCCGCTCGCGCCTTCGGCGGCGTCGCGTCATCACTCCGCCGCCACGGACGCAAGCCAGCAGCACGGGCCTACGACGCCATGATCGCTGCAACAGCAGTCTCGAACGAACTGCCCGTCTACACCTGCAATCCGAACGACTTCGCCGGCATCGACGGGCTCGAGGTCTTCGCCGTCCCGCATCCAGATCACGATTGAACACACTTGATCGGAGTGACCGAAAACTGGAAGAGGCCCACCGAAGTGGGCCCCTGTGGCCACGAATGACCGGTACTACATGGAGCGGACGACCAGATTCGAACTGGCGACCCCAACCTTGGCAAGGTTGTGCTCTACCAACTGAGCTACGTCCGCAGGAACACACGAGCATAGCGACCCGTGCTGGATGTTCACACGGCGAATTGCGGTGTTTCGCCGACCCCTGGGAAGGGACTCACTTCGGGTTCGTTCGCCGAATGGCCTGTGGGCCAGTCAACCTCAGCCAGTCATCAGCCGAGATCCCGTCGTCGGACTCGACCTCATCGGCCCATTCGGTCGACGATTGCTCGACAAAGGCGGCGATATCGGGACGTTCCCGCGGCGCAGGCTCATCTGCGGCTGCCCGGCGTTCTTCTTCTGCAACAAGGTCAACGCTCTGCTTGGCAGCCTTCGCGTGGGCCCGGCGGCGAGGGTCCGTGTGGCGCCAGTACCAGCCAGTAAGCAAAGCGAGGAGCAGTGCGATCACCAAGAGGGCCACGATCAACGT
>CALHCB010000039.1 GCA_937930695.1 uncultured Acidimicrobiales bacterium | reverse complement strand
GCTGCTCACCGGAGAGGCACTCGAGACGGCAGACGTCTCGCTGAACTTCAACACGTGGGCCGTGAACCCGATCTTCCGCGAAGGGCCGGAGGGCATCGGAGCATTCAACGACATCGCCGCCATCTGCGCCGAGCCGACGGTCGGAACCAACGGTTCGACCTGCCCAGCGGTGGGGAGCGACCAGCAGACCGGCTTGCCACGTGGTGCGCTGGCGATCGTTCTTGACCACCAGGTGATTTCTGCTCCGTTGATCAACGCCACGAGCTTTGACCGAACCAACATCGTGATCTCTGGATCGTTCGATGAAGAATCGGCTCGAGATTTGGCTCTCTCGCTCCGCTTCGGTGCGTTGCCCGTGGAGCTTGAAGCTCAACAAACACGAACCGTTTCGGCCACCATTGGTGAGGATGTTCTCCGAGCTGGTGTGATCGCCGGCATCGTTGGCCTTCTTTTCGTGGCGATCTACCTGGTGTCCTACTACCGGCTCGCCGGGTTGGTTGCGATCGGTGGTCTCCTCATTTCGGGACTCCTGCTTTGGACGATCATTTCGTGGCTCGGTGATCGCTATGGCCTCGCCATCAGCCTGGCCGGTGTTGTTGGGCTCATTGTGTCCATCGGAGTCTCGGCCGACTCGAACATCGTCTACTTCGAGAACGTGAAAGACATCTCTTCAAAAGGCCGGCGAGTGTCCACCGCGGTCGAACGGGCCTATGAGAGCGCCATCAGCACCATTGTCAAGGCTGACGTGGTCAGTTTGATCGCCGCCGGTTTGCTCTACTTCCTGACGGTCGGTGCCGTGAAGGGCTTCGCCTTGTACCTCGGCATTGCCACAATGCTCGATCTGCTGGTCTCGTACATGTTCATGCGACCCGCACTGGCGTGGATCGCATCTCGGTCCAAGGTCCGTGAGAATCCACGATTGATCGGTATGCCAGAAGGAGGCGTGTCATGAGCTTGCGTAGCGATCTTTACCACAGCCGAGCGACGATCGATTTCACCCCGCTCTGGAAACGAACGCTTCCCGTATCAGTCGCACTGATGGTCATCTCCGCGTTGCTTCTGCTCATCTTGGGACTCAACCGGAGTATCGAATTCGAGGGCGGCGGCATCTTCGAGTCACCGGTTCCCGACGGCATCAGCGTCGCCGACGCCCGGTCCGTTCTGCCGGATGAGAATGCCAAGGTGCAGCTCATCGAAGATCCAGACGGCGGGTCGTTCATCCGGGTCCAAACAGGCACAGAAGGACTGGCCGACTCTGGTGCGTATATCGAACGACTTGCTGAACTGGGCAACGTGACCGTTGACGATGTCAGCGTGAACACCGTCGGACCAACCTGGGGATCTCAAATTACCGGCAAGGCGATTCGAGCACTCGTGTTGTTCTTCTTCGTTGTCGCCGCCTACTTGGCTTGGCGACTTGAATGGCGAATGGCGATCGGTGCATTGATCGCGGTGGTGCACGATCTGCTCATCACGGCGGGTGTCTATGCCCTCGTGCGCATCGAGGTGAGTCCCGCCACGGTGATCGCGTTGTTGACGATCATGGGTTACTCGCTCTACGACACGGTCGTTGTGTACGACAAGGTGCTCGAGAACGAACTCGAGTCCGGCTCGCGGAGCAAGGGCTACACCGCGCTGGTGAATCGATCGATGAACCAGGTGCTCATGAGGTCGATCAATACGACGATCACGACCGTGCTTCCGGTGCTCTCCATGCTGCTGGTCGGTTGGGTTCTGCTTGGTGGCGCCACGCTGCGAGACTTCGCAGTTGCCTTGTTCATCGGACTGATTCTCGGCACCTACTCCTCTATCTTTCTCGCCGCCCCTGTTCTGGCATGGTTGAAGGAAAAGCAGCCAGAGGATCTTGCTGAGGCGGAGCTCCGCGAACGTCGTGCTGCCCGCCGCCGTGTCGAGAAATCCTGACTCTGTACGCTGGTGTCATGAGCGACACAGCTGGTGAAGGCCCTCCTCCCTGGCTCGTTGAGGTCATCGAGGAGGTCCCAGACTTTCCAAAGCCCGGAATCTTGTTTCGAGACCTCTCGCCGATGTGGCGTTCTTCCGCCGCGACGTCTCGCTGCGCGATGGCCATGGCGGCGAACTTGCCGGACGTCGATGTCGTGGTTGGAGTGGAGTCTCGAGGCTTCCTCGTCGGGCTTCCCGTCGCCCAGCGTCTCGGCGTTGGATTCGTGCCGATTCGAAAGCCCGGCAAGCTGCCAGGTCAACTCCTGAGCGAGGAATACGCACTCGAATACGGAACCGACAGGCTGGAACTGCAAGTCGACCGAATCGAGCCAGGAGAGCGAGTGCTCGTCATCGACGATGTGATCGCAACCGGGGGCACGTTGTGCGCCGCAACTGCGTTGGTCCGAGCCTCGGGTGCTCAAGTTGTGGGCATTCGGGCCGTTCTGGAACTCATGGCATTAGGCGGTCGCTCTCGACTCACCGACGCTGGCACCCCAGAGGAGCTTGTTCGTTCGTTGTGGGAGATCGCCTGATGGCCCCGCTCGTCGCCCACAGGGCCCTGCCATGGAGCATGGGTCATAAAGAGTTGGAGGACGAGCTCAGACCGCTTGTTGCCGGGTTCAACGGCCCGAATCGAGCGAAACAAGTCGACTTCGTCGCCCGGGCGTACCGGATGGCTGCAGATGCGCATGCTCCACAACGGCGCAAGTCCGGTGAGCCGTACATCGTTCACCCCATGGCGGTGGCTCGAATCGTGGCGGAGCTCGGTCTCGACGAAGTCTCGATCGCTGCGGCGTTATTGCATGACGCGGTCGAAGATTCAGACTTGACGACCACCGAGGTCGAAGAGGCGTTCGGCAGCGATGTGGCCAACATCGTTGACGGTGTCACCAAGCTCGATCGACTCCGGTTCGATTCCAAGGAAGCGCAACAGGCAGCCACGTTCCGCAAGATGCTCGTGGCGATGTCGAAGGACCTTCGGGTGCTCATCATCAAGCTGTGCGACCGGCTTCATAATCTTCGAACCATTGCGGCGATCCCTGCATGGAAACAAGAGCGCACCGCGCGGGAAACTCTCGACGTCTATGCCCCGCTTGCGCACAGGCTCGGTATTCAAGACGTCAAGATGCAGCTGGAAGAATTGAGCTTTGCGGCGTTGCATCCCAAGCGGTACTCCACGATCGAAAACATGGTGGCGGTTCGAGCTCCCGAGCGTGATCTGTTCTTGACGCAGGTCTTGGAGGACGTCCGATTCCGATTGGTCGAGCTCCACATCGAGGCTGAGGTCACCGGGCGCGAGAAGCACCTGTATTCGATCTACGAAAAAATGGTGGTCAAGGGCCGAGAGTTCGATGAGATTCATGATCTCGTCGGGATTCGTGTCGTGGTTGAGTCGGTCCGAGACTGCTATGCCGCGCTCGGCTCGATCCACGCAACTTGGAAGCCGGTGCAGGGCAGGTTCAAAGACTATGTAGCGATGCCGAAGTTCAATCTCTACCAATCGCTTCACACGACAGTTGTCGGGCCTCAGGGCAAGCCGATTGAAGTGCAGATCCGAACTCGAGAGATGCACGAACGGGCCGAGTTCGGTGTCGCCGCGCACTTCATCTACAAAGAGCTTGGGGTCGATCCCGAGGCTGATTCCCCCGAAGTCAACGTTGATCTTCCCTGGCTGACGCGGATTATCGATTGGGATCAGGAAACCAGCGACCCGGGTCTCTTCATGGCGAACCTGAAGATCGATCTCGACGAAGAAGAGGTCTTCGTCTTCACGCCAAAGGGCGATGTCGTGACGTTGCCCGCTGGCGCCACTCCCGTCGATTTCAGCTACACGATTCATACCGACGTCGGCCACAAGACGGTCGGTTCCAAGGTCGACGGCCGCCTTGTTGCGCTTTCTGAGCCCCTCGTGTCGGGCTCGACGGTGGAGATCTTCACGTCGAAGGTCGAAGATGCAGGCCCTTCCAGGGATTGGTTGACCTTCGTCCGATCGCCCCGGGCTGCCAGCAAGATCAAGCAGTGGTTCTCTCGTGAACGACGAGAGGACGCGATCGCCTCGGGTGAAGACGATTTGCGAAAGTCGATGCGACGAGGAGGCTTGCCGGTCCAGAAGATCGCAGCGGGGAAGATTCTCGAGACCGTCGCCGAAAAGCTCAACTACTCCGACGTTGATTCGCTCCATGCCGCAATCGGCGAACATCACATCTCCGCGGAATCAGTGGCAGCTCGCGTTTCCAAAGAACTCGATGGGGTACGTGGCCGAACCGAAGAATCACTGCCGGTCACCGCTCGTCGGCAGCGTCGACGGCGGCCAGGTGCTGTCGGCGTGCACGTCGAGGGTCTCGACGACGTACTCATTCGGCTCAGCCGCTGTTGCACTCCCGTGCCGGGAGATCAAATCATCGGGTTTGTCACTCGCGGGCGGGGCGTCTCGGTGCATCGAACTGACTGCGCGAATGGACTCTCGCTGTCGGCGAACCAGAACGATCGTCTCATCGATGTCGAATGGGATGGCGAGGTCACCAATGCGGACTTTGTGGCGTCGATAGAAGTGCAGGCCTATGACCGATCTCGTCTGCTCTCCGATGTGTCGAACGTGTTCTCCGAGCATCACGTCAACATCGTCGGGTCCACAACAGTGACCGGCGAGGATCGAATCGCCCGACTCACGTTTGACTTCGAGATTGCTGATCCGTCCCACCTCGATTCTTTGCTCAGTTCATTGAACAAGGTCGATGGTGTGTACGACGCGTTCCGGATTCTTCCTGGTCGTCGCAACGGCTGACGCTCAGCGGTGCTGGGTATCGGGAACATTCGCTGCCCTGGCACGGTTGCCATGGTCATGACAATCTCGCTTGCCCCGCTTCAACCGACGTTCCCGGCAAGTCGGCTCGCCCTTCATCGGGTCGCGGCGTACGTCGTCTCGCCGGCTCGGCGTCAGGCGATGGGTCGGATGGGGTTGCGTGCCGCTCCAGGTGGATTCGCTACTCCGACCTTCTCCACGCCGAACGGCATGGCCTCGGTCGCAGTCACGGGCACCGATGTTGAAGTGTCGACCGTCGATGGGTCCCGGAGGGCTGGACTGACAACGCTCGCGGAGGCAGGAGAGTTCGTAGGAACCTCGCCAGATGTCGCATGGGCCGCGGAGCTGGACATTCCCATCCCTGGCGATCTGTCCGCTTCGCTTTCGATCGAGCCTGCGGACGCTGCGGCGCTCGCAGCCTGGTACGCATTCGGCTGGTCGATTCTCGAGGAGCTCTCACTGGATCCGGCATCGGTCGATCCGAGCGACCCGCAGCTCTGGCCAGAACACTTCGACCCGGCGATTGAAATCGGGAGCGATGCCGCACGCCACCGAGCGAGCTACGGGTTCTCGCCAGGAGACGTGACGCAATCGGCCGAGCCGGGTGCCGAGTTGCTGCCGTATGTATATGTGGCGCCCTGGTATGCCGATGATCGGCCAGATAGCGAACTGTGGAACGCAGGACGGCTTGCGGTGCTTCGCTACGAAGACCTCGTGGGCATCGACAATCCGCGAGCCGTTGCGAAAACGTTTTTGACCGACGTTCGCACGCTGCTGCAGGGAGCATAGGAACGTCGTGCGGTCGGACGCGTCCTCGAAGATCGAGGGGGCGAAGCCTCTCTAGTGAGCTCCCTGCGATCTCATCAATTGGTTGGGATCGAACTGTTGGTTTGCCTGGGCGATGGCATGAGCCGCGGCCTGGACAGCATTGTTCACTCCAGCCGCCCAGATGCTCGCAAGTGGAACCGTTTGCCTGGTTCGGGCCAAAAGACCGACCTCGGATCCGTCGACGAACAAAATTGAGAGTTGACACTTCGATCCGTGTGGGGTTGTGCCGATTTGAGCCAGCAACTTGTTCGGGATCGTCCCCTTGTGTGGTCCGACCTTGCCGAGAAAGCCGCGACCCATGATGGACAAGCCGTCGGGGGTCGCGATGAGCCAACCGTTGGTCGGAATGCCGCTGGAGATCGACTTGCTTGTGGACTTGGCCGCAGCGTCAACCGCGGCCATCGCAAGGCTGAGCATGCCGGTCGTCTTGAGCTGCTCGTCGCTTCTGCTGTACTCGGTGGCATAGAGCGAGTGGTCTGCTCCGAGCTTGGCTGAGGCTGATTGAAGGATCGCTTGTCGTTGCTGATCCGGCGCAGTTCTGGACATTGTTACTCATCGTCACTTTTTGGTGGGTGCTTGAGAAGCGAAACAAACCCATTTGAGGTCGAGGAGCCTTGTAACCTCTGGCGGGTCTATGGCTCGTCCTTCTTTCCAAGCTGCACCCGGCACCCGCGACCTCCTGTCGCCCGATACTGATCGGTGGCGGTTGTTCACTGCGCTCTTTGCTGAAGAAGCGGCGCGCGCTGGCTTTGGCCAGATCGTTCCACCAATGTTCGAGGACGCCGGAGTTTTCACTCGGCTCGGCGAGGCCTCAGATGTTGTCTCCAAGGAGCTCTACGACTTTGAGGACAAAGGTGGGCGACGTATCGCGCTGCGCCCGGAGTTCACCGCTTCGGTTTGTCGTGCGTACGCCCAGAACCGCCAACTGACCCCGTGGAAGACCTGGTATGTCGGTTCAGCCTTTCGTTACGACAAGCCTCAGAAGGGTCGGTACCGGCAATTTGACCAGGTTGGAGCCGAGGTCATCGGAAGCCACGACCCTGATCTCGACATAGAACTCATCGCTCTGGCATCGCGGTTCTATGAGCGAGTGGGTCTGACGACGACGCAAGGACAACCCAACAGCGTCACGTTGATGCTCAACAGCCTCGGAGACAAGGCGGACCGCCCGGCCTATCTGGCAGCCCTGCAGTCTCATTTCCAGGCCAACCTCGGTGAGTTGTCCGAGCAGAGCGCCAAGACGCTCGAGCTCAATCCTCTTCGAGTTCTTGATTCAAAGCGTCGAGAGGATGCGGAGCTGGTTGCTGCCGCCCCGATTCTGTCGGACTTCATTTCTGATGAGGCTGGCGCCGCGTTCGAACGAGTTCAAGCCGGCCTGGCGGCGCTCAATATCCCATTCACGATTGCGCCGAGGCTCGTGCGAGGTCTCGACTATTACACCCGGACAACGTTTGAGTTCGCAGCGACGTCGCTCGACGCCGCCCAGAACGCAGTTGGTGGCGGTGGGAGATACGACGGGCTTGTCGCTGATCTTGGTGGTCCCGATGAGCCAGGCGTTGGTTTCGCTCTCGGGATTGACAGAACGTTGCTCGCCTGCGACGAAGCCAGCGTCTTCGCCGCACCCGACACTGCGGTTGACGTCTGGGTCGTGTCGACCACGGGAGACCTCGATGGTCTTGCGATCACCGATGAGTTGCGTCGCGCTGGCTTGCGGGTCGATCGCTCCTTCGACCATCGATCGATGAAAGCGCAGATGAAGGCCGCCAATCGGAGCGGGGCTGCAGTTGCTGTCATTGTGGGGGACGACGAAGCCGCAGCCGGTACGGTCAGCGTTCGCTCGATGCGATCAGATCGCCAGAGCGACGATCGCCCCCAATTCGAGATTTCCCGATCAGAAATGGTCGGGCCGATCAAGGAGCTACTCCTTCCATGATGCGTACCCACCGCTGCGGCGAGCTGCGGATCGAAAACGTTGGTGAAACCGTCATTCTCACGGGATGGGTCAATCGCCGCCGTGAACATGGCGAGCATCTTGCGTTTGTCGATGTTCGAGACCACACCGGTATTACCCAGTGCGTTGTCGACAACGCCGTTGATGTCCGGGCTGAATACGTTGTGAAGATCACCGGCACTGTCGTGGAGCGCGTCGAGGGCACCGCCAACGACGACCTGCCAACGGGTGCGATCGAGATCAAAGAATGTGACGTCGAGGTGCTGTCGATCGCCGAGCCGCCGCCGTTCCCCATGGACGACCGGGCAGATCAGGTCGATGAGCTCGTGCGCCTCCGCCACCGCTACGTCGATTTGCGTCGCGTTCGGATGCAGCGGAACCTTCGCATCCGCTCGTCGGTCAACGCCGCGATCCGGTCGGCAATGTTCAATCAAGAGTTCGTCGAGGTCGAGACCCCGATGCTGATGCCTTCAACCCCAGAGGGTGCGCGCGAGTTCTTGGTGCCATCGCGCCAAAAGCCAGGCAACTTCTATGCGTTGCCGCAATCTCCTCAGCTCTACAAGCAGCTCTTGATGGTCGGAGGTCTCGATCGGTACTTCCAAATCGCCCGCTGTCTGCGGGACGAGGATCTACGGGCGGATCGCCAATACGAATTCATGCAGCTCGACATGGAAATGAGTTTTGTCGACGTCGACGATGTTCTGTCGGCCGTCGAGGTAGGGGTCCTCGATGCGGCAGAAGCCGTCACTGGTGTTCGGCCCGACACAGTTGAGCGCATGACCTGGCGAGATGCCATGGAGCGATTCGGTATCGACAAGCCGGACCTGCGCTTCGGCATGGAGCTCGTCGAACTGACCAGCGTGTTTGCCGAAACGGGATTCAAGGCATTCTCGTCGGCGGCCGCGATCAAGGCCATCAAAGTCGATCAGGGTGCCGACGAGTACGGTCGCAACAAGCTCGATGGTCTCACGGACGAGGCCAAGTCATTTGGCGCCAAGGGAATGGTGTGGCTCAAGGTCCGAGAATCGGAGGCCGGTGGTCTCGAATTCGAGTCACCTGTCGCCAAATTCCTCAGTGCCGAAGAGACGGCGGCCATCGTGACCGCCACAGAGGCGGTCGCAGGCGATCTCGTGCTGATCATTGCCGATGACTGGTTGACCACGTGCGAGGTGCTCGGCGAGCTCCGAAACCGAATCGGGCGCCCACCGGTGTCGGAGGGCCCCTACAAGTACTTGTGGGTCACCGACTTCCCATTGTTCGTTGGGATCGATGCCACGACAGGTCAGCCCAAAACGGGTCATCACCCGTTTTGTCAGCCACATCCCGATGATCTCGACAAGCTCGAGTCAGATCCGATGTCGGTGCGAGCCCAAGCGTACGACTTGGTGCTCAACGGTTGGGAACTGGGCTCGGGGAGCATTCGAATTCACGATCCGGTGCTTCAGCGTCGAGTCTTCGAGCTACTTGGGATCAACGAAGAGGAAGCCAACCGACGGTTCGGGTTCTTCCTTGAGCCCTTCAAGTACGGGGCGCCTCCTCACGGTGGCTTTGCGTTCGGAATCGATCGCTTGACGGCGATCTTGGCCGGCGAAGAGAATATTCGTGAAGTCATTGCGTTCCCCAAACCACAATCGGGGCTCGATCCGATGACGAACGCGCCGACCGAGGTCGATGCGTCTGTGCTGGAAGAAGTGGGAATTCGCGTACTTCCCCCCACGCTCTGACACGTTTGTGCCACACTGACCCACCGGTCGGCTGTTGAAGGCTTTGGTTGCTTGTCGCTGCCAGGGATGTCGTTCGTTGGCGTGAGGGTGTTATCGGATGGACAGATCAGAGCAACGTCAGAGGGTGATTGATGAGGCGACGGCACAGTTCCGTCAACTCGGTTTCGAGAGAGTCTCGTTGGAGTCGGTTGCGGCAGCGATCGGTGCGGCTGCAGCCGACGTACAACAGTTTTTCGACTCGGCCGAGATCCTGCTCTTCGAGTGTGTCCTGAACTGGCGGGCAAGTGCGTCGCAGGCATTCGGAGACCTGCAACGCCTTGTTGGGCAATCAACGATTGAAGCCAATCTCCTCCTCGCCGGCGACCGGATGGAGCAGGTCTTGGTCCCGTCGTGGCGCCTCACTGGGATCTTGCGTTCGAACGCCCGTCTCGCGAGCGAGTTCGTTGCCTACGAAACGAGCACAACCGCAGAAGGCACACCGACGACCTCGCCGATGTTCAACGTGGCCCGGTATCTGGAGGCGGAGCAACGAATTGGCAGAATTCGTGCTGACGTCGATCCCTACGAGATCGCGGCTGCTCTTGTCTCGTTCCCGCTGGCCTTCCATGCAGACAATTACGTCAGCGCCATGGTTGCCGAACCCCGGTCCGGCGCCATCAAAGTGATTGCATCAGGCCTCGAGGCTCGCGCCCCGCTGCAACGGTGAAGCTTCTCCGCCGACCCACATGTCGACGGCTACTGCAGACGGCAAGCCCTCATTCGCTGCCACATCTGCGGGTTCGCCGAGTTGCTCGCCATTCGGGCCGATGTTGGTTCTGATGGCGAGCGACAGCACATCGCTTTCGCCCCGCTTGGCTACTGCTTCGGAATCCGAGAGCGAAAAGATCTCATAGCCAAGACGTTCGAGTTCATCAGCGAGGGCGACACCCACGACGTCTGGGGGAGCGGTCATGGTGACCAGGGTGACGGCACGGTCAGCAACATCAGGGTCGGCGTCGGCGTCGGTGTCGCCGGAGATCGTGTCGACGGGGAGCAACTCGCAGGGAAGGCGAACGCCTGCGAGAAGATCAGCAAGAAGTGGCTCGGTGGCTGGTTGGGGCTCCGAATCGGTGCCTGCGACGCTCATTGCTGGTGCGTCGGTGGCCCCGGCGCCGTTCGACGCAGATTCGAGACGGTTGAGATCGACGTCGCTCGCGTCGGTTGTTTCCGGGCTGTGTGTTTGAACGGCCGGTGCTTGAAGGGCCTGGTCCCCGAGGGTCTGGTCCCCGAGGGTCTGTTGCTCAAGGGTCTGGGCTTCTGCAACCGGTGCAGCCGCTGAGGCTTCGACAGGAACGGGCACGTCATCGTCTGCACGGGCGTGGAGCGAGCCGTCGCTCAGCTCTTGATCCGCCGGGGGCAGAAGGGGATCGCTGACCGGCACGTACTTGATCGGCTTGAGCTTTTCTGCTGGCTTGTGTTCGTCGGAATCCTTGCTGCTGGTGGGAACCAGCGACGGCGAATCGTCCGATGCCGAAGGTGCATCTGCGCTCGGGTCTGCAGAAGCGCTGTCGTTCGGGTTCGCCGAAAGCTTCAAGGTTGGCTTGAGGAGCGGTTCTGAGCTGGTGAGTTTGGCATCGGAGATGATGGCGGAACGCCGGTTTCTGTTGAACCGCACTCGGCGCATCACGTAGACAACGAGGGCAACGATCGAACACGCGATCCATATCCAGAGGGCCCAGACGACAACGTCCATCTCACGATCGTAGGTTCTCGTCGTGTGCGGTGTGCCGATACAAGAGGAATGCCGTGTTCAGCTACCAATCACGGGCGGTTCGATCGCCATCGCGGATCTTGACCTCGGTGCAGGGGCATTACCATCAGCGTGGTGGCAGAGGATCTCTTCAGCGCGGCGGCCAAGACTCGGCTCGAGGGCCGGGCTCCCTTGGCGGCTCGTTTGCGACCTCGTTCGCTTGACGACGTGGTCGGCCAGACGCATCTGCTCGGCCCGAAAGGCACGCTGCGGCGGTTAGTGGATACGGACCGATTGAGCTCAGCCATTCTCTGGGGACCAGCGGGAACGGGCAAGACAACGCTTGCTCGTTTGGTGGCTGAGGCATCGTCCAAGCGATTCGTACAGCTCTCGGCGGTGAACGCCTCGGTAAAAGACGTGCGGACCGTGATCGCAGAGGCCGAGGACCGGCTCGGGGCTCACGGACAAGGGACGATCCTGTTTCTCGACGA
>CALHCB010000038.1 GCA_937930695.1 uncultured Acidimicrobiales bacterium | reverse complement strand
AAGTCGGGCGTGGGAGCTTCGCTCTGTACGAAGAGGGATTGCAGCAGCGAGTTGTCATTCGTCACGAAGTCGAACAGGCATTGCACCTCGCACTCACCGAGGACGAGCTGGTTCTTCACTTCCAGCCGTTCGTCGAGATGTCGACGGGTCGAATGGTTGGCGCTGAGGCACTGATTCGCTGGAATCGCCCCGGTCATGGACTGCTCCCACCAGCGGCCTTCATCGAAATTGCGGAGGAGACCGGTCTCATCGTTCCCGTCGGCGCGTGGGTCATCGACGAGGCATGCCGCCAGTTGTCGAAGTGGCCAAAGCAGGCCGACGGGCGTCGACCCGTGATCTCGGTAAACCTCTCGGCCAAACAGCTCGCCGAAGATTCGTTGCTGGTCACCGTCGTGAGCGCACTCGATCGCCACCGGATTGATCCCGCCCGTCTTGGGTTCGAGGTCACCGAATCGATGCGGGTCGAGGACGTCGATGCCGCAGTTTCAACCCTGAAGAAGTTGTCGGGGCTCGGATGTCGCCTTGCGATCGACGACTTCGGTATCGGCTACGCGACGCTCGACTATCTGCGTCGATTCTCGATGGCCGACACCATCAAGATCGATCGTTCGTTCGTCAACGGTCTTGGCCAATCTCGAGAAGATACGGCGATCGTCTCCGCCTCGATTGCGCTGGCTCGCTCGCTCGGCCTCTCTGTTGTGGCCGAAGGCGTCGAGACTTTGGAGCAATACGAAGCGTTGAGCGACCTCGGTTGCGACGTCGCACAGGGCTACCTCTTGGGCAAGCCCGTCTCGGTGGACGAAGCGCTCGCTCTTTGGCATCAGAACGTGCTGCTCGAACGGCCACCGGTCGAGCCCTCCGACGACGAGTAGCTCGCCCATCCTGATCGGCGAGTCGCAAACACAGGGCGTCGCGCGGCAACCCAGTAGTGTGGCCGCGTGAGTGAGGACCGCGTGGCAAAACGCCGAAAGACCGAAACGTCGTCGTTCGGCGCCGGTCGACGCGAAGGGCACGACGCATCCGCCTTCTATTCTCGCTTTCGGCCCCCCATTCTTTCCGACGACGAAACCGTCAACCACGCCGCTGCCATCGCTGCGTATCCAACGAGCCGATCGATCCTCGGGTCCTCGGTCGAGACGGGCTTGCCCGACAACAGCGTTGCGCTCGTCGTCACCTCACCTCCCTACTTTGTTGGCAAGGAATACGAGCTCGCAGTCGGAGAGGGTGCCGACACTGTCCCCGAGACGTACCTCGAATTCTTGAATCTGTTGCGCGAGGTGTTTGCCGAGTGCGAGCGAGTTCTCGAGCCGGGTGGTCGCATCGCTGTCAATGTCGCCAACCTCGGCCGCAAGCCCTATCGATCTCTCTCGGCCGACGTCACCGCAATTCTTCAAGACGATCTCGGTCTGTTGCTCCGGGGCGAAGTGATCTGGCAGAAGGGCAAGTCGAGCTCGGGGTCCTGCGCCTGGGGTTCGTTCGCCAGAGCAGGCAACCCGGTGCTGAGAGACATCACCGAGCGGGTGATCATTGCCAGCAAAGGCCGTTTCGCTCGAGCGTTGTCGCCCAAGGTTCGCCAATCTCGAGGGCTTCCACATGTGTCGACACTGACCAACGACGAATTCGTGGACGTGACCCGCGATGTCTGGGAGATCGACACCGAGTCAGCCACCCGTGTCGGCCATCCCGCCCCGTTCCCGATTGCGTTGCCTCGTCGATTGATCGAGCTCTACAGCTACGAGGGCGACATCATTCTTGATCCGCTTTCGGGTTCTGGAACCACGATGGTTGCAGCTGCCCAGACCGGTCGGGTCGGCCTTGGGTTCGACACCGATCCTGATTATGTGGAGCTCGCCACCAATCGAATCGAAGCAGAAGGTTCGCTCTCGGTCGTCGATACCCATGAGCAGCGCCACCAGACGGCGCTCGAAGCTGGCTCGAAAATGCTCGACTTGGTCGAGGCCGAACTCGAGACCGCGGGCTTCACCTTCGCACCCGGGGCCAAACTCGGTGCCCTCGGGATCGACTTCGCGGGGCGAGCGACCGCACAGGACGGCACCGTATTTTTCATTGATGTCGTCGGCGGTTTTACCCTGACTAAGCCCGGCCTTCAAAAGGGCGAGGAAGTGTGGAAGTCACTCGCTCGCTTCCACGTGCTGCGTTCGGCACAACCGCAAGCTCGGGTTCTCGTGCTCACTTCCAGCCGACCGCGTTCTGGTACGCCGCCAGCGAAGGCGCTCGATGCAGCCACCCAGCCCGGTGAATTCGAGGTGCTCGAACTCTTCGAGTCCAGCTCCACAGCGCGGCTTGCTGAACTCGCTCAAACCTGAGCGCTTGTCCGCATCGAGTTAGGGCCAGCCAGGAACGCCGTCATCGAGTTCCACGCCGAAGGTGTTGAGGAACCCTGACACCAGTCGGTAGAAGCCAGCGACGACGACCAGCTCGATGAGCTGGGCCTCGCTCCAGTGTTCGGCGAGGCCGGCATAGGTCGCGTCGCTGACGCAGTCGCCGGCGCACAGATCGTCGGCCATGTCCAGGAGGAGTTGGTCTTCGGCACTCCAGCCATGACCCTCGCCACCGGCAATGGCGTCGATCTCTTCTTGGGTAACTCCGCAATCGAGACCGATGACGGTGTGCTGTCCGAATTCGTAGATCGCCTGGCAGTTCCAGCCGATTCGCAAGATGACAAGTTCACGCTCGCGAGCAGGAACGACACCCTTGTTCAGGAGGAAGCCGCCCATCAGATTGAAGCGCTTCATGAGCTTGGGGTGGTGCGCCATGACGCCGAAAATGTTGAGTGGGTTGCCATCGCGGGTCAACGCCCCAGCCCAGATTTCTTGGACCTCGTCGCTGGCTTCACGTACGGGCTCGAGCCGCGGGCCCGGTCGGCCCCCACTGCTGTTCGAGGGTGTGATCGACATTGAATTCTCCGTTCAGCCCCGGACTCGACGAAGGAGGCCTTCCTGGGCGATGGTTGCGACGAGTTCGCCGTCGCGGGTTCGGACTGTTCCGTGGGCGACCCCTCTGGATCCTTGCAGCGACTGCAAGTCCATGTCGAACAGCAACCACTCATCAGCCCGAGTGGGGCGATGGAACCAGACGGTGTGGTCGAGACTTGCGCCCATGAACGAGTCCCAGTCCTCGGTGCTGGGGTGGCCACTCCGGACGGCGTCCATGGGGATGTGATCCGAGCAGTAGGCGAGCGCTGCCGCATGCAGGGCTCGGCTCGGTGCATCAACGGGATCAGCGAGTCGTTCGGGAATGGCGATCTTGATCCACGCGATCGCTCGACCCGTCGGTGGGTCCGGCATCATCCGAACCTGGGAGATGTCGTCCCAGTCCTCATCAATGCAGTCTTCGGGCCCGGGGACGTCGAGGGGAACTGTTGCCTTCGAGAATTCCTCGTCCGGCTCTTCTTTGTGGAACGACGCTGAGAGGTTGAAGATGGCTCCGGCTGACTGTCGAGCAACGACTCGACGAGTAGAGAACGAACGGCCGTCGCGAATCCGGTCGACGTCGAAGACGATCGGCTTGGTCTCATCACCGGGTCGGATGAAGTAGCCATGCAGAGAGTGCACGGCGTGTTCGCTCGAGGTTAACGTCGCGGTCGCGGCGGTGAGGGCTTGAGCGACCACCTGGCCGCCGTAAACCCGCTGGCGGTCCTTCAAGGGGCTGAGCCCGATGAAGAGATCCGCCGCGACCTGATCGAGCTCGAGGAGCTCGTTGAAGTTCGACGGTTCGCTCGAGCCCTCGCTCATTCCTCGACGAGCTCGATGAGCGTTCCGAAGGCGCCTTTTGGATGGACGAATGCGACCGTTGTGCCTCGCGAACCGGGGCGGGGCGCTTTGTCGATCGGCGTGGCACCGGCTGCAATCATGGCGGCCAGAGCTTCGGCGCAGTTGTCGACTCGATACCCGACGTGGTGCAAGCCTTCGCCCCGCTTCTCGATCGACTTCGCGATCGGCGAGTCCGGTCGAGTGGCCACGGTGAGCTGAATGTAGGAGTCGGCGACCTTCAAAAGTGCTTCTTCGACTCCGTCGCTCTCGACGACTTCGCGGTGGTGAACTTCGGCGCCGAACGCCTCTTTGTAGAAGGTGATTGCGGCTTCGAGGTCTCGGACAGCGATCGCAATGTGGTCGATCTCGGTGAGGAGCATTGATGGGTCGGTCACGCTGATGCCTCGATCTTTCGCTGGTGATTTCTGAATCGGGAGATGTTGTCCTCACCGATGCGCTCGCGCTTTTCTGGATCCGTGATGCCCATTCCCTCTTCGGGGGCAAGGCACAAGATGCCAAGTTTGCCTTCATGCAGGTTCTTGTGCACCTGAAGAGCTGCTTCACCCGACTGCTCGAGCGGGAAGACCGCCGACATCACGGGATGGATTTGGCCGCGATCGATGAGCCGATTCATGGCGGTGGCTTCGGCGTAGTTCGCGAAGTGGCTCGACTTGATTTCCTTCAGCTTCATCCAGAGGTGACGGTTGTCGTATTCGATCATGTAGCCAGAAGTAGCAGCACAGGTGACGATCGTTCCGCCTCGCTTGGCTGCGAACACCGAAGCTCCCATGGTCTGGCGACCAGGGTGCTCGAAAATGATGTCGGGGTCTTCGCCAACGAGTTCGCGGATCTTCTTTCCGAAGCGGCGCCATTCGCTCTCGTCTTGAGTGTGCTCGTCGGACCAGAAGCGGTAGTTCTCGGCCTTACGGTCGATCACGGCTTCACATCCCATCTCCCGGAGAAGATCAGCCTTCTCTGGTGAGGAAACGACACCGATCGGCGTGCCACCACCGTTGAGGACCAACTGCGTGGCATACCCGCCGAGCCCGCCAGTGGCGCCCCAAATGAGGACGACGTCACCCTGCTTCATCGATGCGGCATTGTCGCTGACGAGCATTCGATAGCTGGTGGAGGCGCAGAGGGCATTGACTGCTGCTTCTTCCCAGCTGAGGTGAGCTGGCTTTGGCATGAGCTGGTTGGCTTTGACGACGGTGAGATCAGCCAGCCCACCAAAGTTCGTCTCAAATCCCCAGATGCGTTGGTTCGATGCTTGCATCGAGTCGTTGTGGCCGGCTGGGTCCTGATCGTCAACGTGGTTGCAATGCGCCACGATGTGGTCGCCGACCTTCCAATTCCGAACTGCGGAACCGACCTCGACGACGACTCCAGAGGCGTCTGAACCGATCACGTGATAGTCAAGATCGTGACGCTTCCCCCAAGCGCTTTCGCGTCCGAGGCGATCGAGGAATCCAAAGGTGGGAAGTGGTTCGAAGATCGAGGTCCACACGGTGTTGAAGTTGATGGAACTCGCCATGACTGCGACGTAAACCTCGTCAGGGGCAAGTTCGGGGGTAGCGACGTCACCGATGTGGAGCGACTTGCGAGGATCTTTGTCGTGAGACTCGACACCCTCGAACATGGCTGCATCTTCGCGACGTACGTAAGCGGCGCGATACGACTCAGGAATCTCGATTGCACTGATTTCGTCCGCGGAGGCACTGTTTGTGATGGCTTCTAGGAAGTCTCGCATAGGAGCGAAAAGGTACCGTCAACAGCCCCGCAGACCAAAAGGGCTGGTCAGACGGGAGCCCAGAAGCGTGACAACATGGGAATTCTCTGATGCGGAAGACTTATGGGCAGTGTCAATTGACCGACGAGTACCGTGAGATAGGAGGTCGCTTGTCGTGTCGATGAGTCCTGGTGAAATCAAGAAACGCGAATTTTCTTCAAGAGTTCGTGGCTTCGATAAAGACGAAGTTCGAAGCTTCTTGCGTCGGATTTCCGACGAAGTGAGCCGGTTGCAGGAGATTGAGGCTGAAGCCTCGAGGCGTACTCCTGCGGTCTTGGCCGCAGAAGCTGCGGCGCAAAAGTCCGGTAGCTCTGACTCGTCGTTCGCGCCTCCTACACCTCCGGTGTCTGCGCGCCCCGAGGCGCCAGCAGCGCCCGAACGGCCGACGTCACGAGTCGTTGATGTGCCGAGCGAAGACACATCAGATAGTGATGGATCCGCCGTCTTGGACATTGACGTTGCCGCGGCAACGAGCCCGACCGATGATCGATTCGAAGCGCTTGGCGAGCGAATCGCTGGTCTG
>CALHCB010000037.1 GCA_937930695.1 uncultured Acidimicrobiales bacterium | reverse complement strand
CGCATAGGGGGAACCAAAGGCGGCAGGTTTCTCGCTGCTAATGGTTTTCATTGACAACCATCCCGACTCCGGGAGCCACCCTCCCAGCCCTGGGACAGCATTCCCGCAAGCGAGATCTCCCCCATAGAGGCTTCCTTTCCTACGCCCCGCAGTGTGGGATATCGGATTTACCCAGCAGCATCTACAGCATCGTAGAAACTTTCAAAAAAGAACGCCCTAGCGCTCCGATTTGCGTCAGTTCCTGCATTCCCATCCACCAAGGTGACACTTCCAAAGGAGCCAAGCGCTGCCGTTTCGCGCGACTGGCAACGAAGATTTCCAAACGGCCCTGAGCGCCTTGCTCAGGATCGAGCTTGCCGGCCCCATTGTCCCGTCCAGCTGCCTACAAGATGAGGAAAGGCGCGACCATTGAACAGCAACGATTCCGCAGCTACCCATATATGCAAGGTCGCTTGCGGTTGGGCGTCGACCAGCGACCGCTCCTGCCAGCCGGTGAACTACTGGCGGCATCTTCAGCAAGCTCTACCTGCTACACGAGGTGCGGCCCTTTTGCTTCCAGCGCCTCCATGGGGACATCAGGAACGGGAATCGCTCGCGACGCGCGCTTAGCAATCTGCGTTCTAGGGGCCGAGAGGGCCGATTCAAGCACCTCCCGGGGAACTTGATCACGGCGTCAAAATGGAAGAGTCATCCAGCGTCAGGATCACTCATTGCAAGCAATCTGCGGGTCCTTGGCGACCCGAGTGCCAGGCTACAACTCAATTCATGGGTGGCTCGGCGCGGCAATTTGGCGATGGGATTCCCCTTAGCCTCTCAAATTTGGGAGCCTCGCCCTTGGGGCAAGGGCCAGAGAATTAGGACTCCTCAATGTCGACAGCGATAAGGCTCATTGCCGTGACCTTTTCCCTAGCGGGATCGCGATTTCCGTTCTAGCGTCGCGAGATCAGGATTTCTTGCTCGCCATCGATCCCCAAGAAGGGCGTTGGCGCGCAACCCAAAAGCAACTTTCCACCGTCGTCCCCGGGCCCCGCCACCCCCACTTGATCGATGACGTACTTAGACAGGTCACATCGCTCTCCAGATGGAGTGCGATCGACCGCCCCGCGAGCCTCTCATGGCCGTGTTTCGCTGAGTTCACTCTCTCTGGTACTGGGATGTACCTGCTTGGCGCTACCGGTTCTCTTGGCAGCCCTTCCCGACCCACCTGACCTCTTTCCGGTCATCATTGATGACGATGAGTTGGACGGACTCGACCCAACGTACGCATACGCCAACGCGCTTGAAGGAGGCCCGACGGGCACTAGTGCGGATGCGGGAATCAACATCAACACGGCCAACCTCCAGAACAACGGGGGTAGGGATGTGCCCACAGGAGCCCGGCCGAGCCCGCTCTTCGGCGCGACAGCGTTCTCCCATCAGATGCTGCGCTTCGAGGAGTTCGGCGCGGTTCCACTCGGTTCAGCAGCGGAATCGTACGAGTCCGGTCAGCCCGTCTAGAAAGCGCCTGACTTCGAAGCCCACAGCAACAACTGCGCATCTGTAGCCAGGTGAGCATCCTTGCCGCGGAACAATTGGACCTAGTGTCACTAGCGAGTAGCCCACCCGGCAGACATTCAGTGAGGGCCTCAGCTAGACCTGATCAAAACAAATAGACCTCATGTGCGCCATAGAAGCTAATCGAATGGCGCCACCTATCGGATAGCGACTGCGAAGAGTTCAAGGAGGGGACCGGCCGTAGGCGCGACGAGCGACAGTCACGAGAAACTAATTGGATGCCGATCATTCGGCAACTTCGCCTTCCCCCACTTCGCCCGTTCGCGGGCGTCGGTGAACCAAATTTGACAATGAGACTACCTGAAGAACCAGACCTTTCCTGGCAAGAAGCGCGTGCAACCGAGACGCGACATAACCAGGGGCGCGTCAACCTAAGCTCGATTTACTTCGTGCTGGGGTGTGCATGCCTCGCACTGCCAGTCGTATTGGCAGCGCTACCAGATCCATCCGATCTGATCCCGGTCATCATCGATGATGACGAACTGGACCTCGTCCCGGAGTACGCCTACGCGAACGCCTTGGAAGGCGGTCCAACGGGCACGGCCGCCGATGCGGGGATCAACATCAACACCAGCAACCTGCAGGGCAACGGCGGCATGGACGTGCCGACCGGTGCCATGCCAAGCCCGCTGTGGGGCGCAGAGCCTTTCACAATGAAGATGCTGCGATACGAAGAGTTCGGGGCCGTCCCCCTGGGCGATTCCTCGGGGGCTACGCCAGGGATGGACTTCCCCGCCCCGGCTCCTGCATCCCCAGTACCTGATCCCGCCGCGCTCGATACGTTTCTGGGTCAGTACGTGACGGCAACGGAAGCGCTGCCCTTGCCGGCCCCAACCGCAGAGTCGAACGTAGCGGATCTGAACCCCTGGAAGGGCGCGATTGAGGCCTTCCTCGGTCGTTCCGTCCCCGCGCCACCGGCGGAGGGGCGGCCCCCTGGCATCAACTGGTCGCACCAGCGCTGGCTCGAGTTCTTCCCTGAGTTCTTCGTCATGACAGCTCAGGCCGCGGCTCGCGCCAACGCGGGCTTGCGCGATGCGCTGCAGAGCCACAGTTACGCTTCAGGTGAGTTCGCACCAGGCGGCCTCTATCACAACACGGTTGGCCCCGACCTAGCGGGGAATGCGCAGCCTCAGTTCGATGGCACGACTGCAGGCATTGAAGCTCGGATCCATCCGAGCTTTCCGGTGCAAGATCCACTTTCCCTTTGGACCTTCGACGGGACGTTTCCACCGAAGCTGCTGAAGGCTCGCTACGGCAAGCCAGTTCTCTTCCGACACTACAACGCCCTGCCGGTTGATCCGTCCGAGAACAACGGTTTCGGACTGCACACCATCTCCACCCACGAGCACAACGGTCACAACCCGGGCGAGAGCGACGGGTTCGCCCAGGCGTTCTACTTCCCAGGCCAGTTCTATGACTACCACTGGCCCATGGTGGTGGCCGGACACGACAGTATCAACACAGGCGCCACGGACCCAAAGATGGGGACCCCCGACGGTGCTGGAGGAATCGAAAAGCTCCCCGGCGACTATCGCGAGACCATGAGCACCCACTGGTTCCACGACCACATGCTCGATTTCACCGCACCCAACGTCTACAAGGGCAACGCCGCGATGATGAACTACCACAGCGCTATCGATCGCGGCAATGAAGCGATCGACGACGGTGTGAACCTTCGCCTTCCTAGCGGTACCGCCCTGGACTGGGGCAACCGCGACTACGACATCAACCTCACCATTGCAGACAAGGCCTGGGATGCCGCGGGACAACTGTTCTTCAACATCTTCAACCTGGATGGTTTCATTGGCGACCAACTCCTCACCAATTGGTGCTGGAAGCCGTACCTCGACGTTCGCGCGCGGCGCTACCGATTCCGCATTCTGAATGGCTCCGTGGCACGCTATCTACGCGTCGCCCTGGTCGAGGAGGTGCAAGGCAGCAGCGGATCCATCCGAGGTCCGGCCGGATCTGGAATCTCGTACAACTTGGTGCCGTTCCACATGATCGCCAACGATGGGAACATCATGGAGCACTCTGTGGCCTTCGATGGCACCACCAAATGGGCAGGCTACAGAAACCGCAAAGGCATCTTACCCACCCAAGCGATTGCAGAGCGGTACGACATCGTCGTCGACTTCGCGCAGTTCGCGCCTGGAACCAAGCTGCACTTTGTAAACATTCTTGAGCACAAGAATGGCAAGCGCCCCAACAAGGAGATCAACATCAAGAAGGTCCTGAACGGTAGGTACCACGGGCGCAACCAAGCGCCCTGGGACCAGCCGGTTCCGAGCGGCGGGGAGTACGACACGGATCCATGTGTCACGCGCTTCCTGGAGCTGCGAGTCCACGACTACACTGGCACCGACCTTAGCATGGACCCTGCAGACTACGTTTCCGGTAACGGCAACGGCCCTGAGGGCAGCGACCTCAAGATGATTCCATTGCCATCCTTCACACAGGCCGAGCTGGACAACGCCATTCACCGCACGTTTGAGTTTGGACGGTCGTCCGGCACAGACTCTGCGCCTTGGACGGTAGAGACTGACGGTGGGCAGGGGTTGGCTGCAGACACGCGCCGTCTCTCAGCATCCGTCTCCGACGCCACAACCGAGATCTGGCACATCGAGAACGGCGGAGGAGGTTGGAGTCACCCGATTCACATCCACTTCGAGGAAGGGCAGATCATCTCCCGCGGCGGCGATCCGCCGCCAGAATGGGAACGATGGGCACGCAAGGATGTCTTCCGCGTGGGCCGCATGAACGACAGCGAAGACGAGGTCGTAATCGCCTACCGGTTCCGGGAGTTCCTGGGGTCCTACGTGGAGCACTGCCACAACACTCAACATGAGGATCACGCGATGCTCATGCGGTGGGACATCGAGAATCCTGGCCAAGTCCTGGTCCTGCCCACCCCGATGCCGAGCTGGGACGGCGTGAGCTACGTCCAGACGTACGCACTTTCCACTTTCAGAACCGGCGATGAGGATG
>CALHCB010000036.1 GCA_937930695.1 uncultured Acidimicrobiales bacterium | reverse complement strand
CCGAGGTGGAGCGTGGTGTAGCAGCTACCGAGTCCGCGACTCCGAAGCGCAAGCTGGAAGCTCCACATCGCAGGAATGATGGATCCAAACAGGCCAGCAGCGGAGTTCGTGCTGGCGTCATCGAGCCGACCAACGATCATCGGGATGACCATCACGGGAACCTTCTCGAGGTTCTCGGCCAAGAAGTTCGCTGAATCCATAACTCGACCGGTCTGGCTACCCGCATCGGCAGTCTTGGCGGCTTCGGCGAGGTAGGCGCCACCGACCCGACGATAGATGTCGGCGAGGGCCAGCTTCTTTTCTTCGTCACGCACAACCATCCAACGCCATCCCTGACGGTTGGATCCAGTTGGCGCCTGAATAGCGAGCTGGAGGCACTCGAGGAGCACGTCGTCGGGGACCTCTCGCTCGAGGTCGAGACGCTTGCGCACCGCACGGGTAGTGGAGAGAAGTGCGTCGGCCTGTTCGAGATCGAATTCCATCAGAGAACTCTGCCAGCAAATGCTCGTCGAGTGCGAACTCATTGCCAGAAGACCCGTCCGAGATCCGCCCTCGGCGCTCAGCTGAACTTCATCACGCCATCGTCGACCGGGGCACGTCGAAACAACTTCTGATCCGCGGCATAGCTCTGCGTGTTCAGCCACGGGTTCCGATCGCCCTGCTTGGGAAGATGGGGGAGCATGCGCTGGATATAGCCAGCGGAGAAGTCATCAATCCAGGGGCGAGCAGTCATCGAATGGTCAGATGGTCGAAGGCGAGGTGTGCAGATCGTGGTTTGTGTCGACCGCATGTGGTTGAGGATGCGACAGACGTATTCACAGCTCATGTCAGCCCGGAGCGTCCATGAAGCATTGATGTAGCCGAACGACGATGCGAGATTCGGAACGTCAGAGTAGGCGAGCCCTTTGTAGGACCAAGTCTCGGAGAAGTCGATCGGTACGTCATCGATATCGAAGGCGATCTCTCCAAGGGTGACGAGCTGGAGTCCCGTTGCGCTCACGATGATGTCCGCAGCGAGATGATCGCCCGATTGGAGTCGAATGCCGGTCGTCGTGAAGCGATCGATGGTGTCGGTCACGATCGAGGCAGCAGTTGAGCGCAGCGCCGTGAAGAGGTCGCCGTTCGGCACAAGACAGAGCCGCTGATCCCAGGGGTCGTATGTGGGCGTGAAGTGTTGCTCCACCTCGTCTGGTCCCAGATCCTTCCGCACGCCGTCGAGCAGCTTCTTTGTGATCTTTGCCGGGTTCTTTCTCGTCTGGTTGTAGAAGAACTCGCCAAGCGCGGTGTTCTTCTTTCTCGTCAAGGCGTAGGCCACCCGATCGGGCAGAAATTTGCGCAACGTGTCGGCCACCACATCATGGTCGGGCATCGACACCATGTAGGTAGGGGAGCGCTGCAGCATCGTGACATGCCCTGCGGTCTCAGCCAATGCGGGCACGAGCGTTACGGCGGTCGCCCCTGACCCGATGACGACGACGTTCTTCCCGCGGTAGTCGAGATCTTCTGGCCACTGCTGGGGATGCACGACCTCGCCCTCGAAGTCCTCTCTGCCATCGAAGTCCGGAGTGAAGCCTTCCTTGTAGGAGTAGTAACCCGAACACATGAAGAGGTAACTGCACGAGTAGTCGACAGTGCCATGCGGTGTTTGAGTCCGGATTCGCCATCGACACTCGTGACTCGACCACGAGGCAGTCGTGACCTGATGATCGAAACGAATGTGGTCGGTGATCCCGAACTGCTCGGCGGTCTCTCGTACGTACGCCAGGATCGACGGTCCATCCGCAATCGACTTGGCGTCGGTCCACGGCTTGAAGCTGTAGCCAAGCGTGTGCATATCGCTGTCGGAACGTACGCCCGGATACCGGAACAGGTCCCAGGTGCCACCGAGGTCGCTCCGACCTTCAAGGATGGCGTAGCTGAAATCCGGACAATCGCGCTGCAGGTGGTAGCCCGCCCCAATACCCGAGATACCTGCCCCGACCACGATGACGTCGAAGTGCTCGATCTCAACCTGTGCCGGACGCATCGGATGAATCCTATTGAGGGCCGGTTCGCTACGGTGGACTCGTGCATCTGGTTTCCTACATGGCCCCGGGGTTCCCTCGCTCGCTGTTCGAAACAATCGGGGAGATCATCGGTGCGGACGTCTCCTTCATCGAGACAGCGTCCGGACCATTGCCGGGCGAGGATCCGTTTGCCAGCGGCGACGCTGATCTCGGATGGATCTGTTCAACATCCTTCGTCGACCTTGCGCTCGCCTCCCCAACTCCCAGCGTCAAGCTGGCTGGAGTCGCTTGGTTGCCCGATGATCCCGGCTCCCTCGGCGGTCCGGTGTATTTCGGAGACCTCGTGGTGAACCAGACAGGGTCAGCGACCTCCTTGGAAGACCTTCGCGGTCTCCGCATTGCCTGCAACGATCCCGTGAGCCTGAGCGGGCACTACTCGCTCCGGTTCGCTTTGAACGATCTCGGCGAAGATCAAGACGACTTTGCCGACCTCGTGTTCACCGGTGGGCACAATGCATCCCTCGATGCGCTGACGGACGGCACCGTCGACGCCGCAATCGTCGATTCCGTTGTTCGCATTGCCGCGGAGCGAGATGAGCAACGCTCTGTTGATCTACGCGTGATCGACCGTCTTGGTCCTTGGCCGGTCCAACCGCTGGTCGCCCGTTCGACACTCGACAACGTGACAGTTGCCTCGGTCGTGAACAAGCTGATGGACGCTGCGAATGATTCTGTGCTCTCACGAGAACTGAACAACGCGTCGCTGTCGGGTCTCACCAGAGTGGGCCCAGATCACTACCAGGGCGTCCGAGACGCCATGATCCGTCTCGGTTGACCCATTCCATTGAACACCCAAGGGTGGCTAGGAGCGATTGGCTCGCAAGATCGCGCCTCGAAACGGTGATGCCGTTGTCTCGACCGGGATCTGCTCCGCGTCGTAGTACGGCGTGTCGCCAATCACGGTCACTCGCTCTGCGGATCGACGCTGAGGCCAATAGTCCGACACTGCGTAGTGCTGGCATGCCCGGTTGTCCCAGAAGGCGATCGAATTCTTGGCCCAGCTGAATCGAACCTGATACTCAGGGAACGAGGCTTGGGCATAGAGCCGTTCCAGAAGGGCATCACTTTCTTCTTTGTCCATACCAACGATTTCTTCGGTGAACGCTCGGTTCACGTAGATGGCCTTCCGGCCAGTCTCCGGATGGGTGCGCACCACGGGATGTTCCGGATTCGGATACTTCGCATCGAACTCGGCAACCTCTTCGTCGGTTGCCCCTCGGCGCCGCAGGCCACGCCGAAACCCAGCAAAGTCGTGGCGTGCAACTCGACCGTCGATGGTCTCTTTGATGTCGTTCGGGAGGCCTTCGTACGCGGCATACATGTCGGCAAAGAGTGTGTCACCGCCGATGTCTGGGGCTTCGACGAGCCGCAACACCGATCCAAGCGACGGCTGGAGCCGCCATGTCACGTCGGAGTGCCAGATGTTCTCATACCCAGGTGAATCCTCATCGTGTTGAATCGCCAACACCTCGGGATGTCCTGACTTTCCCTGCCCAAACGGGTGGATCTCGAGTTCGCCGAACCGCCGTCCGAACGCCAAGTGATCTTCGGTCGTGATGTCCTGGTCCCTAAAGAACAACACCTTCCATTCGAGCAGCGCGGCGCGGATCACAGCCGTGGCATCGTCGCTCAAGTCACAGGACAGATCGAGACCGCCGATGACCGCACCGATCGTGGGCGACTGTGGGGTGATGGTGATGGCACTGGCGTCGTTGACCGAGGCTCTGGCGTTCGCGACTGTCATGGCTGTTCCCTTCGCTGGAAACAGACTGCCACGGGACACCGAATGGTGCGAACGCTCCGCCGTGACTCCCGCTAGCTTCGAGCGGGTGGGAACAGCCAACGAAACACCGCAAGATCAAACCTTCGAACCGAGCGTTGCCGAGCTTCTACGCCGGAACAACACCTTTGCCGCCCGGTTTCACGACTCAGAGCTTCAGGTCATGCCGACCCGCAATTTGGCAGTCGTTGCGTGCATGGATTCACGCATCGACACCTTCCAGATCCTTGGTCTCGGAAACGGTGAGTCGCACATCATCCGCAACGCAGGCGGCGTGATCACCGACGACGTCATTCGATCGCTGTGTCTGTCGCAGCGCTTCCTCGGCACCCGAGAGATCATCCTGATCCACCACACCGATTGTGGGCTCCAGAGTGTCGATGAAGACGACTTTCGCCACGAACTCGAGGAAGAGCTCGGCGTGAAGCCGTGGTGGTCACTCGAGACGTTCAAAGATCCGTATCTCGACGTTCGCCAATCCATCCAGCGCCTCTTGATGACGCCGTTCGTTCCCTACAAGGAGAACATCAGCGGCTTTGTCTACGACGTCACGGATGGATTGCTTCACGAGGTCATCGTCGACCGCGACAAGTAGACCCGTCAACGCTCGAATTGCGTTACAGCAGGTCGACGCCCAAATCGTCATGAATGTCGTTGCGATCGCTTTCGCTCAGACCAAGGCCGTCGGACAGCTGCCGGAGGTAGTCGGCTTCTTCCATCGTGTCGACGTTGATGGCGATCAGCGAGACGGCATACGCCTCATTGGCCAAGTCGCCGGGGACCTGGTCAGCGAGCTGTGAAGCCGACATCATTGGTGCGGCCAATTCGGCCGACATGAATTGACGTTCCGCTTCAGTGACGTCACCCAGCTCGCTCAGGATGTTGGCCGACTCGGTGTCATCGATATGGCCATCGGCCTTGGCTGCATTGCACATGGCCCTCACCAGGATCTGGGCTTGATCGTCGCTGATCCCTCCGCCGGAATCCTGATTATTGTCGTTCCGGTCGTCACCTCCGGACATCTTGCCCTTCAGCGATCGGCCCAAGCCGGCGATCTGACGACCACCAACGAGGGAGCCGATCAATCCACCCACCATGGCGCCATTTCGGCCACCGATCATGGAACCGATCATTCGACCGCCACGGCCACCAACAAGAGAACCCAAAAGACCAATCATGTTCGTGACGGTAGTTCGCACCATGACCTTGACAACGGACACCCCCCACGGGCCAGGGGTCTGGTTTACTGCTGAACATGGAAACCCTTCGAGCCCTGCATGCCAAACGAGACACCCGTTCCTACACAGAGGCTCCGGTTTCGGCGGACGTGATGGACAAGATGCTCAACGCGGCGCGCATGGCAGGGTCCGCCAAGAACGGGCAGCCCGTACGTTTGGTCGTTGTGACCGATCACGCTGACAAGGTCGCACTGAAAGCATCAGGTGACTACGCAACCTGGATCGATCAGGCTCCAGTAATTGTTGTGCTCACCGCACGGGCTGATGCCGGACCTCGTCGGCTGTTCGATATCGGGCGTCACGCGCAGAATCTGATGTTGGCTGCACACGACCTCGGGCTCGCCTCCTGCCCGGTCACGATCCATCACCCTGACGTTGTGCGCGAAACCCTTGGAGTTCCTGAAGATGTCGAGCCGTCGATGATCGTGACCCTCGGTTGGCCCGGGCCCGAGGGTGGTCCATCACCGGTGGCTGGCCCTCGTTTGCCTCTGGCGGAATATGTCTCGATTGGTGATTGGGACAGTGTCGGTCATGGCGATGGGGCCGGTGTTGAAGACGCAGCGACATCTTGATTGCTCGCCCTGAACGAGGAGCGGATCCAGCATCCTCGATTCCGATTCTCGATATGTCGGGCTTTCTCACCGATCCCGCGAGCGCCGAGGGTGTTCGCTTTATCGAGGACCTGCGGAACGCATGCCATAGCCCAGGGTTCGTATATCTCTCCGGCCACGGCGTCCCCAAGGCGATCAACGATGATCTGATGACGGTCGCCGGCCAGTTCTTCTCGCTGACCGAAGCTGAGCGGCGGGCGCTTGCGATCGAAAACTCCGCGGCGTTCCGTGGGTACACCATCCTCGGCGAAGAGCGAACGAACGGTCGCTCAGACTGGCGGGATCAGCTCGACATAGGTCCTGAACAATCTGCTCCCGAACCGGGAGCCACTGTCCCGGCTTGGCATCGGCTCCGTGGTCCGAACCAATGGCCTCCATCACTGCCGAACATGGCAGGTGTCGTCCTTCGCTGGATGGACGCGCTCGATCACATCGGTCTCACAGCGCTACGAGCGCTGGCGCTCGGACTCGGCCAACCAATCGACCACTTCGACGATGGGTTCGTTCCCGAATCAGATGTGCACTTGAAGATCATCCGGTATCCCGCAGTTGACGGCGTGCAGAACAGCCAAGGGGTCGGGTTGCATCACGATTCAGGGCTCTTGTCATTCATCTTGCAGGACAGCGTTGGCGGTCTCCAAGTGCAGATCAACGGCGAAATGGTCGACGCCCCGCCAGTCCACGGGGCCTACATCATGAACTTGGGCGAGATGCTGCAGACTGCGACAAGCGGCTACCTGAGAGCGACGCCTCATCGAGTGGTGAGCCCGCCAGGAGAATCCGAGCGTCTTTCGATCGCCTACTTCTTCAACCCACGATTCGAATCAGTCTTCTCACCGATCGATCTCCCTGACGAACTGGCAAAGGATGCCGTCGGTGGCCAGAACGCCAATCCTGATGATCCTGTGCACGCGATCTTCGGCGAGAACAATCTGAAGATCCGCCTCCGGGCTCACCCAAACGTGGCCGAGCGACACTACGCCGACGTGCTTGCAGCTCAGGCGGCAGAACAAGCCGGATCGAGCACAGCAGCCTCAAGGGACGAGACCAACTAGTGCCTCGATTCGCCGCCAACATTTCCACGATGTTCAACGAACATGATTTCGTCGATCGGGTCGATGCTGCCGCGGCGTGCGGGTTCGCGGCAGTCGAATGTCAGTTTCCGTACGAGACTGCGCCGGAAGATCTACGAGCTCGCCTTGATGCAACAGGGCTAACGCTCGAGTTGCTGAACGCACCGCCGGGAGACGTGGCGGCGGGAGACCGGGGTCTTGCCTCCTTGGATGGACGGCACGAGGATTTCGTCGAGTCCATGCAGATCGCTGCTCGATACGCCGAAGCCGTCGGATGTTCGCGGATTCACGTCCTTGCAGGTTGTCCGACCGATGGGGGAGCGACACAACGATTCGTCGACCGCCTCGGGTGGGCCGCCGACTTGGTGGCCAACGCCGAGATCGACATCATGATCGAGCCGATGAACCTCCGCGATGTCCCCGGATACCTGCTGATGTCGTCCAAACAAGCTGAACGAGTCATTACCCAGGTCGGTCGGTCCAACCTCAAGCTCCAGTTCGACACCTACCACTTGCAGATCCAAGAGGGCGACGTCCTCGAATCGTTCACTCGTTGCCTCCCCGTTATTGGTCACGTTCAATGCTCTTCCCTTCCTGGACGTCATGAGCCCGACCGCGGTGAGCTCAACCACGAGTGGCTCTTCCAAGCATTCGATCACGCTGGCTACGAGGGATGGATTGGTTGTGAGTATCAGCCGGCGAGTTCAACTCTTGATGGTCTGGGTTGGGGTGCCCGCTGGGGCCTCGGCCCTAATGGTTGACGACGAGTTCCATGGCACCGGCCCGCGAAGAACACCCCGAAGAATTGCCCGACGATTTCGATCCCGAGCGCCTTGGGGAATGTGCGTACTGGAGATGCGGCGATCTCTTCGAACAGCGGAGCGCGAACCACATCTTCTGCCGAAAGGCGTGTCGAAGCAGACAGCGAAAGTGGGAACGGTCTCAAGCTCGTCTCGCTCGCAAAGTGGAGGCCAAGCAGGCCAGAGCGGCGCGCCGCACCGGCGACACTTGACGGCCCGGAACGGCACCGTCGAATTCGAGTACGGGCCGAACCCGACGTAGTGTCCGACGATGGGACGACTCGACGGCAAGATTGCACTGATCACTGGTGGAGCACGAGGGCAGGGAGCTGCTGAGGCCGAACGCTTCGTGGCTGAAGGCGCCACGGTCTACATCACTGACGTCCTCGACCAGGAGGGAGCAGCCACGGCTGAACGCCTCGGGGAAGCAGTCACGTTCCTCCACCACGACGTCACAAGTGAGTCCGAGTGGATTGGAGTGGTGACGGGCATTGTCGAAGCACAAGGGCATCTCGACATCCTCGTCAACAACGCCGGGATCTTTCAGATTGCGGGCGCACTCGATACCTCCCTCGAACAATGGAACCGCATGGTTGCGATCAACCAGACCGGGGTGTTTCTCGGAATTCGTGAGGCTGGCCGCCATATGCGAGATCGAGGAGCGGGCAGCATCATCAACATCTCGTCGATCGCCGGATTGAGTGGTGCCGGAATGGCCCACGCCTATGCCGCGACAAAGTGGGCGGTCCGAGGCATGACGAAATCTGCGGCCCTCGAGTTCGCGGCCGACGGCGTACGGGTCAACTCGGTGCACCCCGGAATCATCGAGACAGACATGCTCGACGAATTCGCCGACAGGCTTCCGGGGATCAAGGAACGGATTCCAATGGGCCGTACTGCGAAATCTTCAGAGGTCGCAAACCTCGTTCTGTTCTTGGCCTCGGACGAGTCGTCGTACTGCAGCGGCCAAGAGTTCGTCATTGACGGGGCGATGCGAGCATGAGCGTCGCCGGTGGACTGCCACCAGCTCTGCTCGAGGTCGGCGCTCGATGCGGCGCCCTGCTCAAAGAGCGGGGTGAGACGATTGCGACCGGTGAAGGAAGCTGCGGAGGTTTGATGTCGACCGCACTGCTCGCGGTGCCAGGGGCATCAGCTTATTTCCTCGGAGGCAGCGTGATCTACACCCGAGCTGCGCTCGACGGAATGTTGACAGGGCAGGTCGTCCGACCAAAGCCGCTCAGAGGGGCGACCGAACCGTGGGCCATGCATCTTGCGCGCGCCGCACGTTCGCACATGGACGCAACCTGGGGGATCGGCGAAGGAGGAGCGACGGGACCGTCGGGCAACCCATACGGTGACCCATCTGGGCATGCGTGGGTCGCAGTGTCTGGGCCGACCGAAGCCGCGCACAACCTGCTCACCGGCAGCGATGACCGGGCCGCGAACATGGTTGCGTTCGCGATCGGCGGTCTGGAGCTACTGCATCAGCAGCTCCAGCAGTGAGACAGATGGCCTGAGGCGAGACAGGGTCGCTTCTAGCTGAACTCGCAGCCCTCGAACTCTCCAGCGGCTCGCCACGCATCAAGAAGTTCGAAGAACTTGATCGGACCGCCGCCGTACGACCCGGTGAAGAACCCATTGGCATTCCCGGTCTGACCCTCGTTGTTGTAGTAGCCCGGTGTGCATTCGGCTCTGAAGCGCTCGCCCATACGAGCCTTGGCGAACATCTCATCGACCCAGCCCTGCTCGGCAACGGGGGTGATCTCGACCTTCGAACCGCCCCGGTTTCGGACTTCGGTGAGAATATGGGCAACGTGCTTGGCCTGCTCATTGAGCGAGTGCGGCACATTGACCGTGATCGCCGTCTGGGTAAACCCGAGGAAGAAGGCGTTCGGGAAGTTGGCGGTTTGCAGTCCGTGGAGCGTGCGCAAACCGTTGGCCCACTTCTCGCTCAGCAGTTCGCCGTCGCGGCCAACGATGTCGTAGCCCGCTCGACGGTGGTAGCTCGTGCCAACTTCGAAGCCGGTGGCGAAAATGATGCAATCGACCTCGATGTGCTCACCGTTGACGACCAACCCGGTCTCGGTGATTTCGTCGACTCCTTTGCCCTCGGTGTCAACCAGATGGACGTTTGGTCGGTTGAACGTCGGCAGGTACTCATCGTGGAAGCAGGGTCGCTTGCAGAACTGGCGGTACCACGGCTTCAGCTTGTCTGCCGTCGCGGTGTCTTCGACGGTGTCCTCTGCCCGGTTTCGGACATCGGACATCTTGCGGTAGTCCGCCATTTCCATGAGCTCCGCCCTCTCCGCTCCGGTCAGTCGGCGACCGAGTTTGCGCGAAGCGGACTTTGCCGCGATGCCGGTGAGCTTGCGGAAGATGTCTGTCCAGCCGTCGCTGACGAGATCTTCATCTTGGTCCCCGCCGCTGACGAGGGCGTTGAAGTTGTCCATCCGCCGCTGCTGCCAGCCGGGTTCTAGTGAATCGGCGAAGTCCTCGGGGGTCTCGCGATTGTTGCGCTCGTCGACCGACGAGGGCGTTCGCTGAATAACGAACAGCTCTTTGGCGGAAGCTCCGAGGTGGGGGACGCATTGGACTGCGGTTGCGCCGGTTCCGATGATGGCGACACGCTTGTCGGCGAGACCGGTGAGGTCGCCAGCGTTGTCGCCACCCGTGTAGTCATAGTCCCAGCGGCTCGTGTGGAAGGTCTTGCCGGTATAGGTGTCGATTCCGGGGATGCCGGGAAGTTTCGGGCGGTTGAGCGGCCCGTTGGCCATCGCCACAACCCTGGCGGTCATCTTGTCGCCTCGATCGGTTTCAACGGTCCAGGTGGACGTCTCGTCGCTCCACTCCATCCGAGTCACGCTGGTTTGCAAGAGCGCCTTCTCATAGAGCCCGTAGAACCGCGCAATGTTCTGGGTGTGCTCCATGATCTCAGGAGCGAAGGAATATTTGTGTTTGGGGAGATAGTCGAGCTCCTCCAGCATGGGCAGGTAGCAATACGACTCCACGTCGCACATCGCCCCCGGATAGCGGTTCCAATACCACGTTCCGCCGAAGTTGCCGCCCTTCTCGATCACCCGGATGTCGTCGAATCCTGCCTCGCGAAGCCTGCCCGACATCAACAGTCCGCCGAAGCCGCCGCCGATCACCACGACGTCGACGTGGTCGGTGACAGGCTCACGCTCTTGTGGCTCGCAATACGGATCGTCGACGTAGTTCGAGAAGTCGCCCTTGACCTCGACATATTGTTCGTTGCCATCTGACCGCAGCCGCTTGTCCCGCTCGGCCAGGTACTTTGCCTTCAGCTCAGCAGGATCGAAGTCCAACTTCCCGATGGTGTCTTCCAGAACGACTTCGAAGGACGCGGTCATCCCCCCAGATTGTCACGCCTCTGAGTCAGATACCGAACTCGTCACCGGAGCAAACACCGAGCCGCCATACGTCTGCTCGGTGGGCATCAGCTCGATCATCCCAATGTTGACTCGCCACGGAACGCTCAATGCATACACGATCGAATCAGCGACGTCGGCGGCGGTGAGTTCCTCTGCTCCGCTGTTCTTGGCCTTGGCTCGCACCGTCGGATCGTCCACCGCCACGTCGTAGAACTCAGTTCCGACCCGACCGGGACAGATCTCGGTGACCTTGATCCCCGTGCCCTGCAGCTCTTGCCGCAGATTGAGCGACAGGACGTGCATCGCCCCTTTGGTCGCTCCGTAGAGCGCAGCCGACGACGCATACAGGCCCGCCACTGAACTCAGATTGACGATGTGCCCCCGGTTCGATTCGACCATGCCGGGAAGCACGGCACGAATGAGGTGGATCGCCGACGTCACGTTGGTGTCGACGGTGCGTTCGATGTCTTCGACGTTCGCAGTCCAGAGCGATCCGATTGCTCTGCCGAGTCCCGCATTGTTCACCAACACGTCGGGGCGAACGGATGCAGCCAGAGACGCGACCGCCTCCCGATCGCGGACATCCAAAGTGTGAACCATGCATCCGGTCTCGTCGTGGAGCCGTTGCAGCCGATCCGTTCGTCGGGCAACAGCGTGAACCTCAACGTCGCGGGCGCAGAGGGCACGTACCGTTGCCTCGCCGATACCGCTCGACGCACCGGTCACCAACACACGAGATTGTTCATCCAAAGCCACGGCAGGATCGTAGTTGCAACGCACCGAGGGCTTGCAGTGCGGTCATACTGCTCCCCGATGGCGACCGAGGTCACAACCGACAACCGCCGGACAGGTTGGGGTCTGGCCGCGCTTGGCATGTTGTTGGTCTCGACCGACTCATTCTTCATCCGGCTCGCCGACGCCGACGGGTGGAGCATCAACTTCTGGGTGGCGAGTCTGGGCTTCATCGTCCAGCTCGGCCTCAACCGATTGTTCGGATCGACCTCGCCAATCGAAGCGTTGCGGAACGATCCAAAGCCCATGCTCGGAATCGCCTCGCTGGCCGCGGTCAGCCAGATCGCGTTCATCATCGCGCTGACGAAAACCGATGTTGCCAACGTGGTCGTCATCGTGGCAGCATCGCCGATTCTCGCTGCAGTAGTTGCTCGATTGATTCTGAAGGAACGGACCTCGAGGCGAGTCTGGACCGCCATCTTCATTACCGTTGTCGGCATCCTCACCGTCGTGTCCGGGTCTCTCGGCGGAGCGAACCTCAGCGGTGACCTCCTGGCAGTCGTTGCGATCGTGGCGTTCGGCTCGAACGTTGTGTGGTGGCGACGGCATCCCGATCTCAACCGATTCGCAACACTGGCGTTGAGCGCGCTGATCGTGGTTGTCGTCTCGCTTCCGTTCGCCACGCCCTTCGCCCTCGATAGCCGGGCGTACCTCGCCATCATCGGGATGGGATTGGTTTTCAATCCGGCGGGACGAGTTGCACACACCAATGCCCCTCGATTCGCACCTGCCGCCGAGGTTGCGCTCTTCACGCCCATCGAGACCGTCGCGGCAACCTGCTGGGCGTGGCTCGCGTTCAACGAACAGCCGACAATCTCAACGGTGATCGGTGGGGCGATCGTTGTCGGCGGCGTTCTCTATGGCATGACTGGCAATCGGCGGAAGACAACGGCTCCGACGGTCGCAACGACCTGATCAGCCAGCAGCTATGGCTTCGCACCGTGCAAGCCCGCGTTCCAGCGCCGCTGAGTCGGCAAACCGACTCCAATGGAGCCAGAGTCCATTCTGGGTCGCGACGATGTCAGTCGCCCTACGTTCTGCCTCGGACTCGGTCAGCGTTGCGTCGGCTGCGAGAAGAAGTTGAGTGAGCCGTCCGAGGTATCGAGTGGCGAGGTGATGTTCGACTTCTGCGATTTCGGGATCGGTGCGGGCGAGAGCCCAGAGCGAGATGCGCAACGTGAGATACTCGAGGTCCAGGAATTCGCCGACAAAGGCACCCCGGATATACGCCGCGAGTCGCTCTTGAGGTTGCTCGAAGGCTGCGACCGCATCCAGCGAGGTTGCGAGGAGTTCGTCGGTCGCTCGCTGGAAGGCCGCAATGATCAAGGTCTGCTTGTCGTCGAAGTGGTAGCTGAGCAGACCGAGCGAGACATCAGCTTCCTCGGCCACTGTTCGAAGACTGGCCCCTTGGACACCTTCCCGAACGATGACGGCTCGTACTGCTTCGAGAATCTGCGCTTGTGTCGTTTCGCTGCGGTCTGCCATTCGGCTCATAACCGTAGTGGCACGGACTCCGGACAGCGAAAGACGAGGGATTCGCTTCTCTCCACGGCCCGTGCGCGTCCAGCGGCTCACCTTGCCGTTCCCACCCTTTGGAAAATCTGTACGAAAAGTCAAACCGGACGATCGTTCAGGGTTTAGATTCCCCTCGTGAATGTTGATCTCACTCTCAGCCCGAGGATCCGCAAGACACCGTTTCACGACTCGGTCGTGAGGGCGGGTGTTGCGACCTTCACGGTCTACAACAAGATGATGTTGCCACTTACGTTCGGCGATCTCGCCGGCGAATATCAGCGGCTGAAGACGGGCGTGACGATCTGGGACGTCTCCTGTGAACGTCAGGTCGAGATCTCGGGCCCCGACGCCGATGCCTGTGTGCAGTACCTGACGGCCCGTGATCTGTCGAAGATGGTGGTCGGACAGGGCAAGTACGTCGCCATGTGCGATCACCGCGGTCGGCTCATCAACGATCCCGTGCTCCTGAAGCTCGACGGCCGCTACTGGTTCTCGATCGCGGACAGTGACGTGCTCATGTGGGCACGGGCCGTAGCAGCCGAGCGTGGATTCGACGTTGAGGTGTGCGAGCCCGATGCCAGCCCTCTCGCCATTCAGGGCCCCAAGGCAACAGATCTCGTCGCTGAACTGTTCGGTGACTGGGTACGCGGTTTGAAGTACTTCTGGTTCGCCGAGACTGAGCTTGACGGTATTCCAGTGGTCGTTTGCCGCTCGGGATGGAGTAAGCAGGGCGGTTTCGAACTGTTCCTGCAAGACAGCAGTCGTGGCAACGAACTGTGGGACCAGGTGTGGGCCGCCGGGGAGGCCTATGGCATCGGCCCAGCTGCCCCGAACCATGTCGAACGAGTCGAGAGCGGACTTCTCTCCTACGGAGGCGACAACACACCTGACTCCAACCCATTCGAGTGCGGCCTCGCCAAGTACGTCGACACCGAGTGCGAGGTGGACTACATCGGGAAGTCTGCGCTGCAACAGATCCGGACGGAGGGCCCGCAGCGTTTGCTCGTGGGCCTCATTCTCGAGGACCCGACGAACGGAACGACCGGTGCCGACGCGTGGCCCTTGGATGAACGAACCACTGTGCTTCAAGAAGGCCAGCCCGTGGGAACGATGAGCGCCATCGTTGATTCACCTGCTCTCGGGAAGACCATCGCCATCGCCCAAATCGCATCAACGACGGTTGCAGCGGGTCAACCAGTGACCGTTGAGTCACCAACCGGCACCCGACAGGCCACGATTACCGAGCTGCCGTTTCTGTAGAGGCCTGCACTTCGACTCAGGCGCTCTATCGAGACCGCAGTGCAAAGGGCAGCACCGGCCCGCTACCAGCTTCGAGCAGACAGAAACCGGCAACGGTCAAGGTCCATCGGCTGTCGACTTCATCGTCGATGAGCAGGACAGGCCCGTTGAGGAGGTCGGGCCCCGGCATCGCCGCGGGATCGATGGCGAGTCGGCCCCACACGTGCTCGACCTGGTGGGCCGAATTCTGCTGCTCGGCTTGATAGAAGTCATCGGTTGCCGTCATCACCACAGGTCGATGAACCGGCAACTTGCCAAGCGTTCCGAGACCTTCTGCGACGTCGTCGATCAGCTGTTGGTTCCGTCGTGAAGGCATCGGGCAAATCCAAAGCGGCCGAGCATCCCAGTTCCATCGCTTGAGCACTCCAGCGCAGGCGCTCAGCATCGCGTCGGTGACCTCAGTGGTGCTCCCGTCGAGAAGACCTTCAACCAGCGGGTTCCAACCACCATCGCCGACTCTTGCAAGCGCTCGGCCTGTCTGATTCTGGTTCTCTGGCTTGATCCGGCCCTTCGGTGCCGCAAGCCCGGTCGGCCACTGTTTGCGAGCATCGATCTGGACATCGCCCCCTCGCAACAGGTTGGTGGCCGTTGCGACGAGCTCACGGTCCGGAGCATGGGACCACGTATGGTCGGTGCAGCGATCACATCGACCGCAGTCGACGGCCTCGTGATCGTCCAACGCCTCCCGGAGGTACCGGAGACGGCAGGTCTGCAGCGATGCCCAATCGAGCATCTGGGTTGATTCAGCTCGACGAAGCGAGGTCAGCGTCTCCGCCAGCTCGTGGTTGTAGTTCCACGCATTTTCGGTACGAATCCATCCGCTACCAACACGTTCGACCGCACCGTCGACTTCGAGGATGTTCAGAAGGGTCGAGAGGCGATTTCGGCCCAGGTTCACCCATCGCTCCAAGTTGGCGATCGACGCTGGCTCAAAGGGGTTCAGTTGATCGAGAGCGGACTGGCACACTGCTTCTGAAGGCAACGCCACCGATTCAAACCAACGCCACACCGCGGCATCTTCGATCGGGCGCGGCACTGCGATGACCTGGGCTTCGTCGAGATTGCGGCCCGCTCGTCCAATCTGTTGGTAGTACGCCACGGGGCTCGGAGGGAGACCCAAGTGGACACAGAAGGCGAGGTCGCCCTTGTCGAACCCCATCCCGAGAGCCGATGTCGCCACCAGGGCCTTGAGATCGTTCGCCTTGAGACGATCTTCCAACACAAGGCGCTGCTCGGGCTCGACCGATCCGGCATATGCCGCGACGTCGTGACCCCGTGAACGCAGCCACGCCGCCGTCGTTTCTGCCTGGGCAACGGTGAGGCAATAGATGATGCCCGACCCGGGGAGCTGGTCAATGGTTTCGGCAAGCCACGCCAGCCGATGTCCGTCGTCAGGGAGGTCCACGACAGAAAGGTGCAGGGATTCTCGATCCAGCGAGGTGCGAAGCACCAAGGTGTCGTCACCCAGCTGAGCGGCCACGTCGTCGGTGACTCGCTGGTTGGCGGTTGCCGTCGTGGCGAGCACGGGAGTCCAACTGGGCAGATCGGAAAGCAGTTGACGAAGTCGCCGGTAGTCCGGACGGAAGTCATGCCCCCAGTCCGAGATGCAATGCGCCTCGTCGCAAACCAGAGCGAATGCTCGACTTTGCAGCGTGTCGAAAACCCGTCGTCGAAATCCAGGATTGGCAAGACGCTCGGGTGCAATGAGCAGCAGGTCGATTTCGTCGGCGTTGATTCGAGCCTCGATGTCGTTCCATCCATCCACGTTGGACGAGTTGATCGTGACCGCAGCGAGGCCGAGCTTCTCGGCGGCAGCAACCTGATCGCGCATGAGTGCCAGCAACGGCGACACAACGACGGTTGGGCCCCATCCTCTATCTCGAAGCATCCGCGTCGCCGAGAAATACACCGCTGACTTTCCGAAACCGGTTCGAGCCACCAGCAGCGTTCGCTGCCGCTCGGCAACAACGGCAGTCACCGCAGCCAACTGTTCAGGCCGCGGGATCGCGTGTGGCCCTGCCAACGCCTGAACGTGAGCGGTCAGTTCCGCTTCGACCTCGAGCGCGGTTGGCCGCGGTGGCTCAGTCTGCATGGCTGGACCGTAGCGGTCTTCACTGACAGCGATGAGTCCGTCGACTGAACCGGAATCACAACTCGCCACGTTCGGTGAGGCATGCTTTGCACCATGACACCCGAAGAGCTGAAAACCGAAGTCGGCGCCGGGAGCATCGACTGCGTCGTCGTCGGGTTCACCGATCACTACGGCCGGTTGGTTGGCAAACGATTCGATGCGAGCTTCTTCCTCGACTCAGCACTCACCGACGGGACCCACGCGTGTGACTATCTGCTGACGGTCGACATGGAAATGGAGCCCGTCCCCGGGTATGCCTTCGCGAATTGGCAGGGAGGCTATGGGGATGTCCATCTGGTTCCGGATCTCACCACACTTCGGCGAGCAGGCTGGACCGATCGCACGGCGCTCGTGTTGTGCGACGTTCACGACAAGAACCACGAGCTGGTCCCGGTTGCACCCAGATCCATCTTGCGCCAACAAATCGAGGCGGCGGACGAGCTCGGCTATGAGGTCATGGCTGCTTCGGAACTGGAGTTCTTCCTCTTTCGTGACTCTTATCGGGCAGCAAATCAGAAGGGCTATCGGGATCTCGAGGCCGCCGGGTGGTACGTCGAGGACTATCACCTTCTCCAAGCAGCACGGGTAGAGGACTACGTCGGCGCCGCTCGTCGAGCGTTGGCCGCCTCAGATGTGCCGGTAGAGAATTCCAAGGGTGAGGCCGCGGTCGGGCAACACGAGTTGAACATCCGGTTCGCCGAGGCGCTCACGATGGCCGATCGCCATGTCGTGATGAAGCAGGGCATGAAGGAGCTCGCTGATCAGCAACAGGTCAGCGTCACCTTCATGGCAAAGCCAGATGCCACCCAACCCGGCAACAGCTGTCACATTCATCTGAGTTTGTGGGCTGACGGACGGAACGTGTTCTCGAACGAGGACGGCTCAGCAACCGAGGAGTTCCGATGGTTTCTCGGTGGCTGGATGCGCCACATTTCGGCGCTGATGCCGTGTTTTGCTCCGACCGTGAACTCCTACAAACGATTCGCTGACCAGTCGTGGGCACCCACAAAGATTGCGTGGTCGACAGATAATCGAACGGCAGGCTTTCGGATCGTTGGGACCGGCTCGTCCCGGCGAATTGAATGCCGTATAGCGGGGGCAGATGTCAATCCCTATCTCGCATACGCCGCCTCGATCGCTGCTGGCCTTGACGGGATTCGATCGCGTATCGAGCCTCCAGATGAACTGATAGGCGACGCCTATGAGTCCGACGCGGAACCGGTCGCGGCATCCCTCCACGACGCAGTTGCTGCGTTTGATGGCGAGGAGACAATTCGATTGCTCGGAGCGGAGGTGGTCGGTCATTACTCCCACTTCCATCGAAGCGAGTTAGCCGCGTTCGCGTCCGCAGTCACCGATTGGGAGATGCAGAGATACTTCGAGCGCATCTAGGCAAGGCCGACGAACTATCAATCTGCTGAACCGCATGCTCAAGCATCGCGGCCATCCAGTCGAAGAAACTGGTCATGGCGAAACGAAGAGTCCTTGGGCTCCTCTGTGGTGCGGCGGCCCTGATGCTTGTTCTCGGTGGGTTTTGGTTCTTCGGAACGAACACGAACGATGACAACGGGGGAGTAGCCAGCGGCTCGATACCTCAGCTTGTGGTCCCTGACCGCATGGCGTATCTCGACCCCGCCCCCATCGAATCTTCGCCAGCCGGCGACCCTGATGTTCAGACTGAGCCTCTCGAATGGGCGCCGGCCGGAAACGTCCGTGACGACGAGGTCCTCGGGACAACATCGGAAGAAACGTCACCACCAAACCAGCAGGACTCTGGCACCACTGTCTCGAGTACTCCTCCAACTTCCTCGCAGAACAATGGAGCTACCGCTGGAGCACCCTCCACCACCGTCGCCTCCGGAAGTACTGGCAAGACCGTCGGCACGAGTGCCAACCCCAAGACCAAGACCCCCCAGTCGACCGGTACGAAGAGCCCCTCCACGATCACGAACTCGCCGGTGTCGGACAGTGATGAGGTACCCGTTGCGACCGTGAAGCCGACGAGCACTGCGCCTCCATCGACAACCCAACGCACTTCGACAATCCCGAGCTCATCAACGACCCAACAGAATTCGACGGTGAAGCCCACCACCACAGCGAAACCGACAACGACCGCCAAGCCCACCACCACAGCGAAACCGACGACGACTGCCAAGCCCACCACCACGGCGAAGCCGACGACGACGCTGCAGCAGCAGAACCACATGCCGGCAGCAGGCTCGCTTGGTGATCTGTCGAACTCGGCAATCAGCGCAAACTTCGCCGACGTTCCGTCTGCCCAGCTCAACGTCGATGCATTGTCACAGCCCTTCACGGGCTCACTGACCCCGCACAAGTCCCAGGGGCAGTTCAGGACCCGGTGTCAGTTCTCTCACCTGAGCTACGACGATCCGATCGTGTATCCGGGCCAGTCCGGAGCCGCTCACCTGCATATGTACTTCGGCAACACCGAAGCTGATGCCGCAAGCAACTATCAGAGCCTGATGAACAGCGGTGGAGGGAGCTGCCAAGGGGGCGAGCTCAATCGCTCGGCCTACTGGATCCCCGCGTTGTTCGATGGAAACAACGATGTGCGAATTCCCTACGACTTCGTGGCCTACTACAAGACAGACACCCCTGATCGAGTCGAAGAGCTCCCCGCTGGTCTCATGATGGTGTCCCCGAAGGCGGCAAGTTCCCCGAAGGTGTCCTGGTCGTGTGCTCAGGGACGAGACGTCAATTCTGAGTACGGCAAGGCGGACACGATCCCGAACTGCCAGAATGGCGACTTCGTCAAGGCGTCGATCCGATTCGGCGAGTGCTGGGACGGACGGCTCGACTCGAGCGATCACACGAGCCATCTGGCGTACATGCGCCAGGGAGAATGTCCGAGTTCGCACGACCGAGTCATTCCTACCATTACGTACAACATCTATTGGGAACACGATGGCGGCACCAACCAGTGGTACCTGTCATCGGACCGCATGCACGGCGCCACCAACCCAAATGGCAGCACCCTCCACGCGGACTGGTTCGGAGCTTGGAATACTGACGTGCTCAACCAATGGACGACGAACTGCACCCAAGCCCAGGTGAGCTGCCACGTCGGGCCCTACAGCTCGACGAAAAAGCTCGCTTCGTTCAGTAGCGACGATCGCTACCACGGGCCAAACAAGATTTCGGACCCTCGTCTGGGTCCGCACCGTTCCTAGCCAAGCAGCCAGCCGAGGAACCTTCGAGACTGGCCAAGACGGCCAAGTCTCAGGCCCTACTGTTTCTCGCAGACCTGCCGACTAGATCATCAGAGTCATCCACGTCAATCCCCGAACTACCCGTTGCAAGAAGAAGAGAGTTCTCACATGGCAACTGCCACCATGCCGCCAGAGCTGCGGCTGACCCACTTGAAGCAGCTGGAAGCAGAAAGCATCCAGATCATCCGCGAGGTCGTGTCGCAATTTGAGCGACCCGTCATGCTGTATTCGATTGGCAAGGACTCCTCAGTCCTTCTGCACCTCGCTCGCAAGGCGTTCTTTCCGGGCAAGATCCCGTTTCCTCTTCTCCACGTGAACACCACGTGGAAGTTCCAAGAGATGATCAAGTTCCGGGATCGCATGGCTGAGGAGATCGGTTTCGAGCTCATCAGTCATACGAACCAAGAGGGTCTTGATCAGAACATCAATCCCTTCGATCACGGCTCGAAGAACTACACCGACATGATGAAGACTCAGGCGTTAAAGCAAGCGCTTGACATGGGTGGATACGACGCAGCCTTTGGCGGCGCACGCCGAGACGAAGAAAAATCACGAGCGAAGGAACGGGTCTTCAGCTTCCGTGACAAGAACCATCGCTGGGATCCTAAGAACCAGCGACCAGAGCTGTGGAGCCTCTACAACGGCCGGGTGAACAAGGGTGAGAGCATCCGTGTGTTCCCGATCAGCAACTGGACCGAACTCGACGTTTGGCAGTACATCCACCTAGAAGAGATCGAGATCGTTCCGCTCTACTACTCAGCGGTTCGCCCTGTCGTTGAACGCGACGGCGTGTTGATCATGGTCGATGACGACCGCTTCCAGTTCGAAGAGGGCGAAAAGCCTGAGATGCGATCGATTCGATTCCGCACGCTCGGCTGCTACCCCCTTTCGGGCGCAGTTGAGTCAACTGCCGACACGATGCCTCAGATCATTCAAGAGATGCTCTTGGCAACTCGATCAGAGCGCGAAGGTCGCGTTATCGACTACGACCAGTCCGGTTCGATGGAAGAGAAGAAGCGGGAGGGCTACTTCTGATGCAGTCCACGACGTACCCCTTTCTTATTCCGACTCCGGCTTCTCATTCAAAGGTCACCCCATGAGCCACCAATCAGAACTCATTGCAACAGACATTGACGCCTACCTGGCTGAGCATGAGCGCAAGGACCTCCTGCGCTTTCTTACCTGCGGCAGCGTCGACGATGGAAAATCGACCCTGATCGGTCGTCTGCTCCACGACTCCAAGATGATCTATGAAGATCAGCTGGCCACACTGGAGGCCGACTCGACCACGCAGGGTTCTGCGGGCGAGGAAGTCGACCTGGCATTGCTCATGGACGGCCTCAAGGCCGAGCGCGAGCAGGGCATCACCATCGATGTCGCCTACCGCTACTTCTCCACGGCCAAGCGCAAATTCATCATCGCGGACACGCCTGGTCATGAGCAGTACACCCGCAACATGGTCACCGGCGCATCAACGTGCCAGCTCGCCATTTTGATGGTTGATGCTCGCCACGGTGTCATCACCCAGACCAAGCGGCACAGCTTCATCGCCAGCCTCCTGGGAATTCGCAACGTCGCGGTTGCCATCAACAAGATGGACCTCGTTGACTACAGCGAGACTCGATTCGAAGAGATCTGCGAGGAGTACCGAGACTTCAGCAAGACGCTTGATCTTGGTGACCCGTACTTCCTGCCGATGTCTGCCCTCCTGGGCGACAATGTTGTCGACAAGGGTACGAACCTCGACTGGTTCGGTGGTCCGACCCTCATGCAACACCTCGAGACGGTCGACGTCGAAGCTGGCGTTGATCTCGAGAACTTCCGCATGCCGGTTCAGATGGTCAGCCGACCCAACCTTGATTTCCGTGGGTTTGCAGGAACCATTTCTGGGGGCACGCTCAAGCCGGGTGACGACATCATGTCGCTGCCGTCTGGAGTGAAGTCCAAGGTCGATCGAATCGTTACCTTCGACGGCGATCTCGACGTCGCAGGGCCGGGACGAGCCATCACGGTCACCCTGGAAGATGAAATCGATGTCAGCCGAGGCGACATTCTCGTCAAGCCGGAATCACAGCCGGTCCGGGCTCACGATGTCGACGCCATGATGGTGTGGATGGCTGAAGCTCCCATGGAGCCCGGTCGCCAGTACCTCATCCAATCAAGCAATGGCATCGGCAACGCATCGGTTACCACGATCCGACACCGTGTCGATATCAACACCCTCGAGGAAGAGACGGCTCACTCACTGGAGCTGAATGACATTGCGCTTTGCGCCGTGAGTTCAGACCGCGAGTTGCTGTTCGATCCCTACAACGCCAATCGCCAGACCGGCTCGTTCATCTTGGTCGATCGCATGACCAACGCAACGGTTGCCGCTGGCATGATCACCGGTGCCGCTTCGGCCTGGGATCGCCAGCCTGAGACGACGCTCACACGACGCGTTTCTGGCATCACCGAACTCGAGCGCACCATTCGCTTTGGTCAGCAACCCTGCACCGTGCTCCTCACCGGACTCACCGCAGCAGGAAAGTCGACCATCGCAACCGCACTCGAGCGGGAACTCTTCGATCGAGGAAAGGTCTCCCTTCGTCTCGACGGTGAGAACATTCGCATGGGGATCAGCCGAGATCTTGGCTTCTCTTCCCAGGAACGTTCAGAAAACCTTCGTCGTGTCACTGAAGTCGCTCGCCTCGCCAACAGCCAGGGAATCATGTCGATCGCAGCGCTCGTCGCTCCGACCGAATCGGTTCGTCAACGAGCCAAGGAGCTGATCGGCGACGACCGGTACATCGAAGTCTTTGTCGATACGCCCATCGAGGTATGTCGAGATCGCGATCCGAACGGCATGTACGCCGCAGCAGATCGCGGTGAGATTCCGATGTTCCCTGGCGTCTCGGCAACGTACGAGCGACCGACCGATGCTGATCTTCGCCTTGATACCTCAACGCAGTCGGTTGATGAGTGCGTCAGTGCCATCCTCCGTGTGCTTGGTGAGCGCGGATTCCTCCGCGGCGTCCTGGTGACTGATGTCTGATTCGACCGAGGCCGACGCAAAGGCTCCGGTTTCCAAGAACATCGTTCGTGCCGATGGTCGGGTGTCCGGTGAAGACCGGGCAGCCAACCTCGGGCACGACTCGATGACGGTGTGGTTCACCGGGCTTTCTGGCTCGGGGAAGTCCACCCTCGCCTTCGCGGTCGAGGAAGCCCTCGTCAAGAAGGGTGTCGCCGGCTATGTACTCGACGGCGACAACGTCCGATTCGGATTGAATTCTGACCTCGGATTCTCACCCGAGGATCGAACAGAGAACATCCGTCGAATCGGCGAAGTCTGCCGTCTGTTTCAAGACTCGGGCATGGTTGTCCTCACTGCGTTCATTTCGCCGTATCTGGCCGACCGAGCCCAAGTCCGAGCGTTGCACCCCGACGGCAAGTTCATCGAGGTGTTCGTCGATACTCCAATCGAGATCTGCGAAGCCAGAGATGTCAAGGGCCTCTACAAGAAGGCCCGAGCGGGAGAGATTCCCGAATTCAGTGGCATCTCGGCTCCATACGAGCTGCCCGAGAATCCCGAGATTCGGGTCGACACGACCAAGCCGCTCGCTGATTGTGTCGCCGAGATCGTGACCAAGCTCGGTCTCTAAGATCCCCTCTGTTCTCATGTTCTGAACGCAACCGGCCGCGATCATTCGATCGTGGCCGGTTTCGTTGTGTACCCCCGTAAGGCCCTTGACCGATCGTCGGGACGGTGCGTCGCTACGAACTTGCGATAACCGCCAGCGGATGGGCGCTGAGCAACTCCGCACGTGCCGCCTCGAACTCCGCACGAATGCTTGCCACTTCGGCGTGGATTGTGTCGAGTTGGTCTTCCCGAGCGGTGTGTTCGATGAGTTCAGCAAGGGCTCCGAGTTGGAGGGCTCCGAGCGACCGACTGGATGATTTCAACGTGTGGGCGGCGATGCGAAGATCTTCGGTTTCAGACCCATCGGCGATCTGATCAACAAGGCTCGGAGATTCTTCGAGGTACGTCGTGACCAGGCTGGCCACGATTTCCGCCCCTCCGTCGCCCATCATTTCTGCAAACTCTGCGAGCACCGAATGATCAATGACCGAAGTGGGTTCCGGCTGCGCTGGTGTGCTGTCCGGCAGTTGGGAGTCAGCCGCCTGGTCGCCAACCGACTCAGCGAGATGCGCAGCGGTTTCCTGGGTGGCGTTCACGATGACCGAGGATCGAATCAGTGCCTCGCACAGCTGCTCCACCCGGATCGGTTTGCTCACGTAGTCGTCCATCCCGATAGCGAGGAAACGCTCACGATCATCGGTGAGTGCGTGTGCCGTCATCGCGATGATGCGCGGCTGTTCCTCAGGTTGGATGGAGGCTCGGATGGTCATAGTTGCGACCTCGCCATCCATCTCCGGCATCTGAATATCCATAAGGACAACGTCGTAATGCTGGCGGCCGAGTGCTTCAATCGCCTCGATGCCGTTGCCCACCGCGTCGACTCGGTATCCCAGCCGAGAGAGAAGTCCCGTGGCCACCTTCTGGTTCACCGCGTTGTCTTCAGCGAGAAGAATGCGCAACGGGTGTCGATCCGCGAATTCGTTGTCAAGCGCCGGAGCAGCACTGGTATGTCGAGGTTGAGACTGGTTCGCATCGAACATGGAAATCATGCCATCGAAGAGCGCCGATGGTTTGACCGGCTTGTTCAATCGAACGTCGAAGACCTCATCGGTGTCGCCACCACTCAACCCCAGAGAGCTCAAGAGCATCAACGGGACCTCAGGACGAACGGCACGCATCCGGCGTGCCAGGTCGAGGCCGTCCATGCCCGGCATCTGCATGTCGAGAATGGCAGCATCGAAGGTCTGATCGCGGAACAGTTCGAGGGCGACGAATGGGCTCTCGGTCAGCACTGGCTGCATATCCCACGCCTGCAGTTGCTTGTCGAGAATTCGTCGATTCGTCGCGTTGTCGTCGACGACCAACACTCGCGAGTTGACCAAGTCCGGATGGACGGCGGTCTGATGGCGAAGCCGGATCTGTTCAGGTGCTGACCGCAACGGCAAGCGGAGTTCAAAGCGTGATCCAACGCCCTCCTGGCTCGTCACGCTGAGATCGCCGCCAAGCAACTCGGCGAGTTGACGGCTGATCGCGAGACCAAGGCCGGTTCCGCCGAATCGTCGAGTTGTTGAGGCATCGACCTGACTGAACGACTTGAAGAGTCGATCAAGTCGCTCCGCAGGAATGCCAATCCCGGTGTCTTCAACCGCGATACGCATGTCATAGCGAGTCGATCCATCCGCCTCGGTGACGGGCGAGCCGTCGACGTGCACCAGAACCTCCCCGTCCTCGGTGAACTTGCAGGCGTTGCTGAGCAGGTTGTTGAGGATCTGGCTGATCCGAGTTGCATCGGCGACAAATGTGTCGGCCATCTCCGGATCCATGACGTACGCGAGATCAACGCCGCGCTCGTGAGCTTTGTGACTCACGATGTCGAGTGAGTCCTCGATACATCCGCGAAGCGAGAACACACAGTCTTCAAGGTCGAGCTTTCCGGCTTCGATCTTGGAGAAGTCCAGGATGTCGTTGATCACTGTGAGCAGTGAGTCTCCGCTCGTACGGATCGTCGTGACGAACTCCAGTTGTTCCTGTTGAAGCTCAGTGTCGAGAAGGAGGCTCGTCATGCCAATGACGCCGTTCATTGGCGTTCGTAGCTCGTGAGACATGTTCGCCAGGAATGCACTCTTTGCCAGGTTCGCTTGTTCAGCTGCTTCCCGAGCGGCGTTCGCTTCGCTGACGAGTTGCTCGCGGTCCACCGCGGCAGCAACCTGGCGTCCCACCTTGGCGATGAGACGGCGCCCGTGATCGGAGACCGCAACGGAACTGTGAACGAGAAGACGGCCAACAATCCCTTCTGCCGACACGAGAGGAAGCAGGACGTCAGTAGCACCGACAACAGGCTCAGGCTCGGCTGGCAGTAGTTCACACCGTTCCACGCCCAAATAGTCAGTCAGAGCCTGCAGCGCTTCAGCAACAGATTCAGCGAACGGCTGGCCGTTCCCGAGACGGTCGGCGACGAGATTAAGCAGCGACGTCGTTTCATAGCGTTGCTGCGACGCGGCAAAGGAGGTCAGGTTCCGAAAAGCGGCGGAAAGAAAGGCTGCAGCCTGGCGAACAATGACGTGTTCCTCTTTGCTGAAGGCTGCGACCTTCGGGGAGGCAAGATTGAGCGTTCCGATGAACGTCCCGTCGACGACCAAATTGCAGGCGACGACTGACCGAAAGCCTCGGTCGGTGAGCGCTTCGGCACCCGGCGGACGTTCGATCAGGAGATCTTCGTTGTAGAGGAACCCGGTTGGTTCTTCCCGATACAACTCGACGAGCGAACCGGGGATCGGGAGACGGTTCAGAAAGTCGTCGCTATCGCTGCGTGTCGTAAGCGGGATCACCCGAAAGTGAGTCGCCTCATCGTTGACAAGGATCAAACTTACGCGCGCAGCCTCGAACACTCGAGAGATGTGACCCGCGGCAATGCGAAAGAGCTGTTCCTCTTCCTGGACAACGACAAGATCGGTGTTCATCTCGTTGAGGGCCAAGAGGTGGCTTGCGAAGTTCGAGGTCATGACACGACGCGGCCTTGATCGCGAGCAACTGAAATCACCGCTCGAACGAGCTTCGACGGTCGCTCGTCCTTCGTGATGTAACCAGCTACCCCTAGGGCATCGGCCTCTGCCTTCAGCGCTTCGTCCCCATAGGCCGTGTTCATGATGATGCGGGCCTCTGGCCACTGACGAAGAATCTCTTTTGCGGCATCCAGGCCGTTGAGAAGGGGCATCTGCATGTCCATGACGACAACGTCTGGGCGTTCTGCAAGGACAACGGCGACACCCTCCTCACCGTTCTCGCCGAGGGCACAGACATCGATCTCCGGAATCTCGTTGAAGAGGGCTCCCAACATGGCCCTGATCGTCGCCGAGTCATCTATCAGCGCAATTCGTATGACGGTTCGGCCGGATTCAAGCGAGACAGCTGACATCGTGATCTCTCTGGTCATGTGGCAACGGGAAGGGCTGGAGCCTTGATCCCTCGATCGGCCCGATCGTGGCGAGAAATGAGGAATCGGAGCGTGGTGCCTCCGCCGCTGGTGGCATGGATCTGCATATCCCCGTGCAACATCGACAGTCGTTCGCGCATCCCTGCGATTCCGTATCGTCCGTTGCTGACGAGACCAGGGACCGTCAGATGGTCGAACCCGCGACCGGTGTCGATGATGCTCAACACGATGTCGGCGTCTTCGTTCTCCAGGCGGATCGTCACATCACACGGGCCGGCATGGCGGGCGACGTTGGTTAGTGCCTCCTGGGTGACCCGATAGAAGACCGTTTCTGTTTCTGTTTCGAGGTCTGCAACTGAACTCTGCACGACGACGCGCACGTCGGAGTGTTCGGTCATGAAACGAGCGGCCGAATCCTCGAGCGCGCCGACCAGACCACGTTCGTCGAGCACGGGGGGTCGGATTTCGGTCATGATGAGGCGAAGTTCGGCGAGCTGGTTCGTCAGCCCGTCAGCGGCACCCTCAACTATTTCCTCGGCCAGGTCGACGTCGCCTCGAGCGAGTGCCAGCGAGATCCGTTCGAGCTGATATCCGACGACCGTGAGCTCTTGTATCGGACGATCGTGAATGTCTGCCGCGATACGAGTCCGTTCTTCTTCGACAACTCGCTGGATCCGCCAAAGCAGCTGTTGTCGTTCGGTCTTGGCCTCAGCCAGTTCCGTATTGGCAGCGAGAAGCTGTTCGCTCGCCGTTCGCACTTCGGATTCAGTTCTCGCCAGGTCGACGTTGTAGATGACCAATCTCGAAACGGCGAGCAACAACACCATCGCCGAGCCGATCACGACCAAGAGGTCGCCCGAATCATCGATGACCATTGTCTGGTCAATGAGAATGATTGGCCCAGCGAAGAGCGCAACGCCCACCATGAGGAGCCGTCCCGTGCTGAGGTGGCCCTTGTCGAGCGACCAGATCTCGCCTCTGGCGACCCCAGCCAACGGGTCGGGCCATGCGGGCCCCATCGACAGGCCAGCGAAGCAGATCAGCCAGCCGAGATCGATCCAGCCTCCCGGTTCATAGACCCCACGCAGATTCTGCAGGCTGAACAGAAAGTCGGCGGCAAGGTTGCCGGCCAATCCGAGGGTGAGAAGGATGAGCGAACCGGGCCGCGGGATCAGCCGAATCGTCACCGAAGCGATCACCGCCAGCAGCAGAACGTTTCCGAGCGGATAGCCAGCGGCGACAACCGTCTGGATGCCGGATAGCTCCTCAGCCTCGATCATGGGCAACCCGACGTAGAACCAGATCACCATTCCACCGGTGATCGTGACCATCGCGGTTTCGAGCGTGGCTCGTGTACCGGTTCGTCGATCGTGTTGGGTCAAGACCAGCAGCGCACCTGCAGAAGCGAGCACGTAGTTCGAAAGTCGCATCGCATCGACAATCGATGGCGAGCCGGGCTCGAAACCAACAACCGACCCGTAGCTCATCAAGAGCCCGCCCGAATACGCAAGTGCGAGTCCGGCCCAAACGGTCAGCCACGGACGGGCCCGCTCTGATTGGAACCTCACGATGTTTCCGGCCATCCCAACCAATAGAAGACCGTTGGTCATGTTCCAGATGTCGCCCCTGACAGAGTCTCCGGCCAGAAAGTAGGAGACCGTTCCTGCTGCCGCGATCGCCGCAGTGATCCACAACGTCAGACGTTGACGCTCAGCGGTCGATCGTTTGGGAACAGTGGACATGCTTGTCCATCGGACGTCCGTGGTGACTTCTTGAGGTGCACAGACTTGAGTCTGAACGGCACGGGTGTGGTGATCCACCTAAGCACTGTGCGTGACCAGTTGGTGCGGTTAGTGTCTGACCGGACGAAAGGGTCGAAATGAATCGTGTCGTGAGCCGAGTTGGTCTGTTGGCCAAACAGATCAAGAACGGAGACGTCGCTGGAGTGCGAGCCGACCTCCAACAGTGGATGTGGTCCGAGAATTACTACTGCGGGCTACGTCGCGATTTTTCGGTGCCGTTCCAACCGGAGAAGGCGGATGTCGAACTCACTGCTGTTCCGCTCACCAAGGAGCTCGCTCCCACCGTCTTCTCAACGAGTGATCTTCCAGAGCGTGATGCGACATACCTCGAGCGTCGGCGAAAGATTTGGGATGCTGGTTTTGCCAACGGTTTCGTTGCGGTAACCGCCGAGGGCAAGCCGGCCTATCTCCAATGGTTGATTCCGCCGAGCCAGAACGACAAGGTCGCGGACTATTTCGGTCCGCTCTTCCCGCTCGACGCCACGACGCTCATCGTCGAGGGCGCATGGATTCCGCCTGAGTTTCGAAAGGCGAATGTCATGGGGGAGGGGCTCTCACTAGTCACCGAGGCGGCCGCAGCGGTGAGTCCGGAGGCAACGGGTGCGGTGTGCTTTCCTGAGCTCCGCAACAAGGGTGCCGTTCGAGGATCCGCCCGAGGGGGCTACGTCATCTCCGAGATCCGTACCGATCGATGGCGTTTGGGGCGCCGAACGACGTCGTTCGCCCCAGCGACCGCTGACGACGTCAACGCAATCGCTCCGGGGACCATCAAGCCAGTCACGCCGTAACAACACTCCTGGATGTAGCCCGCGGACTATGACGTCTGCGTTTGGATCCGGAACTCGGTCGAGTCGCTGAAATACACCACGACCTGGGCCCGGCTCTGTCCGTCGGTCATGCGTTGACGCCAGAACTGCAGTCCTGCCTCATCAGGACCCCGGCCAAGGACGTTCCGATAGAGCTCGATCAAGAATTGATCATCAGTGAGCGTCCCGTAGGTCGCTCGAAACTCATCTGACGTTACGAAGAATGCCGCCATGTCCCATGTCGTTCGACCGTCGTTGACCCAGAAGTTGAATCCGGTTGCGTCTGGCTGACGATCGAAGACGGACTCATACAGGCGAACGACTGCTCCATCGCGGCCTGAAGCACCCCGGTAGCTGATCAGGGGAAGACGCGTGGTTTGGGAGGGGCACTCGGCGGGGCCAAGCGTGAGCGGCACGAAAAACTGCACCAAACGGTTGTCGTGGTTGGAAACCTCACCCTTGTCGATGAGACAGAGGTGCGTCTGATCGCGCAGCTGTTCGCCATTGATCTCATCGAGATAGACCTGAGTCAACCCGGCTCGCTTGTCGACCTCTGAGAGGTCACCGGACAGGATCACGAGACGACGACCTTGATCGCCGCTGAGCCAGTCGCCCAGATACGCCGACGGTGTTCGAGCAAGATCGAAGTCGCAGCCGTTCTCATTGAACTTGTCGAGGTGTCCGGGATCGAGCAACCAGATCGTGTCGATCTCATCATGCCGTTCCGGGGCTTCTGCGAGGAAGAACACAGGCGCGTTGCGGCCTATTGACCAACCAACCAGAGTGTCTGGACCGGCCGGGAAGTCGTCAGCCCGTTCGGTACTGCATTCCTGGGAACCGGACCAGGATGGCCATTCCCCATTATTCTGAGCGTGAACAAAGGCGTAGGCGGCATAGTCCTCGCCGTAGTTGATGCCCGCCGTGTCGTAACCCGAATAGAAGACCATCGAGGATTCTGGTTGGGCGCCCTGAGCGGGCTCGGCGCCGACGGGTGCCAGAACAGCTGCTCCAAGAACCGAAAATCCCGCCAATAGTGCTCGCGCGCCCATCACACCAGAGTGCCAAACTCTCAGTCTGTGTCAACTGGGCGAAATACAGCCCCCTCTGGGCTTGACCGGATGTATCCGCCTGTCGGAGGGGCGAAATGAGTCCCGAGGATGAGCGCCTGCGAATCCTGGAAGTCGCTGATGAAGGCCCGGCGAGTCCGCCTTGCTTGGTCTGAATCCCAGTCAAAGGGGAGTGCGGTCAGTTCCGGGTAGGCGAATTGAAGAGGCGAGTGCGTCATGTCGCCCGTGATGATCGCCTTGGACCCTTCCGACTCGATGACTACTGACACATGGCCGGGGGTATGCCCGGGAGTCGGCATCAGGTGAATTCCGGGTGCGACGGCGGCGTCACTACTCACCTCGTCGATCAAGCTGCGGTCGAGTAAAGGTTGCAGCGACACCGGCATCAACTCGAAATGATCGTCCGCATCGAGATAGTCGAGTTCACCCTTGCTGATCAGGTAGCGGGCCTCAGGGAAGGTCGGGACGTAATCGCCGTCGACCAGTCTCGTATTCCATCCAAGATGGTCAAAGTGGAGGTGTGTGCACAGCACCTTGGTCACCGACGCAAGACCTCCCGGCAGCTCGGCCGCGAGCCGCTCGGGAAAGTCCTCGCTTCCGGGAAGGGCGCGATCGTTCGGACCGACGCACGTGTCGATGACTACCACGTCATCGCCGCTGGTCACCACAAAGGCATGAATCGACAGCAGGATCCTGCCGTCGTCACGAAAGTATGGAGTCGACCACGAGCGAGTCTGCGCAAGTTGGGCTTCAGTAATCCCGGGAACCAACGAGTCAGAAGGAATCGGAATGACGTTCTCTGCAACCCGTTGAATCGTGATGTCGCCGATTTGCCAGGTGAGAGACGAAGCGGACGCGTCGATGCGGCTCAATTGAGGGTGGCCCAGAACGCGGCAAGCCCTGCGGCTGCTGCCGCCGGCTCACTCACCATCCACCAGTGTCCCTGGCCAACCAACTGAAGATGTTCTGCGTCCAGGCGTTCGACGACGTCAGCAGCAAGGTCGGATCCCACATAGGCATCGGCGGTGGCGTCGATCACGAGCCCTGGCGGTCGAGCGACGGCAGCGAGCCGGTCGCCCAATTGTGCAAGCGCAGGCTGCACGGCGGCGCGGTAGAGCGTGAGGATGCATGCACCCATGGCTGCATCGAATCCTTCGGCCATCGAGCGAGCGATCTCCGGCGACAGTCCAAGACCCAGGTAGGCATTCGTACGGTCATCAGCTGTGAGACCGACCATTGTTTCGACGTTTGCTTCGCCGTCGCCCGGGGTCTGCCACACCTTCGCTGCGTCATGCCAGTCGTAGGCAGGGTGAAGCAGACCAGCACAGTCTGCGGCGAAGGAACGGACCAGATCTGGGTGGGCCGCGACCAACCCGAACACGTGCCCGGCACCCCAGTCGTGCCCGACGAGGTCTATGGGACCGTCGATTTCGGCGAGCTCACCCGCAAGCCAGTCGACATAGCTCGACGGAGTTGCCTCAAAACCGGGAGGGACGGGTGCACCGAATCCTGGGGGACTGAGCAACACGACATCGTCAATGCCGGCGAGGCCCAGTTCGAGAACCAAGGGGCTCCAGATCGCAGCCGTTTCGGGATTTCCATGGACAAAGACCTTCGTCATCGTCCGAGTCTGTCATCTCTATTCCGCCGCAGCCTCTTCGACCACGGCAAGAACCTGGCCAGCTTCGACGGTGTCCCCGGCAGCAATGGGAACCGCAGTTACGGTTCCGTCGGACGACGCGGTGATCGAAAGCTCCATCTTCATGGCTTCCATCACAACGAGCAGATCGCCTGCGGTTACTTGGTCGCCAACTGTTGCGTGGACGGCGACAATCGTTCCAGGCATGGCGGCGACGGTCGACCCCGCTTCGACGTGTTCGCCCGGCTCGGTGAATCGAGGCGTGAGTTCGAACAGCACGCTGCCCGTGGTCGTCGTCGCAGAGATCGTTGAGCCGTGACTCCGGACCCGGAACTGTTGACGAACACCCTCGGCGCTGAGATCTACCATCGCGGGTTCAATCGAGAACACCGTCGGGTCTTTGACCTCGGTGCCATCGATCGAGAGATGGTCGAGCTGACCTCGACAGAAGCGATACCCCACCACGATCTCTTGGGCTCCCACCGAGAGCGTCCTGGTCTGAGGCTGTGTCGCCACGTTGCGGAACCCCGAGGAAATCGAGTTCGTTTTGCTATCGGCGCGGCGGCTCTCGGCCTGCATCGCAAGGGCGACTGCCGCCGCGTATCGGCCGAGATCGGCCGCTTCGACGAGTGGTCGTCCAAGCTCGACCGGATCATTCCGGACAAGAAAGTCGCTATCGCCCTGATCGCCGTTGGCGTCGCCAAGAAACTCTGGGTGGCGCAGTGTCCGGACGAGCAAATCACGATTGGTTGTAATGCCGTCAATCGTGGTCCCGGCCAGCGCAGCGGCCAATTGGCCCGCAGCGGCGTTGCGAGTTGGGCCGTGGCTGATGACCTTTGCGATCATCGGATCGTAGAACTGACTGACCTCACCATCGTCGTCGATCGCGGTGTCGAGGCGAATCGGCTCGCCGGGTCCAGAACCGGGAACATGCAGCGCATGGACGGGCCCAGTTGAAGGCTGGTAATCCAGCGTTGGATCCTCGGCGTAGAGCCGTGCTTCCATGGAATGACCGCTGACCGGACCGATGTCCGCTTGCTCGGGAACTGACCCGCCAGAAGCGACCTCCAACTGAAGTTGCACGAGGTCGATCCCGAGGATTGCTTCGGTGACCGGGTGTTCAACTTGCAGCCGAGTGTTGACCTCGAGAAAGAAGAACTCCGCGTCCCGATCAGAGGTTTTGGGAGCAAGCAAGAATTCGACGGTGCCCGCGTTCGTGTATCCGATGGCTTCGCCGGCCTTGACGGCGGCATCGTGGAGCGCCGACCGAGTCTCGTCATCAAGCGACACACTCGGTGCCTCTTCGATGATTTTCTGGTGGCGGCGCTGAATGGAGCATTCTCGCTCGTGAAAGTGGACGACCCGACCGCTCTGATCGCCGAAAATCTGCACCTCGACGTGGCGAGATGGGGAGACGTAACGCTCGGCGTAGATGGTCCCGTCGCCGAACGCCGATTCGGCCTCTCTCGCTGCTCCCTCAACCGCTTCGGCCAAATCAGCGGGAGTCGGCACAATTCGCATTCCTCGGCCGCCTCCTCCAGCGGAGGCCTTGATCAAGACGGGATAGCCGATCTCATCTGCGGCCGTAGCGATCGCCGAAGCGTCGAGGCCTGTCAGGTCAGCGGACGGCAAGAGTGGTACGCCGGCCTCGCTCATCAGTTGCTTGGCCTGGAGCTTGGACCCCATGACATCGATGGCTTCTGGAGTGGGACCCACGAAGACGAGTCCAGCGTCGCGAACGGCTCGAGCAAAGCCGGCGTTCTCGGCCAAGAACCCGTACCCGGGATGAATGGCATCGGCATTCGTTCGTATCGCCGCCTCGATCACCGCGTCGCCTCGAAGATAGGACTCAGCGGGGGTATTGCCGCCCAACGCCACGGACATGTCTGCATCGGCGACGAAGGCGCCGCGGGCGTCCGCGTCGGAGAACACTGCGACAGTCTCGATTCCGAGCAGCCGGCAGGTGCGCATGATTCGGCGAGCAATTTCGCCACGATTTGCGATGAGGAGCCGTTGAATCGGCCCAGAGGGTGTCGTTGTCGTCATGGTCGTGGCCTTACATCCGGAAGACGCCATAGCCACGTTGGCCACGGCATTCATTAGTGAGAGCTGCCGAGAGCGCAACACCCAGGACGTCCCTGGTATCGCGAGGATCGATCAGTCCGTCGTCGAGCAATTGGCCAGACAGCACGGCTGCCTGTTCCTCATGGGTGATCTGTTCTTCGATCGACTTGGTTCGTGCCGCGTCCGCCTCTTCATCAAAGGGAAGTCCGCGATCAGACGCGGACTTCCGTGCGACGATCGAAAGAGTTCCGGCAAGCTGCTCTGCTCCCATCACCGCCGTCTTGCCGTTCGGCCATGCAAAGAGGAAACGAGGGTTGTAGGAGCGCCCGCACATTCCGTAGTTGCCAGCGCCGTACGAGCCGCCGATCTGCACGGTCAAGTGTGGAACCGTCGAGTTGGTCACCGCATTGATCTGATGCGATCCGTGCTTCACCATGCCACGTTGCTCGTATTCGGTACCGACCATGTAGCCAGTCACGTTCTGGACGAAGAGAAGTGGTGTGTCACTCTGGTTCGCGAGCTGAATGAACTGTGCAGCCTTGTTGGCGTCCTCGTTGAGCAGCACGCCTCGATCGTTTGCCAGGATCCCAACGGTGTAGCCGTGAAGGTGTGCGTAGCCCGTGACGAGATTTGGCCCGTAGTTCGGCTTGAACTCGTCGAACTCAGAATCATCGACGATTCGTGCCAGCACCTCTCGAACTGGGAACGGCACCTTGAGATCGGCCGACACGATGCCGAGAAGCTCTTCTGGGTCATGCCGAGGGGGAAGCGGCGTGCGGTCCGGCGCCGGGCCGAGCTTTTGGTAGTTGAGACCAGACATGATCTGTCTTCCGAGACGGATGCAGTCGTGCTCATCGACCGCGAAGTAGTCGGACACTCCCGAGACATTGGAGTGCATGGCAGCGCCACCCAGCTCTTCCTCGTCAGCATCCTCGCCGGTAGCCATCTTCACCAAGGGTGTTCCACCGAGGAAGACCTTCGCCTGTTGGTCGACCATCACGACGTAGTCGCTCGTCCCCGGCAGGTACGCCCCTCCCGCTGTCGAGCTCCCGAACACCAGTGAAATGGTGGGAATGCCGAGGCCGGAAAGCTCGGTGATCTTACGAAATACGTCGCCTGCAGCGAGGTACAGCTCGAGTTGGTGGGGGAGGTCTGCACCACCCGATTCCACGAGGTAGACCATCGGCAGTCGGTTCTCCCGACAGATGTCGAGGCCCCGCAACATCTTGCGAACCGTGATGGGGTTCATCGAACCACCACGAACCGTCGGGTCACTGGCGAAGATCACGCATTCGGTCCCCGCGATCTGACCAATGCCGGTAACGAGCGCGGCACCAGGTGTGAACTCCGTATCTGCCGCTGCGGTTACCGACAGCTCGAGAAACGGAGAGTCAGGATCGACGAGCAGCTCAATGCGCTCCCGAGCCAGCAGTCGGCCTCGATTGTGGTGGCGCTCGACGTACTTGGCGCCTCCGCCTGCAACTGCCGCGTCGGCGAGCTCTTGGTAGCGAGCAAGATGTTGCTCCATCGCTACTTTGTTCGAGAGGTACGTCTCGCTGCGGACGTCGATGTTCGATCGAAGAATGCTCACAAGCGGGCGAGTGTAAGTCACGACGACCGTCCCGGCGAAAAGGGTCGCCCTAGGTCCCCGAACTCGAGCTGTTCTAGTGTCCGGCAATGGCTGAAACTGATGCGATGAGTGTGACCGACGCGGTCTTCGCCCGGAAGACGATTCGGGCTTTTCTCGATACTCCAGTGAGCGATGAAGACCTCACGAATCTTCTCGAGAAGTCGGCAAGGGCGCCCTCAGGAGGAAACGTCCAACCTTGGCGGATCTATGTCGTCGGATCCGACACGATGCCGATCTTCCTCGACTACATGTCCGAACGCGACCTCGAAGAGCCCGAGTACGACGTCTACCCACCCAAGCTCTGGGATCCCTATCGCACGAACCGATTCCAACTCGGCGAGGAGATGTACGAACTCCTCGAGATTGCTCGAGACGATCGCTCGGGACGCCTCGCGAGGCTCGCCGAGAATTATCGATTCTTCGGCGCTCCGGCCTCCATCTTCTGTTTCGTAGAAAAGGGAATGGGACCCCCGCAATGGTCCGATCTCGGGATGTTTCTCCAGACGTTCATGTTGCTCGCTCAAGAAGCAGGTTTCGACACCTGCCCGCAAGAAGCGTGGGCGTCCTATCACGGGGCCGTCAAGGAATTCGTCGGCGCACCCGAGGAGGAGATGCTGTTCTGCGGTGTGGCCATCGGGCATCAGGATCCAGCCGCCCCTGTCAACTCACTCGTGAGCACTCGAATGCCTCTCGCCGAGTGGGCAACGTTCGTCGAGAAGTAGGGTCGACCATGGTTGACAACCCAGACGCGGCACATACTCGGGCTCATGAGAACGCCGCAGCGATGCGTGCCGAGCGCTCCGGACCGCTGGTCGACATCAAGGTGCTCGACCTGACCCAAGCGCTCGCTGGTCCGTACTGCACGATGATTCTTGGCGACCTGGGTGCCGACGTCTGGAAGGTCGAGTCGCCAAAAGGCGACATGCCTCGCTTTCTTCCGCCGTTCACCGAATCCGATGACGAGAAGAACTTCGGTGGGTACTTCGGGAGTATCAATCGCAACAAGCGAGCCATCGTTCTGGATCTCAAGACCGACGAGGGTCGGGACCAACTGCTGAAGATGGTCGATGCCGCCGACGTCATCGTCGAGAATTTCAAAGCAGGCGTCATGGATCGACTCGACCTCAGCTACGAGACGCTGCACGCTCGCAACCCGCGGCTGGTGTACGCCGCCATTCGAGGATTCGGTGATCCGAGGACCGGCGAGAGCCCATATGCGCAGTGGCCCGCGTTCGACATCGTGGCTCAAGCGATGGGCGGCCTCATCAGCCACACAGGAACCACGACGGGGGAACGCGTGGCGTCGGGTCCGAGCATCGGCGACATCTATCCAGCAACGATGTGCGCGGTTGGTGTGCTTGCTGCCCTGCACCATGTGCAGCGAACTGGCGAAGGGCAGTTCTTGGATGTTGCGATGACCGACGCGGTGATGGCGCTCTGTGAGTCCATCACGTGGCGCTACTCCTACAACGGACAAGTTCAGCCTCCACGCGGTTCTGCCCATCCGTCCATTGCCCCGTTCGAAGTTTTTCCAACGGCCGATGGACACTGTGCGATTGCTGCGCCCACACCCGGCCAGTGGGACGATCTTTGCGCCGTGATCGGACGACCCGATCTCATCGAGGACGAGCGAACCAGCAATACGCGGCGCCGAGTCGACAATCGAGCCTTCATGTTTGCTGCCATCTCCGCATGGACATCGACAAAGCCAACGTCGGACATCGTCGACGCCCTCGGTGGGCGAGTCCCTGTTGGACCGGTCAATACGGCGCCTGACTTGTTCGCCAGCGCACACGTGAAAGCGCGAGACATGCTCGTGGCGGTGGACCACCCGGGTTCGGATCGCCCGATCGTCAGCACCAACACCCCGCTCCGCTTCACCGAGACACCGACCGGCATCTATCGACGAGCCCCAATCCTCGGAGAACACACCGAGGAGCTACTCGCCGAGATCGACGAACTTCTTGCCGAGACTGAGAGGGCATGATGCTCGTCGCTCCTGATGCCCTTGCAAAGCTCTGCCTCGATGACGGTGAGTTCAGGTTGGCGAGCCGGTTCTGGAGCGGCGGAGTCCGCCTCTCCGAACAGCTCGAGGACGGAAGCCAACGAACAACGGGGGTGACGCTCGACAACGGCTTGGTCCTCGAAGGTCTTCCAGCAGCGGGCGGTTCGGGTGTCATTGAACTTTCCGGCCCGTCGTCGGTATGGGACAAGGCCACTGCTGGGATCCCTCCACCCTTCTTCAACGACATTTCAATTCTCGCCGGCCGAAGTCTCGGGCTCGAGTCCGATGAGCTGACGTACTGGCAGTACCTGCCAGCGCTGCAACGCTTGATCGAACTCATTCGGCCGCAGTCGACCGATACCGAAGCGCCCGCCAACAGCAAAGCCGACGTCGGCTCGCTCCCTCGCCATGACGCCCCGACCGGACGCTACGTGCATCTCGGTCTTGGTGACGCGTCCGCTGGCGCTTCGTCAGATCATCGCATTTACTACGAAGAAGCCGGACGGGGCATTCCGCTGCTGCTGCAACACACCGCGGGCAGCCACGGAGTGCAGTGGCGACATCTCTTTGAACATCCTGTCATCACCGATCACTTTCGACTGATTGCGTATGACCTGCCCTTCCACGGCAAGTCGATCCCGCCCGTCGATCAGCAATGGTGGGCCCAGGAGTACCGGCTCCAGGGGTCGTTGTTACGATCGGTGCCGTTGGCCTTGGCCGATGCGCTGTCGCTCGATCAGCCAGTCTTCATGGGCTGCTCTGTCGGAGGACTCCTTGCCCTCGACCTCGCCCTTCATCACCCTGACCGCTTCCGAGCGGTGATCTCGCTCGAAGGCGCATTGCGGATCGGAGGAGACCTGAAGCGATTGGCTGGCTTCTGGCATCCCGGAG
>CALHCB010000035.1 GCA_937930695.1 uncultured Acidimicrobiales bacterium | reverse complement strand
GGCGTGGCGCGACACGCCGCCACCAGGACGCCTGGACCATTTCAAAGAGATGCTGGACGACGAAGGGTTTGTCCGGACCGCCAACAACATTCGGGCGACCCTGGCGCGTCGCGTGAAGTTCGAGGTGATGCACCGACTCGGTGCCCAAGAACCTTCCACGCCCGTGGAGCGCAACCCCGAGGTCTTGTCGATCAAATTGGTGTCGGCAACCAACGACATGACGGCTGGCTACTTTCCCGAGAAGCTCGCTATGTCGGTACGGTTCTTCTCGGCGAGTGACACCGATGATGCCCTCACCGTCGACCGTTGGCGCCCACTGACTTCGGAGCTACGGATCGACAATCTTGATGGTGATCACAGCGGTCCGGACAGCATTGGGTCGCCCCATCGAGTTGCGGTGGCCGCTCGGTTGGTCGAGGACGAGATCCAGCGCATCGAGAACAGCTAGCAGGCGTACGCAGAGCGGCAGATCTGTTGCGCACTAAGTTCGTGGCGTGCGAATCGGATTGAGCGGGACCAGCCACTACAGCGGAATCAGCGGCACCGAGGCCATCGACACGATGCTCGAGAGGGCTCGAGCGGCAGCTGCCGCTGATCTTGATCACTTGAGCTATGGCGACAAACACGCCATTGGTTTGCAGAGCCACTACGTGCAAGGCATCGCCTTCTTGGGCCGGGCGATGGGCGTTTGGCCTCGAGACAGATCCGCTGGATTGCTGTTCCTCGTTCCTCTGTGGCACCCCGTCCTGATGGCTGAGGTCATCGGGACGTTGGCCTCAATGAGCGACGCACCACTGATCGTCCAGACCGGGATTGGTGGGGGAGCCCAACAATTTGGAGCGATGGGCGCCAGCCTGCGCACGAGAGGATCGGAGACTGATCGTCGACTCGACCTCGTGCAGAAGCTCCTGGCGGGCGAAGTGGTGACCGACCATGCCTTGGGGATTGATGGAGCTTCGATCAGTCCTCGACCGGCACGACCGGTTGAATGGTGGATTGGTTCGGGTGAGGCGCCAGCGGCGATGGAACGGGCGGCGCGACGAGGCGCGCTCTATCTGAGCCCATCATGGGAGCCGGAGCAGGTTGGCAGGTTGGCAGTCCAGTACCGCCGACGCTGCGAGGAGCTTGGAACTTCTCCGCGGGTGATCTGTCGCCGCGACGTCGTGCTTGACGATGATCGGGCACGGGCCGAAGGCTTGATGGACGAACTTGCTGCTGGCGGGTATCGGGGCATGAGCCGGGCGGCGTTGCTGGCGGGTGACGTGGAGTCTGTGGCCGAGCGAATTCGCGAACTTGCTGGGCTGGGTGTCGATGATGTGGTGGCGCGAGTTGCGTCGGTTCCACAACCGCAGGCGATTCGTTCCATCGAGTTGCTCGGGGCGGTGCGGTCGCTTCTGCGGAAGTAGTCGGACGGGCACCGATGGTCAGTTTTGAGGGAGCGAAACGAGACGGGAACAAACTTGGACTCTCACCAGTTCTCTATAGGTGTGACTGTCCCGCCCTTCCATGAGCACAGTTTTGGCGCGCTCATCAACCGATTTTGTGATGTTCGTCAGCGAACCGAAGCGCTTGCTGGGCCCCTCACTGCTGAGGACCAGACCGTGCAGTCGATGCCGGACACGAGTCCGACAAAGTGGCATCGTGCACATACGACGTGGTTCTTCGAAACATTTCTGCTTGCCCAGTTTGAGGTGGGCTACAAGCCGCTCGACCCGACCTACAACTATCTGTGGAACAGCTACTACGAGACCGTGGGCGATCGATTCCCCCGGCCCGATCGAGGCTTATTGACCCGGCCGGGAATCGCCGAAATCAGTCGCTATCGGCAAGACACTGATCGTCGAGTTCGTGCACTCCTAGAAACGGCTCCAGCGGCACAGCAAGACGAGCTGGGGGCGCTGATCCAGCTCGGGACCAACCATGAAGAACAGCACCAGGAGCTGCTGCTCATGGACATCAAGCACGTGCTGTCCAAAAATCCGTTCGGCCCGGTGTATGCGCCGGCTGCTCCCGCTCCCTTCCAAGATTCCGGGCCGCTGGCCTGGGTTGATTTCGAAGGCGGAGTCGTGCCCGTCGGCCGCCCCGAGGATGCATCCGGTTTTGCGTTCGACAACGAAGGACCGAGGCACGATGTGTTGCTCCGGCCGTTCCGGATCGCAGACCGACTCATCACCTCTGGAGAATGGCTCGAATTCATGAGCGATGGGGGCTATGAGCGCCATGAGCTGTGGCTCTCGGACGGATGGCATCTGAGTCGGCGAGAGCGTTGGGATGCTCCGCTGTACTGGCGTGAGCAGGATGGTGAGTGGCTTGTTCACACGCTCGGCGGGACTCGACCCGTCAACCTCGAGGAGCCGGTGTGCCACGTGAGCTTCTATGAAGCCGACGCATACGCGACATGGGCTGGCCATCGACTCGCTACTGAGTTCGAATGGGAGCACGTCGCCTCGAGCCGACCCGTAGCGGGCCGATTCATGACCGAGAATGGGCCAGCGGGTGAAGTAAGCCCTCATCCGGCTCCGGCGGGACCAACAACCGGTGATGTCCGTCAGCTGTTCGGTGACTGCTGGGAGTGGACGGAGTCGGCCTACCGTCCCTTTCCGGGGTACCGGCCGCCTCCCGGAGCCATTGGCGAGTACAACGGCAAGTTCATGATCAACACGATGGTGCTTCGCGGCGGCTGTGCTTTTACGCCGCCCGGACACACCAGAGCGACGTACCGCAACTTCTTCCACCCCGACACTCGCTGGCACCTCTCCGGCGTTCGACTGGCCAGCGACATCTGATCGCTGCTGAGATTTGAGACTTGCATGACGAAGTCAACCATCACGATCGACACTCATATCGAGCCCGCAGCTGCAGCTGATTCCATCAAGCTGGAGGTCGTTCGCGCCTTGACCTCGACGCCGAAGGCACTGACGCCCAAATGGCTGTATGACGATCGAGGATCGGAACTCTTCGATGAGATCACCCGGCTGAAGGAGTACTACCCAACAGAAGCCGAGCGCTCCATTCTTGATGAACATGCGGAGGCCATCGCAGAGATCAGCGGTGCCGACACCGTGGTCGAACTCGGCTCGGGAACAAGCGACAAGACCCGGACCCTGTTGGATGCATTCTGGAAGCAAGGGCAACTACAGAGCTTTGTTCCCTTCGACGTCAGCGAGGCAACGCTGATCGACGCCGCCGACATGTTGGCCGCTCGCTATGAAGGTCTTGACGTACATGCGGTTGTTGGCGACTTCAACCATCATCTGCCCACGTTGCCAACTCTCGGACGGCGAATGGTCGCCTTCCTTGGCAGCACGATTGGCAATTTCCACGTCGAGGAACGGCGAGCCTTTCTCGGCGCGCTGGCGGACACGTTGCGCCCCGACGAGTGGTTGCTTCTCGGCACGGACCTTGTCAAAGATGTTGGCCGAATTGTCTCGGCGTACAACGATGATTCTGGCATTACCGAGGCCTTCACGCTGAACGTGCTCGACGTGCTCAATCGAGAGTTCGACGGCAACTTGCCGGTCGACCAGTTCGACTTCGTGCCACTTTGGGACCCGACCGAGGAACGAATGGACCTCCGTCTGAGGGCTGCGATGCCGTTTGTCGCTCGGTTCGAGGCGCTGGATCTCGATGTCAACTTCGGTGAAGGCGAAGAGCTACGAGTTGAAGTATCCACGAAGTTTCGCCCGGATCGAATCCGCGCAGAGCTGCTTGATGCTGGATTCGAGGTCGAGCAATTGTGGACAGCTCCCGGCCCGTCGGCGGGAGATCCCGATGACTTCGGGCTGATCCTCGCTCGGCGTATCTAGGACGAGACGCCGGCGCGGTCAGCGGCAATGTCCGCAGCCATCTGATCGAGCGTGGGTTTGCGGAAGCCACTCATTGTGCGTCCATATGCGCCGGGGTCGAGACTCAACATGGCCACGGCTTCGTCCATCGCTGTGTCGAGAAGAGCATCAGCACTCACAACGGCATCGAGGAACCCAACGTCGACGGCGGCGGCCGGATCTGTCAGGCGAGCGTTGGCGATCGCTCGTTGAATGTGGCGCTTGGAGAGACGCTGCTCGGCAATGGTGAGAGCCCAATCGGGGAGCGTCATGCCGATGGCGACTTCGTTGAGCCCAACCTTGAACGGCCCAGCGACGGAGACCCGTACGTCGCAACCCATGAGCATGAGTGCTCCTGCCGCAAGCGCGTGACCGGTCGAAGCAGCGATTACGGGAACCGCACAGCCGTAGAGCCGGCGAACGAGGTCGCCGCCGTCGGCCACGAGCGTCACGATCGCTGATACATCACCCGCATTCATCACGTTCAAGTCGAAACCGGCAGAGAACTTTCCGTCGCGCCCCGTGAGAATCATCGCCCGAATTGCCTCGTTGGACTCCGCCTCGTCGATTGCACCATTGATCGCCACGATCATGGAGCTGGAGAGGGCATTGACCTTCCCGTCGTCCATCGTGGCGATGAGAACGAGTGGCCCGTTTTCGTCGTCGGAGAGCGGGCGGGTTTCGGTGGTCACAGTCACGGGACCAATGCTAGAGCTGGCCCCGTGACCACTCCAATGTCGGGCAGAAATCCTGTCGCATGCCAGATCATGTAAAGCGGAGTTTCTTGAGGGCCAGAAGCCCCATGCCAACCCCGAGCAGCAGTGACGCGATGGCGGCGAGGGTGGTCGTGCTTCCGCCTGTGAAGGCGATCTGGTCAGCGGCCACCGGTGGTCCGACGGTGGTTTCTGTTGGTTGCTGTTCAGCGATCGCCTGGTCGTTGGCTCCATCGGTCGCCGGTGCGGTACCCGCTGGCGCAGACTCGCTTGTTGTCGTCTCGACGATCGTCGTCGTCGGCGCTGGAACCGTCGTCGGCACAACCGTGACGTCGGGGGCCGCGACGATTGGTGTTTCTACTTCAACAACGGGAGCGATACCGAGATCGAGATCCAGGAAGACATCGCCAGGGCCAAGCGTGACTGCTCCGGTCTTGCCAGTGGCTGGATCGGCGTCGGAGTCGAGGCCTCCATTTTCGCCCACAGTCTGGTCCGTCACCTCATAGCCAACGGGCAGCGAGTCGAGATCGAAGCAGACCATGTAGTCACCGGGCGCAAGCCCGCCAAACATGTACATGCCGTTGGAGCCGGTGACGGCCGTAGCCAGTGGGTTCATGTTGGCATCACAAAGATGGACCGCTACCTCGGCGACGGGTGCTTCATCAATGTCCTGAACCCCGTTCCGGTTCTCATCGAGCCAGACGATGTCGCCAAGCTTGGCAGTTGGGTAGAAGCCGAAGTCAACGGACAGGTTGGAGTCGTTGTCCTCCAACCCAGCTGGCGAGAGGTCGCGCTCGGTTTTTGTCGACCGATTGACCTCGGTCTCCGGCTCGGTGCCCGGCATCAGCGAGACGGGGCCTGACAGAACGGTCCCGTTTGGTGTGAACGGCCCGAGCCCGTTGTCATCGTTGTCGGCATCGTCATCGGCGGCACCGACTGAGGGGGTTGAGGAGGTCAGTCCTGCCAGGGGCTCACCATCGCCATGTTGCCCGGGGATCGAAACGAAGTAGATCCCTTTGTTGAGCTCGCTGAAGGCGTAGTGCCCCGAAGCATCTGTTGCTGTGCTGTCGACCAAGGTGTCCTTGGCGCCGTCGCTGTCACTGTCGATCCAGAGTTCGACGATTACTCCTGGAATACCGGTCTCACCCATCTCAGCGATTCCGTCGTTGTTCAGGTCGAGCCACACGAGGTTTCCGAGCTCCAAGCTCGACTCCGGAACAGGTTCGGGTTCAGCGTCGGTTGCGAGGATGCTGAACCCTGCATCGAAGCTGTGGTCATTCGCTCCGGGTGCTCCCGACACGAGGTCGATCTGCAAGGTTTCTACATCCATGTCCGAGTCGATGAGGTCCGACTCACCGGCATTGGCCACCGTCGGCAGCAGTGCATCGGCGGACTCCACATCGGGCAACCCGGTGACGTCGGCCATTGATGGATCAAAGCCGACTTGGTAGGCGGTGTTCGGATCGACTGGGAGTACCCAGGTGCCGTCGGCTCCGGTGACGATGGTTTCGCCGTTGATCAGAACCTTCACGCCTGGAATACCTGGTTCGTCGGGGTCCTGGATCCCGTCGCGGTCGCGGTCAAACCAAACGCGGTCGCCGACTTCGACAGGTGCTGGGGGGCACAACGCTTCGAGGTCGCCCAGTCCGCTGGCTTTGCCGAGCGTCGCCGGTTGGGGAATGCCGGCATCGCGGTACAGCTCGTACTCATGGGTGGTGAGACCAGAAGTATTCGAGAACCACGAGACACCCGCGGCGTCGAGGCGGTTGTTGATGGGGTCAAAGTTGGTGGCTGCGACGTCGGGTCGTCCGGGGGCGAGGGCAAGCGCACCGAGCGCCGTCTCGGAATGAAACTCGGTTGAACCGTTGAGCACGTAGTCATCAGAATAGAACTCACCACCGCCCGGTCCCTGTCCGCTCCCGACTCCGCCAGGGCCGGTGTTGTCGGTGCCAGCTCCGGCGGAGGTGACGCCACCTACCGAGCCGTTCGACTCCAGGATCCAGAGGCCAACTCCGTCAGAGGATGCGCGGAGAATGTCGCCGCTGCTGAATCCGGTGAGCAGGTTGCCGTCTCCAGCGGGGGAGAGGTTGCGGTGGCCGAACTGATCGCCTGTTCTGTCTCGAATGCCAATGATCAGCGAACCGTCGCGATCGATCTCGAGGTCTGCGATCACCGGTTGCGGGCGTTGGGGTCCTTCGAACGCTGAGTCATTCACCGCCAGGCTGAATGCGTCGTCGGAGTACACATCGATCCAGGGCTCGAATCCGCACGACCGGGAGTGCTGACCGCAACCCTTGGTGTAGTCGAGAGGGAACTCCAGTGCTGGTGTCGGGGCCCAGCTCTGCGCCGCGAGGTCATAGCCGTAGATGGCAGCGCTCAGATCACTGGCGTCGTTGGACGTCTCGGCTGTGCAGGTCACGCCTGTCCAGACAGTCCCATCGTGTACCTCGATGGCGAAAATGCGGTCAACGCCACCGGCGCAGGTGTGATTTGGGCGACCGATTGCGATGTGAGCATCGGGTGTTCCAGCATCGACTCCAGCGACATCGATGGCGTAGATCGAACGATCGAACAGGTTGGCGGCGTACAAGGTTCTCTCATCTGCTGAGAGGTCGATGTCGCCCCAACCAACCTTGTAAACCGCGGCGAACGCCGTGGCATCCAGGCTCGACGGGTCATCAATCGCCGTCGGGAGACCTCGTTCGACGTTTGTGCCGATCGTTCCTGCATCGATGCCTGAATACCAGAGCGAGGCTCCGTCGTCGTCTACCTGGTAAATGGCGTCGATGCCCCCCGTCCCGAGTCCGATGTGCCGTTTGAGAAATGCCGAGGTGAAGAGCCGCTCGTTCGAGGGCTGCCAGGCCAAGCCGTACGTCGATCCGATGACAGAGTTGGTCGCAACGAGTGTGGGGTAGTCCGGATCGGCGCCGTTCTTGCCTGCGATGCCGGCTGAGGCGCCGTGGATGCTGACAAGAGCGTCTCGTTCTGCGAATGCGGACGCTGGATCGAGCGGATCACCATTGATGAAGCATGTCGTTGTGAAATCGAGCTCGGCGTCACCGACATCGCAGTAGTCAGCTGCGGTCACCAATGCGAAGTTGGCAGTTGCTCCACCGCGGACAAACTGCACGCTCGACCCGTTGTTCGGGCCCACGGGTCCCGCAGCGAGCCAGTCCTCGGCCCATGAAAAGGCCACTCGGTACGTCTGTGCGTCGTCGAGCTCGTTGATGGTGTAGTACCCATCGTCGTCGGACGTCGCAACCGAAGATGTGCCATCGGGCGCGGTCGCAGTGACCGTAACGCCAGCCCAGCCCGGCTCGCCTGGATCCGTGACACCGTTGTGGTTGAGGTCGCGCACGACTGCACCGCTGACCGATGTCGTCGCCGCGGAGCTCGGAACTGAGGCGAGTCCAACGGCCCCAACCCCAATGGCGATCGCAGCTGCGGCGATCCGTCCGACGTGACGCGAACGCGCCCTTCGTGCACTCATCATGTTCTTCCAACTCCCAGTTGCCGCCGATTGGCGAACGACCCTGCCCGGTCGTGCAACGCGAGCCGCACAGTACGACAGGCTCCTGGTCCACTGACGTTTTGTTCATGCGGTTCGGTGGAGCCTGATGAATCCCCCTTGAGTTGGGTGGTTGCAGGTGCAACAACAGGGGGCCCCCTGACGGGCGGAAACGCGACTCTGGAGGTGTTCATGGCCCGAGCGGACACATGGACACCTCCAGAAAAAGTCTCGGAGTCAGGTGAGGAAGAGTGCGCTGGAACCTCAGCTATTGATGGCTCGCCAGACTCGTTCTGCAGTGACGGGGATCTCCACGTGGCGAACCCCAAGGTGTGACAACGCGTCCACAACGGCGTTCTGCACTGCTGGCATCGCTCCGATGGTGCCGGATTCGCCGATACCTTTCGCCCCGAGCGGGTTGCGATCGGTCGGCGTCTCCTGGGCAATGCGGCCGAAGCTGGGAAGTTCTGCGGCAGATACGAGGCCGTAGTCCATGAAGTTGGCAGTGAGCGGGTTGCCATCAGCGTCGTAGACGAATTCTTCCATCAGAGCCTGGGCGACGCCGCTGGCGACGCCACCGTGCACCTGACCCTCGACGATGAGCGGGTTGACCATGTTGCCGGCGTCGTCGCACGCGATGTGGTTACGCAACGTGACGTTGCCGGTGTCTTGGTCGACCTCGACGACAGAGACATGTGTTCCAAACGGGAACGTCGCT
>CALHCB010000034.1 GCA_937930695.1 uncultured Acidimicrobiales bacterium | reverse complement strand
CATGTCTTCTACGACATTGGAGACAACGAGTGCATTGCCTTCTTTCAGTTCTCTGGAGTGGGGGAGAAGCAAGGATGGACGACAGACGTCTCCGGCGGAGTCGGCTTGCCATTCTGGGTCAACCACTGCGCCTTTCGAGCTACGGAAGAGAAGCAGGAAGATGTGCGAGCTCGGATGACTGCAGAGGGAATCAAACCAGTGATGGAACAAGACCACGGCTGGTGTCATTCGCTCTACTATCTCGACCCGAACGGGATCATGGTCGAACTTTGCCGTGACACCCCGGGCTTCACGCCTGACACGAGCGAAGCAAAGCGGCTGCTCACCGTCGACCCACTCACCGTCATCAATGGAGCGGTCTGATGCCACGACTGCGAGAAGTGGCCAAGGACGATGCCCATCCGTTCGCTCAGTCGATGTATCGCTTCTTGTTCGGCGATCGAGACCCCGTCGTCGAACCCGGCACCGCCTCGGGCACTCCGGGCAACTGGTGGACCGTGTTCGCGTTGGTTCCCGATGCGTTTGATCACACCACCGCCGGCTTTCAGTTCTATCGATCACCGGACCGTCAGCTTGATCCGAAGCTTCGCGAATTGGGTCAGACCCGAGCTGGCTATGCCGCCGGGAGCAAGTTTGTGTTCAGCCAACACAGCAAGGCCATGCGCGATGTCGGCTTCACCGACGAGCAAGTTGCCGCCGTTCCGTCTTGGTCGGTCGCCGCCTGCTTCAGCCCGGTAGAACGCGCGTTGCTCGCCTACACAGACTGCCTAGTACTCGAGCACGGCCGAGTACCCGAAGCGCTCTTCGACACGTTGAAAGATCTCCTCAGTGACGAGGAAATCTTGGAGTTCACCTACGTGACCTGCACCTATGCGATGCATGCCACGATGACGCGTGCGCTCCGACTGGAATACGACGACGTTGCGGATCGTGTCGTCGAGGCTCCTGATCTCGACGGCAACTTCGGCGGACTTGATGTGATGTCGGCAGTGGACGACGCCGACTAGTTCAGCTTGTGCGCAGGTCCTTGAACGGAACGTCTTTGTCGACGCTGATGTCACGGGGGAGCCCGAGCACTCGGTCGCCAATAATGTTCTTCTGAATCTCGTCGGTGCCGCCCGCGATGTTTGCGGCGAAGCTTCGCAACGTCGAGTTTGAGAAACGCGTCGCCGACTCGCCATCGCCTTCCCACGCCGCGCCAGCAGGGCCGGCGAGGTTCATCGTGAGCGCCCGCGACAATCGAGCGATCTTGGCGCCGTGGAGCTTGCCGAGTGAGCCGCCAGGTCCTGGGGTTTTTCCGGCCTTCATCTCGGCGCGAGTTCGCATGGAGACGAGGCTCTTCGTTGTCTCCTCCATGTAGATCTCCATCAGCGCCTGACGAGTGACGTAGTCGTCGCTTTTGCCGTACTTCTTCGCCGTCTTCATGAGGAAGTCCGACGTGGGTGTCTTGACGCCAGAACTCGAACCGGTGCCGATGGCGACACGCTCGTACATGAGCATGGCCGTCGCCAGCCGCCAGCCGTTGTTGAGGTCACCAACGAGTGCGGTCTTCGGCAGACGCACGTCAGTGAAAAAGATCTCGTTGAAATGCATGCCGCCATCGATCTGGTGGATCGGGCGGATGTCAACGCCTTCTTGGCGCATGTCGACGATGAACATCGACAGACCAGCGTGCTTGGAGACGTCAGGGTTCGTGCGGGCCACGATCAGGCCGTAGTCCGACACGTGAGCGAGTGTGGTCCAGACTTTCTGGCCGTTGAGCGTCCACTCGTCGCCGTCGAGCACAGCCTTGCTCTGCAGGCTGGCAACGTCGGAACCGGCGCTCGGCTCAGAGAACATCTGGCACCAGACGGTCCGGCCAGCAATGGCGTCGGGAAGGTACTGCGCCTTCTGCTCATCAGAACCGTATTCGGTGAGCATCGGGACGCACATGCCGTGACTGATGGTGAGCTGCCCGGTCATGTCGCTGTGCTTGGAATACTCCTCGCGCCAAACTCGGTCATAGCTCTTCGGCAGACCCTGGCCGCCGTACTCCTTCGGATAGGTGACGCCAGCGAGATTCGCCGCTGCGACCTTTCCCTGGAAGGCCTTGCAGGCATCGAGTTCGTTGGCGCCCCGAGGATCAGGGGTTTCGAACTCGAGGCCTGTCGCGTGTTCGGTGAGGAAGGCGCTGGCCCGAGCTCGGAATTCTTCTTCGGTTTCAGTTGTAGTCATGGAAGGAGACCTCTCAGGCTGGAGTGATGGTGACGGGGACGCCGTTGAGCGCAATATTGCCGCTCAGTTCGTCCCGAAGGTTTTCGTCGGTGAGAACGTTGGTATTGATACCGCGGTATTCGGTCGCAGTACGAAGTCGAACGCCGGGAAGATTCTGGCCGAAGCCATGAGGAATACTGACGACCCCCGGTTTGATGCCGTCGGTGAGTTCGGCATCGACGACGACTTCACCAACACGCGAGGTCACAGTCGTGGGCGCCCCATCGGTAATGCCGAGGCGGTCAGCATCTTCGGGGTGGATCTGAAGCGTGCACCTATTGCGACCCTTCATGAGGACAGGAACGTTGTGCATCCAGGAGTTGTTCGAGCGCACATGCCGGCGCCCAACCAACACCATCTGATCTTTCCAATTGCGGTCGAGCGACGCAACGAGCCTCGGCATGTCGCCAACGATCAGGTCGGGCGTCAATTCGATCTTGCCCGAAGGTGTTCGCAGATTGTTGGGAAGGCGGGTCGCCTCCAACGCACCGAGATCGATGCCGTGCGGGTTCGCTCGCAGCTTGTCGAGCGAGAGGCCATCAGGATCCGCCCCGAAACCGGCTCCGAATGGTCCGGTCTGGAGAAGAATGTCGAGGATCCGCTCGGGCCCCGTTTCGTCGCCGAGAGCGACGAGTAGTTCCTCGAGATCCCGACCGCTGACCTTGCCGTAATCGTCGCGGACTGCTGAGGCGAGCATCCCGGCGGCCATGTCGTCGTCGATCTTTGCGGCCGCAGTCTCCAGGTCTGCGACATCTGCGCCGCTGAGAAGGGCCGCGAGGCGAAGCATGATCTCGCCTTCGCTGAGCTGGCCTGCCTCGAGCGGGAGGACCGGCTCGGAGTAGTTGGCCACGTTGTGGACCGCGAAGTTCAAGAGCGCGAGGTCATAGTGGCTCTTCTGGAGCGGGGCCGGGGGAGGAAGGATGACATCAGCGTGACGGGTGGTCTCGTTGATGAAGAAGTCGACACAGACCATGAACTCAAGCGACTCGAAGGCAGCGTCGAGGCGCTCGGAGTTCGGATTCGACGAGATCGGGTTCCCGGCAACGATGACCATGGCCTTAACTTGACCTTCGCCGGGTGTCTCGATCTCTTCGGCTAGCGCCGCTACCGAGAACTCGCCGAGTGATTCAGGGTGCCCGCCGACCCGCGAGTGCGCCCTGGCCATCGTGAAGCCGCGCCCTGATCCCGGCTTGCCTTTGGTCGACGGTTGGCCCGCTGCGCCGGTGGTGAACATGGCACCGCCGACTCTGTCGAGGTTGCCTGACAAGATGTTGACAATGTCGACCAGCCACGATGCCAGCGTGCCGAACTCTTGGGTGCAGGTCCCGATTCGGCCGTAGACCGCTCCGGACTCAGCGGCCGCAAGTTCTCGAGCCATTGTTCGAATTGCGTCCTCGGTGACACCGCAGATCGGGGCGACGGTCGCAGCGCTGAACGGAGCGAGCAGCGACGGAACGTCATCGAGATTGGCGCAATACTGCGCGACGTTGGATGGATCGGCGAGGCCCTCTTCCAACATGACGTTGGCGATCGCGGCAAGGAGATGGGCGTCTGTCGCTGGGCGAATGGCGATGTGGGAATCGGCCTTGGCAGCCGTCTCGGACCGGCGAGGGTCGACAACGACGACCTTGCCGCCCCGAGCTTGAATGGCCTCGAGGCGGCCGGGGAAGTCGGGTGCGGTGCAGAGCGAACCGTTCGATGCGTACGGATTGGCGCCGAGCAGGATCACGTGGCTTGTTCGATTGAGGTCAGGAACGGGAACCGTGACCGATCCGAACATGAGGGCGGACGAAATTTCCTTGGGGCGCTGATCGACGGTTGAAGCCGAGAAGCGGTTGCGAGTACCGAGCGCCTTGATCAGTGGTCGGTTGTACAGCAGCGGGGCGATCGAGTGCGCGCCCGGATTGCCGAGATAGATGGCAGCCGCATCACGGCCATGCTCGTGGAGTATCGGCAGTAGGCCTGCCTGAATGGTTGCAAAGGCCTCGTCCCACTCGACTTCGACGAACTCGCCGTCTCGCTTGACCATCGGGCGACGAAGACGATCGGGGTCTTGCTGGAACTGGCGGAGGGTCGATCCTTTCGGGCAGATGAAGCCCTTCGAGAAGACGTCCTGCATGTCGCCCCGAATATGGGTGACCTCTTGGTCAGCTCCTTCTCCCTTGACAGTGATCTCCAAACCGCACCCGGCTTCGCACAGCGGGCACGTGCGAAACGCAGTGCGTACCGGCTTGTCGGCGCCAGCTTCGGTTGCAGCAGAAGCCGATCTTGATGTCGCGGCCGACGGGTCGGATGCGACGTTTGTGTTGGTCCCCATGGTCGACATTCTCACACGTCGCCTGGACCTTCTGAAATTGACCCTTGCTCTCGCTTCGCAATGTCGCTGCGGTCGGTGTAAAGATGTTGGAGTTACACGACCGCGCAGCGCAGGCCAAGTTCTGAGCACGACAACCCCAAGGGGACCCATCTATGCCCGCCAATCCACTGAACACCGACGACTTCAACGGCGAGCTGTACAACCTCGCCATGTCCGAGAGCGCGCGTCCGTTCCTCGAGAAGGTCAAGATCTTCATCAAGGAAGATGTCGAGCCGATGTCGATCAAGTTCCACGAGCTCGATCACCTCAAAGAAGACGAGTGGAGCTACGCCCCCGGCCAGCTCGAGATGCTCGATGAAGTCAAAGAGAAGGCCAAGGCCAACGGTCTCTGGAACTTCTTCCTTCCCGACTCCGACGTTGGTGGCCTCACCAACCTCGACTACGCCTACATTGCGACCGAGCTCGGCAAGGTGCGCCTCGCTTCTGAGGCCCTCAACTGCGCCGCTCCAGACACCGGCAACATGGAAGTCCTCGAGCGCGTCGGGACGCCGGAGCAAAAGAAGCAGTGGCTCGAACCACTGTTGAGCGGCGAGATTCGGTCCGCCTTCGCCATGACCGAGCCCGACGTAGCTTCTTCCGATGCGAAGAACGTGCAGCTCTCCGCAGTGCTCGATGGTGATGAGTACGTCCTCAACGGACAGAAGTACTACATCTCCGGCGCCGGCGATCCCCGCTGCAAGATCATGATCACGATGTGCCGCACCAATCCGGATGCCGCACCCCACCTGCAGCAGTCACAGATTCTCGTGCCGATCGACACCCCTGGTGTGACGATCCTCGGCCCAATGCATGTATTCGGTCGTACCGATGCACCGCATGGTCACATGCACATCGACTTCACCGACGTTCGCGTCCCGAAAGAGAACATGCTCCTCGGAGAGGGTCGTGGCTTCGAAATTTCTCAGCTCCGTCTCGGTCCAGGTCGCATCCACCATTGCATGCGCTCCATCGGTGCGGCTGAAAAGGCGCTCGAACTCATGATTACTCGCGGCCTCAGCCGCGATGCGTTCGGCAAGCCCCTCGTGGCTCTCGGTGGCAACACCGAGATCATCTCTCGTGCCCGCATCGAGATCGAAGCGTGCCGAATGATGGTCCTCAAGGCCGCCAAGGCCATGGACCTCATGGGCAACGCCGAGGCTCGTGTGTGGGTTTCAGCCGTGAAGGCCATGGTCCCTGAGAAGGTCTGTCAGATCATTGACCAAGCCATCCAGATGCACGGTGCCACTGGCGTTTCGCAGTGGACGCCGCTCGCGGAGATGTACACCCAACAGCGCACCCTGCGTCTTGCGGACGGACCGGACGAGGTGCATCACATGGTCGTTGGCCGCGCCGAAATCGCTCGGCATCAGCGTGCCGGCGCCCCGACGGGTCCTGATCACACTGACGTCGGCCGGAACTAGTCACGTCGTTCTGAGAACAATCTGAACATGTGCAAGTTGTGCCCGGAATACGGGGCGCAACTTGCACATGTTGTGCGTTTTGGGGTCAAGATCGGGGATGCTCAGATCTGACACTCCGTTCACCGTGACGGGTCCGCCCCGTGCCCCTCGCCAGATGCTGGCGGACCAAAGCTATTCCGGTCATGCGAGCGTGCACGACGACGACATGGCAGCTTCGCTGGGACTGAGCGGTGCCCCAATCGAAGGGCCAACGCACTTCAGCCAGTTCGAGCCGTTGCTCGCCTCGATGTGGGGCGAACGCTGGTTCAGTCATGGCTGCATCAGCGCACACTTCCTCAACATGGTCGTCGAGGGCGAAGAGGTGCAGGCCACTGTCACCTCACCTGGTCCAGCGTCTCCGATCGTGCGAATCGATGCCACGAAGATCGACGGAACACCTGTTCTCACGGGCACGGCATCCATCGCCGAAGGTGACTCGATCGACCACGGGACAACGGCACTGAGTGCCCGAGTGGCCAAGCACAAGGCCAACCCTCCGCCCCAGCTTCATATTTTGGACCAGCTGGCTGTCGGGCAACAGGGAGCCGAGATCGACATCGTCCCCGCCGCGTTCGATCACAACTACGGAGCCATGTATCCATTCACCCTGGCCCAGAAGCTCGAGGCGATCACCGAGCTCGTTTCGTGGTTTACGCCCGAAGAGGGGTCGGACTCCCCTTGGGGCGCCGCCGTTGTGCCCTATGAGATGTACAGCGTTCTGGCCAACTCTGGGTCGGGCAAATCCGGGTTCGTGACTCGTCAGCCGTCGGTTGGGCTGTTCATTGACTTGGAGGTTCGTGCCCTCGGCACGCCGATCCTGGTCGGGAGGGAATACCGAGTCGAGCGCGAGATCGTGGCGCTGGGGGAGAGCCGTCGAACAGAGTCGTATTGGGTGTCGAACAATCTCATCGACACCACGACGAACGAACCTGCAGCGAACGTGTTGTTGCACTCCGGCGTGTTCAAGGACTCCTACCCGAACTACCCAACTGACTGAGCTGTCCATCGCAACTGAGGCGGACGGCAAGAGAATGTATTGACAGTTGTCGATATGTGAGTAACGTATTGATCATCATCAAATCGATGATCATGGATGCGACAGGATGATGTAATGCGCTTGCAACTTGCTCTCAACGTCAATGACCTTGATGAGTCGATCGAGTTCTACACCAAGATGTTCCAAACGGAACCGCTCAAGGTGAAGGACGGATACGCCAACTTCGCCATCGAGAATCCTCCGCTCAAGCTGGTCCTCTTTGAGGCACCCGGGCTTGGCGGCAGTCTGAATCACCTCGGCGTTGAGGTTGAGGAAGCGAGTCAGGTTGAAGCAGCAGAAGCCCGCATCGCGGGTGCTGGTCTGGACACCACGGGGGTGGACGACACGCTGTGCTGCTACGCAGCCAAGACCGAGACGTGGGTGCAGGGTCCGGACACTCGTTGGGAGTGGTACGTCAAGACGGGTGACTCAGACACCCTCGAGAACGTCGTGGTCTCTGATGATGGGACGGTTTGTTGTGCGCCGCTGGGCGACGAGGCTCCAAGCGAGCCGAAACCTGCGCTCGCTGAAGCCAGTGTTGCTCCGGTGGGAGCTGCCCCAGTACGCGGGTGTTGCCAGTAAGCGCTGCAGCGTGGCCCGACCAGGCCCCGGCAGCTAGCCGCCGAGTCGGATTGGCTCGATGACTTCGACGTAGTCCACGAGTCGGCTTGCAATCTCGAACGCCAAGTCTGGGTCGTCGCGTTCAGCGTCGGTCCAGACTTCGCTCAGCCGGCGCCACGACTCACGCCCGAGAAACGGGCCAGGCTGTGGCTCGTCGCCCAGTGTCTTCTTCCAGGTGGAACGTTTGTCGGTCAGCCTTGTGAGAACCGCTTGATTGTCGTCTTCCTTGGGGTGTTCGGCGTGAAAGCCGATCTCCAGCACCCAGCCTTCGGTGCCATCGATGTGTCGGCGGGGAATGAACTGGGCTTCGTAGTGTTCGCGGGTTGGCTTCTCGGTGTCGAACCACACCTTGACGCCACCCCGATGTGACCGATGATGGAAGTCGCCAAGTCCATCCGGGACCATGGAGCGGACCAGGTCACCTACCTCGGCAAAGAGGTGGAGTTCGAAGTCGGCCACTAGGACGACGAGCGGATGCTCGACTTGATGGCGGCGAGTCCGCCGGGAGGGAACTCGGCGAGCGCTGTCGCGAGCTCGGCGGCGCGTTTCATCACGGCGTCGTCGGCGACAACCTCGGTCGCAATGCCGAGTCGGAAGAGCTCCGGGCCGGGAATCCGATCGCAGAGCAAGGTGATCCGGGCCACGACGGATTCTGGATGTCGAAGGTTGAGCCAGAACATGTTGCGAGGGGCCGCCATGCCCATTTTGGCCTCGCTTACTTCGAGGAACGTGTTTTCGCCAACAATGCAGAGGTCGCCGGCGAGCGCGAGTGCTGATCCGCCGTTGATCGAATAGCGCTCGACGGCCGTGATGAGGACCTGGGGGAGGGCGAAGAGGAGCTCGTGAACCCGGGCCCACTTTTCCGGGAACTCAGCGACCCAAGCCGGGGGATCTTCGGCTCGGAACTCTGCGAGATCGAGCCCGGAGCAGAACGAGCCGCCAGCGCCGCCCAGCACGATGACCCGGATGTCGTCGTTGTCGACGAGTGCGCTCAGTGCCTCGACGAGATCGTCGGCGAGTGGCCCGGTGAGTGAGTTCTTTCGTTCCGGGCGGTTCAGGAGGAGCTTGGCCCATCCGTCGTGGAGCTCAAGGGTGATCAAGCCGTTGGTGGTCATCTCGACACTCTATTTCGGTCTCACCGTCGTGTTGTCTGGAGTTGTGACTCAGGTCACCTTGCGTCGAGTGTTAGGTATGCTTACTATCTGTCTCCATGTTCCCCCCAAAGACTGCCCGTCTCGCCATCGTGGCACTGCTCGCTGGGGCGCTTGTCGCCTCGGCCTGTTCGTCAGCGAGCGATGACGGCAACACCCTCACGATCTACTCCGGCCGAACCGAAGATCTGATCGATCCCATCCTCGACGACTTCGAGGCTGAAACGGGAATCACGGTGGTTCGCAACTACGGCGACTCGGCCGACCTCGCGTTGTTGATCGATGAAGAGGGAGATGCCACGCCGGCCGACGTCTTCTTGTCTCAGAGCCCGGGCGCCGTCGGCTTCCTTGATGATGCGGAGCGCCTCGCGCCCTTGTCCGGTGATGTGCTTGACCTCGTTCCTGCGTCGGTACGAGACGATGACGGATTTTGGGTTGGCTTCAGCGGCCGCCAGCGAGTTTTGGTGTACAACACCGACCTTGTCGACCCGTCCGAGCTTCCGTCGTCCATCTTTGACCTTGCTGACCCAGCGTGGTTCGGTCGAATCGGTGTGGCCCCGAGCAACGGATCCTTCCAAGACTTTGTCACCTCGCTTCGAACAACGAATGGAGACGACGTCGCTCAGGAGTGGTTGGAGGCGTTGGCTGCCAACGATGCGCAGTCCTATCCGAAGAACTCGGCCATCGTCGCTGCGGTCGGGCGTGGCGAAGTCGATGTCGGTTTGGTGAATCACTACTACAACTACCGGGCACTGGCAGAAGATCCGGATCATCGCGGGCTGAATCATCAATTCGACGAGACCGATCCGGGGAGCGTGCTCATCGTGACCGCGGCCTCGATCATCGAAGGTTCTGATCAGTCAGAGGAAGCCGAGCAACTCATCGAGTGGCTGCTAGGGGACTCAGCCCAGCGCTTCTTTGCGGACGAGACATTCGAGTACCCATTGGCGCCCGGCGTCGAACCCGCCGCTGATATCCCTCCGGCATCGTTTGCTGCTGTCGGTGGGATTGACTTCGAGGATCTCGGCGGGGGCCTCGAGGCAACCCGAGAGATGATCACCGCCGCCGGGCTCGAGGGCTGAGACCGATGGGGAACCGCGCCGGGGCGTAGGCTCGACACTTCGTGAGCTCGACTCGAAGCGGAACACCAAATTGGCTCGTCGGCCATGCTGTGCTCGTAGGAGCTGTCTTCGCACTGCCCGGCTTGTTCGTGTTCTTCCGGGCAGCCCAACTCGGAGGCGATCTCGGATCGACTGCTTCTGAGGTGGTCGGCCCTCTTGGCCGATCGGTGTTGCTGGCATTGTCGGTCGGTGCAACGGCAACTGCCCTCGGCACCATGTTGGCGTGGTTGGTTGTTCGCAGCGATCTTCCTGGCCGTCGCATGTGGCGGCTGCTGCTCGTGCTTCCGCTCGTCTTTCCCTCCTTTGTCGGCGCTGCAGCCTTTCTCACCTCGCTCGCTCCGGGGGGACTCCTCCATGGGCTGATCGAGAGTGTCGGGCTCGAGCCCCCTCGGCGGTTCCGGGGCTTCTTTCCGGCGTGGATGGTGCTGACTCTTTTCACCTACCCATATGTGCTGCTGCCAGTTGCTGCCCGTCTCCGTGCCCTCCCGTCCTCGTTGGAGGAGGGGGCTCGAGTGCTTGGACGAACCAGACTCGGAGCAATCCGTTCGGTCACGCTTCCTCAACTGCGCCCCGCAATGCTTGCAGGTGGCCTGCTCGTCTTCCTCTACACGATCAGCGATTTCGGAGCCGTCCAACTGCTGGGCTATGACACGCTCACGCGAGTCATCTTTGCCACCCGCCTCAGCAATCGTGGGGTGTCGTTCCTTTCTGCCACGTTGCTGATCCTGCTCGCTGTCGCCATCTCTGCTTGGGCGAGATCAGCTGGCCCTGACCAGTTGCGGCCCGATGAACGGGTCGGTCGTTTCGAACGGCCAGCAGAACCGCTGGGCTCGATCCGTCTCGTCGCACTCGGATTTGTTTCAGCGGTCGCCCTCGTTGCCCTTGTCGCCCCAGTGCTGAGCTTGCTGACGTGGTCGATCCGGGGTCTCGCCGACGGTCGAGTTGACCTTGGCGAGCTCGCTGTTCCCCTCCTCAACACGGCGTTCGTGGGCATCGTGACTGCCATCTTGGCGGTCGTTGTCGTGGTGCCACTCGCTGTGGTCACAATCCGGCATCGATCGAAGGTGGCAAACGTGTCGTCGGTCGCCGTCACTGGTGGGTTCGCAGTTCCCGGAATCGTGATCGCGTTGTCGTTGGTGTTCTGGGCCCTCAACACGCCGGGCTTCTCGTTCATCTATCAAACGTTTCCGTTGTTGATTCTCGCCTACGTCATTCACTTCGGATCCCAAGCGCTCGGCGCAGCAGAGATTGCCGTCCGCGCCGTTCCGGATGAGATCCGAGAGTCAGGCCGGCTGCTGACACCATCGCGTTGGCTCCGCCGACGGCAGGTGGAGTTCCCGCTCATGCGGCCGGGTCTGGCTTCGGGAGCAGGGCTTGTTCTGTTGTCGACGGTCAAGGAATTGCCGGCCACGCTCTTGCTCGCACCGATTGGATTCGAGACGTTGTCGACAGAGATCTGGGGCGCATATGAGGATGGCTTCTACGCATCTGCAGGAACGTCATCCATCGTGTTGGTCGCACTCTCAGGCTTGCTGACGTGGGCGTTGGTGCTTCGCCGGGCCTGATCAGGCGCGTGAGCCAAATGACATCTTCCCTTCTGGGTCATGTTTGGGTAGCTTTACGTCTGTGCTGACACGACGCCGCACCGCGCCTACTTCCCGAGCATCGGTGAACGTGACGCAGATCAACGCGTCTCACGATGCGGTGCCCGTATTGCACGATGCGTCGATCGTCGTCGAAGAAGGCGAAATGATGGCCTTGCTCGGCCCGTCTGGCTGCGGCAAAACCACACTGCTCCGAGTCATTGCGGGTCTCCATCGGGCCGACAGCGGAACCGTCGTCATCGGCGATCAAACCGTCACGAGCCCTGGCACGTTCATCAATCCTGAGCAACGTCGAGTTGGCATGTTGTTTCAGGACGGAGCGCTCTTTCCCCACCTCACTGCAGCAGAAAATGTCCGATTCGGATTGCGCGGTCGTTCGGCGGCAAAACAGCGGACCTCCGACATGTTGGATCTCGTGGGCATGGGGGGCTACGCAGATCGTCTCCCCGGAACGCTGTCTGGCGGTCAGCAGCAGCGAGTCGCCCTCGCACGTGCGCTCGCTCCTGAACCGGCAGTGCTTCTGCTCGACGAGCCGTTCTCTGCGCTCGATGCCGGTCTGCGTGTGCAGGTGCGTCGAGATGTGAAACGAATCCTGGCCGATGTGGGTGTCACCACCATTCTGGTGACCCACGATCAAGACGAAGCGTTCTCGATGGGTGATCGAGTTGCCGTGATGTCTGACGGCATCGTGGTCCAAGAAGGCACACCATCAGAGCTCTATGAGCGACCAGCCAACCCTTGGGTCGCCGGGTTCGTGGGCGAGGCCAACCTGATCGACGGGCAATACGACGGCACGAATGCCGAGACGGCGGTGGGATCTCTGGTCGTTCGGGGCGACGGACCCGCTGGGGACGTTCAGGTGCTCATCCGCCCGGAACAATTGGCCGTGGTGGCTGGTTCGGCCGCGGTGATCGACGACGTGGAGTATTACGGCCACGATGCTCGCTATGACGTCCGAATACTTGACCGCCCGGGCGAACCGACGCTTGGTGTGAGGATGACCCTGGCTGAGTTTCAGGTTGGCGATCGGGTCGACGTGAAGTTCGTCGGATCTTCGGTCCAGACCTGGCCAACAGAGCAAGCTGGCGACTCAGACTGAAACTGCCTCGTCGACTGGTTCGTGACAGCGCCTTTTCAGCGGGACCGCCGATCAGACAGTGACGAGGATGCGCTGCGACGTGAAGGCGCTCAGCCCAACGACTTGGCCGTCGAGATCGACCGTTGTCGTGCCGTCGGGCGAGGTGGTGACGACGGTCGCTTGCGCACCCGGCAGTACCTTGTTGTCTTCCAGAAACTCGAGCAGTCCCGGAGTGAACTCGAGTTCCTCCGGAATCCGGGTGACGGTGAACTGATCGCCGATGGTGACCTCAGCGAGAGACACCAAGTCTGGTTCGATGTATTTCGATCCGGGAATCGGATTGCCGTGAGGACACGTTGTCGGATCGTCGAGCCGATCGATGATCGCAGATTCGACGACCGGGCTGATGACGTGCTCCCACTTGCCTGCCTCATGGTGGGCTTCTGCCCATGAGAGTCCCAAAATGTCGGTCAGGAAACGCTCGGCCAGACGGTGTCGCCGCACCATCGTGGTCGCCAGCGTGGACCCGTCCTCGGTCAGCTCGATTTCTCCCTTGCAGACCGCAACGAGATTCTCATCGACGAGCCGACGGACCATTTCGGACACTGCGGGACGAGAAACTCCTAGCCTCTCGGCGATCCGAGCCTGGATGACCTTGGTGCCGTCCTCATTGAGCTCGAAGATCGTCTCGCAGTACTCCTCGAAGGCCGGATGATGTTCCGGAGAGGTGTACGTCATGGTGCCAGGGTAGCTCACTCTCCGCGACCCGGGCCGGTGGGAACCGCGGTCCTTGCCCTGGACAGGGGCCGCATCGCAAGACTTACGGACCGGTCAGCGCTCCCGCATACTGCTCGCGAAGTGACTTCTTCTGGATCTTGGCCATCGCGTTGCGGGGAAGTTCGGTGACCATGACGTACTTCTTGGGATGCTTGAAGCGGGCGAGCGCTTCTTGGCACGCGTCGCCCAGGGCAGTGATGAGGGCAGCTGTCGACTCGTCATCGAGAGAGTCAGAAGGAACAACGACGGCGACGACACCCTCGCCGAAGTCCGGGTGGTGCACACCGATGACTGCGCTCTCCTTCACGCCCGAAACTTGGTCGAGGACGAGCTCGATTTCCTTGGGATAGATGTTGTAGCCACCCGAAATAATCATGTCGCTTGCCCTGCCAGCAAGCGTGACGCGGCCGCTTGCGTCAGCCGACCCGATATCCCCGGTGCGGAACCAGCCGTCGTCAGTCAAGCTCTCGGCGGTCTTGTCGGGAAGCTGCCAATACCCGAGAAATCGGTGCTTGGGCCGCACCTGAACTTCGCCTTCGGCGTCGGGCGACATGGTGTTGCCGTGTTCGTCGCCAACTCGCAGCGCAAAACCGGGAAGGGCGAAGCCGACGGTTCCGGCAACGCGGTCCCCGTCGACCGGGTTGGACGTCAGGATGAGAGTCTCGGACATGCCGTATCGCTCAACGATCTGATGACCGCTTCGTTCCGCAAACTCTTCGAAGACAGGCTCGGTCATCGGCGCGGACCCTGAGGTGAAGAGCCGCATCCCCGCGCATCGCTCTGCGTCGAATCGTTCGTCGGCCAACAGTCGGATGTAGTGGGTCGGCACGCCCATGAGGACGGTGGCCTCTCCAAGATGATCGAGCACCATGTCCACATCGAACTTTGGACAGAAGATGACCTCCGACCGATTCAGCATGGCGGTATTCAGCGCAACGAACAATCCATGCACATGGAAGATCGGCAGGGCGTGGAGAAGCACATCGCCATCGGTGAACTGCCAGAACGAATGAAGGACCTCGGCGTTCTCGATGATGCTGGCGTGGCTGAGCATGGCGCCCTTGGAGCGGCCAGTCGTGCCAGAGGTATACAGAACACATGCAACGTCGGAGCCATCACGTTCGACCACCGCGTTGAACGTATTGACGGCGTCGGCGACCGCCGGCAGTGTGCCGGAACCATCGGACCCCAGGCTCAGCAGGGTTGCCGAGCCGGCTGCTGTGGCCAGCTCATCTGTTCGATCTGGTGTGCACACGAGCACAGCCGCCCGGATGTCCTCGACAAAGAAGGCCACTTCGGATGCGGTGTACGCCACGTTCACCGGCACGTAGACGAGTCCAGCTCGGAGGCAGGCGAGGTAGAGGGCGACGGCTTCGGAGCTCTTGTCGACCTGGACAACGACGCTGTCGCCGGTGGTCGCGCCGGCATCGATGAGGGCCCCAGCAAGACGGCCAGAGCGTTCCGCAATTGCGGCGTAGCTGAGGACCTCGCCGGACTCAGGGTTTCGGAGAAACGGACGGTCGTCGGATTCGCTGAGAAGCCGGGTGTAGAGATTCACCTCTCTGGTGTAGCAAACTCCGACGGTGGGGCACAGCCAACGAACCGTCGGACTCTTGAACCCGGGTGCCATGGGCGCCACGATTGGTGCCGCCGCCGTTGCGGCCGGACACGACGTGGTCTGGCTTGCCGCGGGCCGGTCTAACGAGTCGCACGAGCGGGCCGACGCTGCTGGTTTGGTGGGCGTGGGAACGCTGCCTGAACTGGTGGAGCAGTCCGAGATCGTCATCTCGGTGTGTCCACCGTCAGCTGCTGGTCAAGTCGCCGAGTCGGTTCGAGCGCTCGAGTTCAGAGGCATCTATCTCGATGCAAATGCGGTGTCTCCTCAGTCCGCCCGCCAGATCTGTGCGGGGTTCACCGAACCGGTCGATGGTGGAATTGTTGGTCCGCCGGTCAATGGGCCGGGCACAACCCGCCTCTATGTGTCAGGGGAGCAGGCTTGTCAGATTGCGGACCTCTTTGTGGATTCGGATCTCGAAGTTCGATTGGTCGAGGGTGACATCGGGGCCGCCTCCGCGGTGAAGATGTGCTTCGCTGCGTGGACGAAGGGCACGTCTGCACTGCTGTTCGCCATCACGGCCTTGGCTGAGGCCGAAGGCATCACCGACTCGCTCACACAGGAATGGATGACATCCATGCCTGAGCTTCTGGGTCGCGCCGAACACAGCCCGTCACGCGTCGGCCCAAAGGCCTGGCGTTTCGCCGGTGAGATGGAGGAGATCGCCTCGACGTTCGCGGCCAACGAACTTCCTGCGGGGTTCCACCTGGCAGCAGCCGACGTCTATGAACGCCTGGCCAGCCTCAAAGGGACGTCAGACGCATCGCTCGCCGAGGTGATCGAATTGTTGAACCGCTAGCGGTACTCAGATCCGTTCGAGATCTCCGCCGTCGAAGAGCGCAGTGATGCCAAAGGTTTCCGCGTCTGCCCGAACCTCAGCTTCGGTGGCAGCCGGCTCGCCGTCCCCGAACGCCGATGCGGCAGCGAGCACCATGGGGAGCTTGGTCGCATCGCTTGTTGTATTGAGGAAGATCTGTTCGTTGGACAGCACGAATGAAACTGCTCGTGACACTGCGCCTTCATCAGACAGCGGTTCATACCAGCTGAACTTTCGGCCGTCGTAGTCACCAGGCCAACGCCCACGTGCGATCGACTTGATGGTCTGAGGTGCAATAGCGCGCTCACGGCAAACCGCCAGCAGTGCATCGACGTCGTGCCGATATGTCGGGTTGTCGAGCATTGTCAGGTTGTACGGGAACAGCACCGAATCGAAATCGAACTCTTCGAGGCTTCGCAGGTGCATACCGGGAATACGAACGCCGTGACCGGTGACGCCGATGAAGCGCACCAGACCTTCGTCGCGAGCCGCCGCCATCGCTTCGACGACACCACCCGAGGCGTGAGCGGTCTCCCACTGATCATCTTCGACGAGGTTGTGGAGCTGGATCATGTCGACGCTGTCAACGCCCATTCGTTCCAGAGAGAGTTCGAGCTCGGCTCGTGCTCCGGCGCCGGTTCGGTCACCAGTCTTTGTGGCCAGGAAGATCTCATCGCGGTGGTCGCTGAGCCAGGGGGCGAGCCGAAGCTCGGAATCGCCGTAGGAAGCAGCCGTATCGAAGTGATTGACACCGGCGGCCCGCACGAGCTCGATGGCGGCATCCGCCCGGTCCTGGGTCATCGCGCCGAGCGCAGCTGCACCAAAGATGATGCGGGAGCTTTCGTGTTCGGTGCGGCCAAAGGTTGATGTGGGGATCATTCGGAGGGTCCTTGCCCGGAGGCGGAGAGGGAAGAGAGAGGATTCGGAGTGAGCCCAGGGATCTCGCAGGCCAGATCGGTTTCGATCCTGGCATGTACTGCCACGTTGCGGTGCATGCCCGCAGCCCATGAGGGCAATACGTGGGAGTAGAGGCCGGAGCCGCCGGCCACGAGGACGACGACATCTTCCGCCTGGCGAACGGCGCGGATATCACCGTCATCGTCTGGGCGGACGAAGATCGGATTGAGCTCGGCAAGTCTGTCGTGGGGGTTCACGGAGTACTCGAGGAGCTTTGCCTGCACGTCCGCCCGACTCATTCCAGCGTCAGCCAGCACGGTCGCATGCTCCGGGTTGAGAATGACGGTCTGCATGCCGCACCGGAAGTGGGCGTTGTTCGAGCCGAGGTTTGCCAGTGTTGCCCCGAGCGACTTCAGGAGTCGGGCGGGGGAGGTGGCATCATCGGCGTCGTTCTGGAAGACCACCGAATGGGGAGGCTCCGCACCGATGATGGTGACGACTGACTCCTCAGCGTCGTAGCCAAAGGTTGTATGGAGGGGCTCCCATGGCGACGATTCTTCGTCTTCGGCCAGGCAATAGGTGAACTTGCCGCCGTGGCCCAGCAAGGCCATGTCGGACTCGCCGGGGCGAGCCATCCCGATGTTGATCATGCAGAGTCGTACTGCGCGGCCGATTGACGCATTGGCACGGTGGCCTGGACCGAGAGCGCCGAAACCTGATGCGACGCCGCATGCATCCCGCATGGGGCCGTTGACGATCATGAGCGGCGCCGTGCTGTGGGTGGTGCCCTGCATCTCGCCGAGATCGAACTCGGGCTGGAGCATCGCGGTTATTGCGGCGACGACGATTGGCATGTCGTCTGGCCGGCAGCCAGCCATGACAGTGTTGACCGCGATCGCTCGGATTGTGGCCGCACCGCCGCCCGGGCCCATCGAGCCCAGTGACAGATCGCCGTCGACGCCTGACGCGAGGACCATTCGGTCGACACGCGGAACGGTCGGGATGATCACTGGCAAACCATCGGTGCATCGCTCAGCGTGGAGGAATTCGAGCGCTGCTGCTTCGTTTTCTGCTTCGAGAAGTTCGGTCATGCGGCGATTGGAGTCGACTCTTGGCGAAGCGTCGCAATGAGCTGCGGCGCAATCTCGCGGGCCAGCTCGGCCATTGATCCGTGCCCGGTGCCCGCAACAGGATGGGGGAGCTGATGGCGGGGAAGCGTCGGCATCCCGCGGGCTTCTGCAACGAAGTTGCCCTGCTCCCAGAACTGAGTCGTAACGAGGGCCACGGTGGGCTTGCCTCGAAGGGCCATCTGGATTCCGTCACTCACGGTGCCGGAGGTGCAGCTGCCTCAATGACCGTATGCGGCGACGACGGCGTCGCACTCCGCAGCCGAGGCGAGCATTTCGTCCGACGCCAACGCCGAAGCGTTGCCCTTGTTGAACTTCACAAACGATGCATCGTCGAGGAGTTCGCCCAGGGCGATCGCAATGTGATCCAGGAACTCCACTGAATCGGGAAAGCCGTTTGCCATCAGTGCGATGGTCGAGCCACGTTCGAGCGGATGGCTCAGCTCATAGGGCGTGGCTTGCGTGGATGGGACTCCGCGTGGGTCATGAAACTCGAGCATGTCGATCGAAGCTAGCAACTGGTTGGGACCCGAGGAAGCCAGCGTGCCCAACGCCGGTTTAGAGTGCTCGCAATGGGCGCACCGATCGTGGTCATCAGACAACCGAATCGAACCCCGCTGCATATCTCAGTTCGAGGGCCACTCGAGGTCGGTCGAGAATGTGACGGCGTGCTGTTGGGCGACTCCCAGGTGTCCCGCCGACATCTTCGTCTCGACGTGATCGACGAGGTGGTGTGGGTTGAGGATCTTGGGTCCACCAACGGCAGTCACCTCGATGGTGCCCTTCTGACGGCTCCGATTGCGCTTCTTGCGGGAGCGTGCGTCGCCCTGGGCGACTCAACAATCGAGCTGTTGGTCGAGGCGCCTACGACTTCAACCAGTTCATCCGTCAGTGGGTTGGCGACGCAGATCGGTTCGGTACATCGGGCTGGGCCGATCACGAGCCCACCGTCTCAACCATCGCGGGGCCAACAGACCTCGATCGAACTCGTTGCCAACTCAGTGATGTCAGACGGCCTCGCCGAGATCAAGTCGACGCAAGGCACCATCACCATCGTTTTCAGCGACATCGAGGCATCGACTGCTCGAACGATGGAGATCGGTGACTCGGCCTGGTTCGGTGTGTTGGCCAAACACAACGACATGGTGCGCAGCAGTCTTCGGGCCCATGGGGGCACCGAGATCAAGAACCAGGGTGACGGCTTCATGATGAGCTTTCCCGGCGCTCGGCTTGCGCTGCAGAGCATGTGTGATATTCAGCGACAGCTGGCCCAACTGGCCGAAGATCAGCCTGAACTGGCCGTTCGGGTTCGCATGGGTATGCATACCGGCGAAGTGCTGGTCGACGACGACGGTGACCTCTTCGGCAAGCACGTCATCGTCGCGGCCCGGATCGCCAACCTTGCCGATGGTGGCGAGATTCTCGTGTCGTCGCTGGTGAAGGAAATCACGTCCTCACGGGGCGACGTGGTCTACGGAGCTGCCCGTGAGGTTGAGCTCAAGGGGATAGAGGGCGACCACGTCGTGTATCCAGTTGATTGGACCGCCCCGCTCATCGACTGAACCAAAGCCACGGTGCTCGCTGTCGCACCGTGCTCGCTGTCGCACCGTGCTCGCTGTCGCACCGTGCTCGACCTGGCTGCGCGGGTCGATGCCGGGAAAGATGGGCCGATCGTGAGAAAGTGGGGCCATGACCGACATTCCGAGAGTGATGCTGATCACCGGCGGGAGCCGTGGAATCGGCGCCGCAACTGCTGTCATGGCTGCGAAGTCCGGCTGGGACATCTGCGTGAACTACGCGACGAACGCAGCTGCTGCTCAGGAGGTTGTTGCGGCCTGCCGGGCTGCGGGAGCATCAGCGACATCGGTGCAAGCTGACGTGGCAGTCGAGTCCGATGTGATCGAGCTATTTGAAGAAACCGAAGTCGAGCTCGGCCCGCTGACGTGCCTCGTGAACAACGCGGGAATCTTGCATCCGATGTCTCGGGTGGAGGACATGACTGTCGAGCGACTTCGTGAAGTGATGGACGTCAATGTCCTCGGTGCCTTTCTTTGTGCTCGCGAGGCCGTACGTCGAATGTCGACCAAGAACGGGGGAGCAGGAGGAACAATTATCAACGTGTCCTCCGCTGCCTCCTACCTCGGAAGTCCGAACGAATTCGTCGACTACGCCGCGACCAAGGGAGCGGTTGACACGCTCACTATCGGGCTGGCCAAGGAAGTCGCCGCCGAGGGTATTCGAGTCAATGCCGTCCGGCCAGGGCTGATCGACACTGAGATCCACGCTAGTTCGGGTGTGCCAGACCGGGTTGATCGACTGGCCTCGAATGTCCCCATGCTGCGGGGCGGAACCGCCGACGAGGTCGCAAGTTCGATCCTTTACTTGGCGTCAGACGCCTCGTCCTATATCGCCGGGACACTGCTCAACGTGAGCGGCGGGCGGTAGTCGACGAGAACACCGGCGAGGGCGGACGCGGTGCTTGGTCGAGCGACCGGGATGAAGTTGTCAAGGAACAATTGGGGAAGGCGCCGACGACAGATCGGAATCGATCATTAGGCAGCGAGTTGGACGGTGCTCTTCTCGAATGCCTCGCTGTCCTGGGATCTCGGGACACCGGCAGGTGGTCGTTGGTTGAGAGGGATAGGGCGAGGAATCGTTCGGTCGTGGGTGCCGTCGGGGCGGTAGAGGTGCAGGGTTCGGTCGGCATCCATATCGAGGCGCCAGCCTTCGTCGTGAATCAGGTGATGCCAGCGGCGACTGATCGGCACCAGTTCGGACAACACGGTCCGCTGAGATTCCTCATAAAAGATGACGTGGTGAATCTCGACTTGGCTCCACGGCGCCCCGGACAGTGGGCAGCTGTCGTAGAGAGCCCGCAGGGCCGCTCGTTGGGCCGCCGTCGCTGTCCTGGTTTTCTGGGACACGTGCACATTGCCGTCGGGAAGGCTGTCGACTCGGCGGATCGTGGCCTCACAACAAAGGCGGGCGACGACCCGAGGATCGATCGGGAGACCGTTCTCGGTCTCGGCGATGGTCTGATCATGTGGACCGTTCACAAGTGTCTCGCGATCGGTGAGCACCGTGATCTGCACGTTGGCCCGAGGTGCTCCGAACAACGATGTCCCAGATTTCTGGGACACAGCATCCCCTCGCAGGATGAGATCAGTCGCTGCCCGACTCATCGCCTGATCCCAGGTGAGCCCGTCGGCACCTCCGTGGGTGTTGATTTGGTGTGCTTCCCGCACAACTGCGGCGTGGACTGCCTCGCCATTGACCGGGTCGAGCCAACCGTTGATTCGGTAGCCCGTCTTGTCACGGCTCGGGGTGACGGAGAAGCGTGAGTCTTCAACCGACTGGTCGTGCGCCGTTTTGCCAGCATCACGGCGGATTCGGTCGCGGGTTCGTTGCACCTTCTTGCGAAATGACTCTTCGTTCAACCGTTGTGCGGCGTTCGCAAGTTCGACATCGTGACGGGCCAGGGCGGCGACCTCCGAGTCGGTCATCTTTGCCGTGAGCCGTGCGAGCACATCGACGTTCGCCTGCCGTGCTGCCCCGGCCCGGTGCTGCTGGCCGACGGCAGGAAACTGATCAGCGACCAGCGATCGACCGATTTCTTGTCGAGCTTGGTTGAGCGGCACGACACCGTCACCGCTCAGCACATCCTCCGCCGTCGGGCCACTGCCGGTTGCCGCAAGCTTTCGTGCGAGCCCCGCCAAGACCGCTACGAGACCATCCGTTTGGCGCTGCACCGAGCGCACAGCAAGCAGCGTCGACTCGAGGTGCGGATCGCCAGGGTTCCAGGATCGGAGCGCTCCTGCGACACGAGCCAGCCCTGCGCTTACCGCATCAAGATCTGCCTCGACGCCTGCCTCGATGAATGCTTTGCCACCGGAGCCCACGCCCGGCCCCGCACCATGACTGACTTCTGTGATGATATCCGCCTGAATATCCATGTATCGAACACTAGTTCGATGGTGTGACAGTGAAGCCACGAACATGGTGGAGGCGAGAAGAAATCTCGAAAACCTTTATGACTTCGAGGACAGCCCTAGACGTCGTCGAGCCACAGCGGAGCGTGGTCGAGGAGGAATTCGCTCACGGTGTGACAGCGATCGAACGTGTCGCACAATCCTTCGCGCCGCATCAATACGTCGGCAAGTGAGAGTTCAACTCTGGCCATGATCGAGAGCGTCCGCTCCGGCGCATCCGTGACAGAAATCGTCGAGTCGATGGCCGAGACTTCGAGGGGCAAGTCGGGGCCGCCGAGGCCAGCAAGATCAGTGGCAAACACGAGCAGGTCTGGCGGCTTTGGAAGCGGGGGCATGGCCCAGTTGAAAACGAGCGGCACATTGAAGCCGTCGGGCGGTTCGGACGATTCGGGAAGCTCGAGCACTGCGTCTTCGAACGAAAGCAGCACCCGAGGATCGAGCTCAACTGCCAGATGGAGATCCAGTGGCCCGCCGCACGCCCGCTCAGGGTGCAGATCGACCTCCCAGGCTTGACGCATGGAGTAGGTCTCGACGAAATGACGCTCGTCGTGCACATGAAAGCCGTGGTCGACTGCATGCTCTTTGAGTTCGGCCACAAAGCCAGGAACATCGACGATCGCCACGGGCTCTCCTTGTCAGCGGGTCACAGCCTGCCAGATTTCGGGCAAGATGCGACGGTGGCACGACCTGACCCGACCCAAATACTGTCGCTCTTCGATGATCTTTCGGCGGACCTGGCTGATGCTCTTGCCGATCTGAACGACTGGGGTCTCAGCGGCATGAAGCCTGGCCAGTACAACCACGACATTGTTGCTGATGAGTTGATCCTCGCACCGCTGCTCGACGAAGGCTTCCGAGTGCTCACTGAAGAGTCGGGGATCGTCGAGCCTGGCGCCGCCAGCCAAGACGGTGTCACGGTCATCGTCGATCCGGTTGATGGATCGACGAATGCCTCCCACGGGCTCCCCTGGTACGCAACGAGCCTGTGCGCGGTGGACGATGAGGGGCCATTGGTCGCCCAGGTTGTGAACCTGGCGACGGGCCAACGATTTCAAGCGATCCGAGGCTCGGGTGTCGAGATCGATGCGCAATCCTCCGATCGAGGCTCGATTGCCCCTTCTGGTTGCACCGACCTCAGCGACTCGTTGCTCGCGTTCTCTGGCCTCCCACCTGCACACGGTGGTTGGCGTCAATACCGCACCTACGGCGCATGTGCTCTCGACATCTGCGCAGTGGCCACCGGGTCATTCGATGGCTTCCTCGACGTCGACTCGATGCACGGAGTTTGGGACTACATCGGGGCGCAGTTGGTCTGCACCGAAGCCGGCGGAGTCGTTGCCGATGGCGACGGCCGAGACCTCGTCGTGTTCGATCACGAAGAACGTCGGGGGCCGATAGCGGCAGCGACCCCGGAGCTGCTCGAAGAACTGCTTGCCATGCGAGCTAGTTGGAAGATCTAAATGCTGACCCAGTTCTCGATACTGGGACGGCGAATCAGGCTGAGGGGCAGGTGAATTCGAGATGCGCTTCGGCGACTGGCGCGTCGGGCGAGTTGCGATTGTGGAGCTCCACGTCAGCGATGATCGTTCCGTCGATGTTCTGCCACGTGATGTCTTCTGCCGACGAGAGCCAGATGGCTTGCGGGGCAGGGGTCTCGATCTCTGAACCAACACCGAACGCAAGCTCGATGGCTTTCGACGAAGCGGTGACGACGAACGTGTCTTCACCGACCGCGCCGGGACCCGTCACGATGAAGTCTTGATCTGTGACCCGACACGTTGCTGGCTCGAACTCATAGACCACTTCGTCGACCTCGAGCAGGCTTGGCGTCGACTGCGCGTCTGAGCTCTGATTGGACAGCCCAATGACCGCAAGCACCGCAGCAAGCGTCAGACCAATGGTGGTCCAGCGACGAGAAGGCTGGGGGAGGGAGGTGGTGGTTGAGAGAGCCATGAGGACACAGGCGGCGGCCACAAAGGACCGCCAACGTTCACCGTAGAGAGCG
>CALHCB010000033.1 GCA_937930695.1 uncultured Acidimicrobiales bacterium | reverse complement strand
GGAGCTGGAGCGACACCAACGAATTCGAGACCGGCTACCGGCTCGACTTTCCTGGTGGAAGCCGCAACGCTGCGGTCAACCAGCAGCAAACCCAGATCCAGAATCTCACCAACGGAGTCAACGCAATTGTCGCCCTTCCGGGTGTGGGATTCAGCGAAGCCTCACTCCCGGTCAACTGCCAGACGATGGGCGGAGCCGGAAGCTGGAACCCGCCGGAGCCACCGGCAACCGACTCAGACGGCGACGGCGTACCCGACTCCAGCGACCAATGCCCCGGCATCGACGACGCCAGCACCGAATGCACCAACCCACCCGAACCCGACTCAGACGGCGACGGCGTACCCGACTCCAGCGACCAATGCCCCGGCATCGACGACGCCTCCACCGAATGCACCAACCCAGGTGGCGGAGATGGCACAGAGCCGCCGGACGATGGAGATGGGACCGAGCCGCCGGACGACGGCGCCTGATCGTTACGACCAGCGATTAGCGACGGAAGAACGAGCGGGGATTCGCCGCAGCTTTCAGCTTGGTGAGCGATGACCAGTCTCGACTCATCTCGCCGAGCGACACCGCTGCTGCATCCCACGCACCGTCGGCGACCTCGGTGGACGGAACGTCAGGAGAGTAGAGAGCGAGGTCAACATCATCGGCAAGGTCGGTCAACGATCTCGTCAACACGTCAGAACCCGCATCCTCAGTCAGGTCGAGCGTGTCACGAAGGTCGATCACTCGGCCCGACACCGGCACCGGCTGGCCTGCATCGACAAGACGATCCTCAGTCTCTCGCCACGCCCCGATGATTCGCTCAGCAGGGTCGTCGGCCGAACGGCGACCGCCTCGGCGAACGCGCTTGGCCCCGACGACGACCGCCAAGTAGAGCAGGGGCAACAGAAGAAGGGCCAGCCATCGAAGCGACACGCCCCCGCCCTCGTCTTCCGGCAGTTCTTCGATCAGCGCTTCGGGCGGATCGATCTCTGGTGGAGTGGCAGCCGCCGCCGTGTCGTCGCCCTCGTCCGAACTGACCGGCGGTTTCGCCGCAACGTCGTCGGTGAGGTTCTGTTCATCGGTCGGGTCGAAGGCCACCCAGCCAACACCATCGAGCCACACTTCTGGCCACGCGCTCACCTGGGTCGAATCCAGTGACGCTTGGGGTTGGGCTGCCGTCAACGGCTCGGCGGGCACATACCCGACGACAACCCGCGACGGCACGTCGATCACGCGAGCCAGCACGGCAAAGGCGGCGGCCGACTGCTCATCAAAGCCCGCACTCCGGCCACCCGCGTCGCCAGCCAGGTACGTCGCCAGCTTGGCCAGACTGTGCCCGCCCGGTGCTTCTGAGTTGTAGCCAAACTGCTGATCTCGCAACGCGGCCTCGAGCGCGAGCAACTGAGCCCACTGATCGTCGGGGTGCTGGGCCCGAGCTGGAGCCACGAAGTCTGCGAACGTGGTGCGGACGGTCTCGATCGATCGAAGTTCGTCCGGACTGGCGGTCAACGCTCCCGCTGGTCCCCCGTTGAGCTCGGCTGGTCCTTCTTCTGGCCGGAACTGATAGGTCGGGGTGACCGAACCGGAATAGCTCACGCTGTCGGTTCCGGCGTCGAGCGAGACGAGTGCACCGGAGACCGGGTCCCAGAGAAGCTCGCCTTGTTCGATCGACACCGCCGAGCCAATCGACGGAACGGTGAGAAACGGATACTCGGCCGACAGCTCAACTCGCTGGGTCAGCGCAGTTTGATCGGCAACCTGGCCTTGGGCCGGCGCTGGCAGCTGTGCCCCGGCGGGAATGAATTGGCCGCTTGAAGACCACACCGCGCCGTCGTAGTTGTCGAGAATTGCGGCAGGGATGCGTTCGATCTGCTGATCAGGGCCCAACCCCGACACGGCGATCGTGAACACTTCGGAGGCTTGCTCATCGATTAGCCCTGACTTCACCAGCGACAGCGGCGATGACGCATCGAGAATCTCGATCGGCGGGTCGATTCGTTGGCGGAGATCGAAGGATCCATCGTCGGAACCCAACCACAGCAAACCCGCCCCGGCGACAACCGCCGCGGCCCCAACGGCAAGACCAGGCAGTGCGCCAATCGCACCCAGCGTCGAGGGTGCGGTTTCGCCGTCAGCGTTCGAGGTGGTGGAAAGACCGAGCGCACCGATGGCGGCAACGACCGCAGCAAGCAAGGGCCAGAAGCCGGCCGACTCGACGGCCACTGAGTAGGCGCTTGCCAGCGAGTGGACAACCCCGATGACTGCGAGGCCGAGAGGGGCGACCGATCGTCGGATCATCATGTTGGTGGTGAGCAGAGCTCCCGCAAGGCTGGCGCCGAGCGGGATGGCGATGAACTTCGCCTGCGACCCGATGAGTAGTCCCGTTGTTGCCAGCTCACGGGGCTCGCCAATCAGAAGCATCCCAGCAACCATGCCGCCCGCGGCGACGAGGGCGAGTCCTGGCCGGAGCCACCGACTTCCCGCCACCGCGATGGCCGCGCCGACGACAGAGGCCGCCGCTACGAGACCCACGATGGTGAGCGAATCAGCGAAGATCACTCGCCACGTCAAACCGGACAATCCGATGGCCACCGCCACCAGGGCACCGATTGCCGCAGCGCGAACCCAGCTCATCCGAACCGGGCCTTCCATGCTTCAGCCACCGCGACAGAGTCCGGCCCGTTCACCACGACGGCACCAGGGATCCGCATCGGCGGACGGCTGAAGGCCTCACCGACTTGGGCGACGCTCACCATGTCGAATCGCGAGCGACTGCGAGAGATTCCGACGGTCCGCTCCGGATCGGGCTGCCCCGTGACTGCGCCGAGCGACACTCCCTCGACTCGCTCGGCGAAGTGCAGCACTCCGTTGAGTCCGGGATCGTCGTCGCTCCGCTGTATTTGGGCCAGCATCGTCAGGATCTCGAGCCGACCTTCGCCCGTTGCTGACGCATCGGCGCCAAACCCCCCGGTTGTCCGAAACATCACTGGGTAGTGGCTGTCGCAGCCTGCGGCGACGAGCGACGCTGCAATCCGCACCGCATCCTCGAACGACTCGTCGGTGTAGGGGTCAGCCGAGGTGTCGAGCAACACCATCAAGCGAGGCTCTGAGGTCACGACGTTCTTGCGGACGAGCAGCGTGCCGTCGGTCTGCTTGGCGACCGAGCGCCAGTGCACAAGACGCAGATCGTCGCCAGGCACATACTCCCGCAAACTATGAAACGAGATGCCGCCTTCTTGAGGACGCTGGCTCGCAGCTCCTTCGAGCTCTCGCCGCAAGCCCGTTGGCAACGGTGGGACGTGGTGGATCGCAGGGTGGACGGTGAGTTGGAGCGTCCCGCCCCTGTGGGTCGTGCGGGCGAAGAGGCGGAATGGGTCGCTGCGTTCGATCTGAAGCGGCCCGACACCGAACACACCCCGACGTTCCGTGGCAACGGCGAACGACACGCTCGTCGATTCACCTGCGGGCAACGACGGCACGTCGACTCGATGCACGGTTCCATCGACGATCTCGACCGCACGGACCGCGGGCGATCGACGCTCGCTTCCGTTCCGAACCGTGACAACAGCAGTGGCTGGTTCTGCCACACCGACAATGGCCGGGCTCAGTGACTGATGTGCGTTCAGCGTCGGTGCCCGCAGAACGAAGACCAACCCAACTGCCAGCACGACGCCGAGCCCCACAGCCAACGCGATCAGGATCGGATACCCGAGAATGAGCCAGCCGACGAAGAGGACGGCGGCGGTGAATACGGTCCACCAGCCGGATCGAGTGAGCACCTGCTCAGCGATTGGCAGGAACGGGCACGGCGCTGATTGTCCGCTGCACCAGCTCACGAGCGGTGAGCCCTTGCAGCTCAGCTTCGGGGGTGAGCAGCATCCTGTGCCCAAGCACGAAGGGGGCAAGAGCGATGATGTCGTCGGCCGTCACGAAATGATTGCCTCGGCTCGCGGCCCATGCCTGAGACGCCCGGACCAGCGCAATACTGCCGCGCGGGCTCACCCCGAGCCGCAGTTCTTCCATCCGACGGGTCGCACCCACGATGGTGACAACGAACTCTTTCAGCCCCTCGGCCACATGGACGGTGCGGGCGGCCTTGATCATCCAGTCGAATTCCTCGATCGAGATAACGGGGGCGAGATCCTCCGGCACGAAGTTGGCCAGCTGATCGGTGATCACCTGGGTCTCGGACGCGTGATCGGGGTACTCCATCGACATGCGAAGCATGAACCGATCAACCTGCGCTTCTGGCAGGTGATAGGTGCCGTCGAACTCGACAGGGTTCTGCGTAGCGATCACCACGAACGGGCGGGGAACGGAGTGTTCGATGCTGTCGACCGTGACGTGGTGCTCTTGCATGACCTCGAGCAGCGCCGATTGCGTTTTCGGTGAGGCCCGGTTGATCTCGTCGGCCAGCACGACGTTCGCGAAGACACCACCGGGATGGAACTCGAACTCACTGTCGCTCGGGCGATAAATCATCGACCCGGTCACATCCGTTGGCAGCAGGTCAGGGGTGAACTGAATGCGACTGAAGTCGCCCCGGATCGAACGGGCCAACGCCTTGGCCATGGAGGTCTTGCCCGTACCCGGCACGTCGTCGAGCAACACGTGCCCTTCGGCCAACATCGCGGTCAACGCCAGCTGAATCGCCGCCGACTTGCCACGAATGACGCTCGAAACATTGGCGTGCACGCTGTCGTAGCGCTGCTTGAACTCCGCGATCGTTGCCGCGTCCGCCGTCACAGTGATTGACACAGTCCCTCCAAGGAGCCCCGACTCCACACCGGGACATCGTGAGGGCGCCGCCCTCGGTGGCTTTCGGCAACGTTAGGGCGAATTCGACCGACCGTCGAACCCAACAGCCAGCTATCCAGGGGCGACTGTGAGGAACGAGATGGCCTCGACCAAGAGCGCGGGGCTTCGACTGCGACTCAAAAGCTGCAGCGAAACCCCCGCCTCTGTGGCTCGCTCGCTAAGAGACAGGCCTCAACGCAATATCCGGCAACTGAATCGTCAGCTCCACGGTTCCGGTTGTGCCACCTGGCACGTTTTGACACTCTTGGAGTTCGGATCCGTTGGCAAACCGATAGTCCACGCAAACGTCAAAACCCGTAGATTCCGGGAACAGATTTAGATACCGGACTTGACCAAGAAGGGTGTCTCGTGCCCCGAGGTACACGATCCCTTGGTTGTAAATGGTCACGGGGAAAGCCGCACCAGCTCTCAAATCACCTACGAAAACGGTGACGTTGATGTTGAGTGAGTAGTCCTCACAAATGCGGGCCGCTATTTCACTGCCGAAGGGCCCAGTGGCGACCTGGTTCCCGAAGTCAATCTCGTACGTCCAAGCATCACTACTTGCATCGTTGCAACCGTATGTTCTGATGAACTTGCCATCTACTAACTCCACAACTTCGCCCGTACGGTCGTTCGAAAGAATGAACGAGTCGTAGTCACACGTCGCGGTGAGCGTGTCGGTTGTCGTAATTTGGCCGGTGCTGTGATCGAACTCCCAGGTAAATCGGCGGGTAGCGAATCCACAGGCCTCGGTCGTCGTGGTCGTCGCCTCAGTCGTGGTCGTCGCCTCAGTCGTGGTCGTCGCCTCAGTCGTGGTCGTCGTCGCCATCACCGTGCAGGCAACA
>CALHCB010000032.1 GCA_937930695.1 uncultured Acidimicrobiales bacterium | reverse complement strand
ATCGATGACCACGAACTCCTCTGGGCCGAATGGGCTCGCTATTCTGCGTGGCGCGCTCAGTCAAAGCTGACCGAGGTCATCAACTCGATCGAGTTCACGAGCGACCGTGACGCTGTTGTGGCCCAGCTCAAGGATTCAATCGTCGATGTCGAACGCGCCATCGCCGAGATGCAAGAAGGCGAAACCGCTACCGAGCACTACGAATAGGGCGCCTGAAGCCTTAGCTGGCATGCTCGCTCGACTCGAGGACAATGGCCTGGCCACAGATCATGCGCGCGGTGTCTGAGTCGTACGCCAAGGTGGGATTGCCATAGAGCTCCCAGCCATCGTTCAGCGCCTCAGTGACCCGATCACAGAACCGTGAGTCGTCCGGACCAGTCAAGTAGCGGTATCTCTTCGCCATCTCCACAACGCTACCGGCTCGTTCCCCTGGTAGACCGGTGCTATCGATTTGCCACCGCTGCTTCAGCACCTACCTCCCGCCGCGCAAACAGTAGGGGCAGGCGCCCCTGATGAGGACGCGCTCCTCGACGGCTTTGTCGACTTCGTTGCGGAGCAAGGAATCTCGCTCTATGACGCCCAGGAGGAAGCGATTCTCGAGCTGCTCGCCGGGAACCACGTCATCCTGAACACACCAACCGGGTCGGGAAAGTCGCTGGTCGGAGTGGCGGCTCACTTCGCAGCGCTCGCCGCGAACAAGCGGTCGGTGTATACGGCCCCGATCAAGGCCCTGGTTTCGGAGAAGTTCTTCTCGCTGTGTCGGGACTTCGGGTCAGAACGGGTCGGCATGATCACCGGCGATGCTCGAGTCAACCCTGACGCTCCCATCATCTGCTGCACCGCGGAAATCCTTGCCAACTGGGCATTGCGCGATGGGCCGACGACTGATGTTGATGTCGCCATCGTCGACGAGTTTCACTACTACAGCGATCCGCAACGGGGATGGGCGTGGCAAGTTCCGCTGCTTGAACTCCCACACGTGCAGTTCCTCCTCATGTCGGCCACGCTCGGCAGCACCGAGTTCTTTCAAGAAGATCTGACGAATCGAACCAACCGTGAGACTGCGCTTGTCCAGTCATCACAGCGTCCGGTTCCCCTCGACTTCACCTATCGACGAACGACGCTGCACGCGTCGATCGAGGAGTTGCTCGAATCAGATCGGGCACCGATCTATCTCGTTCATTTCACCCAGCGTGAAGCGACCGAGGCGGCCCAGGGCTATCTGTCACTCGATCCCCTGTCCAAGACCGAGAAGGATCAGATCAAGTCGGTCATCGGCGGGTTCCGTTTCGACACCCCCATTGGGAAGGATCTCAAGCGATACCTGCTCGGCGGAATCGGCGTCCACCACGCTGGCTTGCTCCCCAAGTATCGACTGCTCGTCGAACGGTTGGCCCAGGACGGTCTGCTCAAGATCATCTGCGGTACGGACACACTCGGCGTCGGCGTGAACGTGCCGATTCGTTCGGTGTTGTTCACCCAGCTGTGTAAATACGACGGCGTCGAGGTTCGCACGCTACGCAACCGCGAGTTCCAGCAGATTGCCGGGCGAGCCGGACGCAAGGGATTTGACGACGAAGGGACCGTTTGGGTCCAAGCGCCCGAACACGTCGTCGAGAACCAACGATCAGAAGAAAAGGCACAGGCGAAGTCCGCGTCGAGCGGCAAGAAGGCCAAGAAGATCGTCAAGAAGAAGCAGCCAGAGCGGGGATACGCCCACTGGACTGAGGACACCTTCACCAAGATGGTGAACGGCGAGCCGGAACCGCTTCGATCAAGTTTCCAGGTGAACCACCAGATGGTGATGAGTCTGCTCGACCGGCCGGTGGCGGCCGATGGCACCGATGGTTGTGATGCGACTCGACGACTGCTCCAAACAAATCACGAACCACGACGTCGAAAGCGGGGTCACCAGAAACGGACCATCGCCATCTATCGCTCCCTGGTCGAGGCGGAACTGCTCGAATTCCCGGAGCCCGGCGAAGACGAGTTCGGGCGCAAAGTTCGCGTCAACTTCGACCTCCAGGACGAGTTCGCGCTTCACCAGCCGATTTCACTCTGGGCCATCGAAGCCATTGCAGAATTGGGCCCGGCAACCGAAGGCGACGAGCTCAGCCACGCCCTTCACTTGCTCACGATCATCGAATCCGTGATGGAGAATCCCGGGATCATCATTGCGTCCCAGGTCAACAAGGCCAAAGACAAGTTGATGGCCGAGATGAAGGCCGAAGGCATCGAGTACGAGGAGCGAATGGAACGCTTGACCGAGGTCGAGCCCCCTCGGCCCGAGAGGGAGTGGCTCTACGAGAGCTTTGATCGGTGGCGGGGCCGCCATCCGTGGGTGGGTTCGGAGAACGTCCGCCCCAAGTCCGTCGTTCGCGACATGTTCGAACAGGTCATGACCTTCACCGAGTACGTCAACTACTACGGGCTCAAGCGATCTGAAGGTGTCGTCCTGCGCTATCTCTCCGACGTCTACAAGGGTTTGATCCAGAACATCCCAGAAGATTTCAAGACCGACGAGCTCGATGACCTCACCGACTGGCTCGGCACCGTCGTTCGCCAGGTCGACTCCAGTTTGATCGACGAATGGGAACGTTTGGCGAGCCCAGAGGAGGATCCTGAGGCACCTGTGCGGCCCCCGGTTGACCTCGATGACATCACCGCAAACCCGCGGACCTTCCGGGTGTTGGTCCGCAACGCCGTATTCAAATGGGTTCGGGCGCTGGCGTTCAAGAAGGACTACGCCATGTTGGCCGAGGCGGCGAACCCAGAGTCGATGCTGTCCACCTTCGAGGGAGTATTGGCGGTCATGGAGCCCTATTGGGCCGAGTATGACTCGATGGGAACAGATGCCGATGCCCGGTCCGGTGGTCGTTTTCTCTATGACCATGGAGCAGGCTCGGTCACACAAATTCTCGCCGACCCAGATGGCAACGACGAGTGGCGAATCCGGGCTTCGGTGGATCGCGACGCGTCCCGTGAAGCCGGCGAGGCGATTCTGGTTCTTGACGACGTCGAGCGACTCTGACCGTGCCCACCAGCGTTGGCGTCGTAATTGATGTATTTCGCGCCTTCACGACCTCGGCCATTGCATTCGAGCAGGGCGCCGAGCGGATCATCTGCGTTCGAGATCTCGATGCCGCTCGGTCGCTTCGCCAACGTCTCCCCCACTCCTTGCTTGTCGGAGAAGACAACGGTCTGCAACCGGATGAATTCGACTTCGGAAACTCTCCTACTGCGCTCCTGGATCATGACCTGACAGGCAGGACGCTGGTCTTGCGAACATCGAATGGCACCAAGGGACTGGCGCAAACCCATACTGACCATCTTTTGGCCGCAGGAGGCACCAACACCGAGGCAACGGCTGACTTCATCAAGACGATCTGGCCCTCCGCTGAAGTGTTCTTCGTTCCGACACGCCCTGGTAGAGAAGACCAAGCGTGCGCCGACCACATTGCGCTCCGTTTGGCAGGGCAGGACGTGACGGACTCGCTCCAGGAAACCTTCGCAGAGCTGGCAAAAGAGAATGTCGCCAAGTGGGAGGCGGCCTTGGGACCCAACCACCCAGACGTTCTTGGCTACGCAGCAGACGTTGCCATCTGTTGTGAGGTAGATCGAAGCAACGTTGCCATGGTCGGAACTCGCACCAACGAAGGAATCGAACTTCGGGCACATCTGCTTGACTGAGTCCATGCTGCTCCCGTTCATCGACTTCGCTGCTCGAAACACACCGCTCCATCGGATGGATCGTCTCGCGGCGTCACTTGGTCTCGATCCCGGCCGACTCTTCGTGAAACGAGATGACCTCACCGGCCTTGCCGGTGGCGGCAACAAGGCCCGCAAGCTGGAATACCTCGTTGCCGAGGCTCAGCAAGCCAACGCCGACGTGCTGGTGACCGTTGGTGCGGCTCAGTCAAATCACGTGCGGGCCACTGCCTCAGCTGCCCGTATGGCAGGGATGGAGTGTGTCGCCGTACTCGCCGAACGCGAGCCCAAGACCTCCGCCGAGGGCAATCTCGTTCTCGATGACTTGCTCGAGCTGTCTGTGGTTTGGAGCACCCGTCGCGATCGCGAGGCAACGCTCGAGCACACCGCAGCAGACCTCCGCTCGTCCGGCCGGACGCCGTATGTCATTCCTGTGGGCGGTTCGACGCCCTTGGGCGCGTCGGCCTACATCAATTGCGCCGATGAGATCGTCAGGGATCTCGTTGCGCTGGGCGAGCCAGCCATTCCAACCGTCGTCGTAGCCACGGGTTCAGGAGGAACCCACGCGGGACTCGTTGCCGGACTTGGGTCCCATGACTACGTACTTGGGATGAATGTCGCTGCTGCTCCCGATGTCGAACAGGTCGTTGTCGAACTGGCGCACGCATCTGCAGCGCTCGTTGGAAGGCCGGCACCGACTGGCGCGATTCGTCTCGACCCCTCTCAGGCCGAGGTCCCGTACGGCGAACCAACCGAACCGATGCACGAAGCCCTCCGCCTGGTCGCATCGACCGAGGGTTTGATCTTGGACCCGGTGTATTCCGGACGGGCCATGGCAGGGCTCCTGCACCACGCCCGAGCCGGAACCCTTCCCGACGGCCCCATCGTTTTCGTTCACACCGGCGGTATGCCTGCATTGTTCACGTCTCGGTATGCCGAGGCGTTTGGTATTCGGACGCTGCATGACTAACGGGGACCTCACGGTCACGAGAATCAAGTCCGCATTCACCGAAGCCTCCGCGCTGCTCAACGTCGAGTCTTCAGACCTTCTCCAGCGTCTCGGCGTCGACGAAGCCTGGTGGCTGGCCCACGACGAGGCAAGCGCCAGCTCGCTCGTCTCGCTTCTGATTCCGGCCCCGAAGACCAAGAAGGGGTTTCGGGTTCTCCCCGTTCAGGAGAACTTTGACCAGGGCAACCCGAGCCGAACCGATGCCGAGGGTCTTGCTCGTATCGGCAACACGATCTTCATTGCCGGATCCGGGTTTCTCAACTCGAAGAACCAGATGGATCGCCGCCGGGCGTTCGTTGTTCGATTCGATGAATCCGAGGTGATTACCGACCAACGCGAATGCACCATTCGCACCGAACATCTCGACCTCAGCACGGTCTTGCTCGAACACATCAACAACGCGCTCGCCCAGCAGTCCATCGCCACGCTCGACGCCTCACCGAAGGTGCAGGCCATGCTCAGCGATATCGACCGTGCCGGCACTCGAGTGATTCAACAACCGACAAACGTAGAGGGCATCGCCATCTCCGGAACTTCACTGCTTGTCGGCCTGCGCTGGCCAGTTGCTGCGTCCGGCCGGCCGCTACTGGCCGAGCTGCACGACGCAGCCAAACTGCTGACCGCTGAAAATTGGGTGGCCGAGCCATTGGGATCCATCCCAATCACCATGCACGAAGTTGACTGTGACTCCGCCTCGAAGAACCGACCATCCGGGTTCCGCGCCCTCTCTGTCGATCGAAGCGGAACCGTACATGCCATCGTCGGGTCCACCGATCGAGACCTTGCCGAGGACGATCTCAAACGCGCCCCGTTTGTGCACCTCCGACTTGATCCCAGACTTGACCGTGGTCAGGCGATCCAAACATTCGAGGGGTTTCGAAAAGTTGAGGCCCTTGCCCCTCGACGCAACGGCGACTGGATCTATGCGCTCGACGACGAAGACGCCATCGTCATTCTCTCCACCACCACCGAGCAATAACCCCGCCGGGAACGCCGCATTTGGCGGCAGTATGGGGCGGTGAGCTCCATCACGGTTTCCGAACTCGACTACGCCCCGCCGGGCGGTGAATCGTTGTTCTTCGACGTCAGCTTTGGGGTCTCGCCCGGCGACAAGGCAGCTCTGATCGGGCCGAACGGTGTCGGCAAGAGCACGATTCTGCGCATCATCTCCGGCGATCTCGATGCTGACGCCGGGGAGTCAATGGTCGGAGGTTCGTTTCTGACGATGACACAGGACGTTGGCATGTCGAACCCAGAATCGACGCTGCGAGAGATGCTCATCGAGGTCGCACTTCCTGAGGTGCGTGCTGCAGGCAAGGCCCTCATCGCCGCCGAGAAGGCGATGGCCGACGGCACAGACGACGGAATGGGATATGCCGAGGCACTATCGGAATGGGGTGACCTTGGCGGCTATGAGCTGGAAGCGCAGTGGGCGGCGTCAGCCGAACGCAGCGTGAAATCAAAGGTCGACGATGTGGCAACTCGACTCGTCGGCGAGCTCTCCGGTGGAGAGCGAAAGCGTTTGGTCCTCGATCTACTGCTTCACTCAGGCGCGGACGTCTTGCTGCTTGACGAGCCGGACAACTATCTCGATATTCCCACCCGAATCTGGCTCGAAGAACAGATCGCTGCGTGCCAGAGCACCATCCTCATGGTGAGCCACGATCGGGCCATCCTCGAGAGCTCAGCAACCAAACTCGTCGTGATCGAGGGATCAGGGTGTTGGGTGCATGGCGGGTCGTATGCAAGCTTTCCCGAGGCGCGAGAACAACGGCAGAAACGACTTGGCAACGCGCTGAAGCGGTGGAACGACGAGGAGCGTCGCCTCTATCGCCATATGAAGATCATGAAGCAGCGAGCGGCCGCCAACTTCAAGAACGCCACCAAGGCCAACGCCGCGGAAACTCGCTGGGAGAAGTTCGTGGCAGCCGGGCCACCGCCACCCCCCGTTGCTGACCAGCAGATAAAGGTACGCCTCCAGGGTGCGGATTCTGCCCGCCGAGTACTGGCCCTCGATGACGTGTCGACGGACGATCTGTTCTTCCCTTTCAGCGACGAGGTCTACTTCGGCGAACGAGTCGGGCTCATCGGACCGAACGGCACCGGCAAGACCCATCTTCTTCGTGCGCTGTCCGGCGAGACAGAGCCAACGGTTGGCACCATTGCCACCGGGCCCCGCACCTCGGTCGGTACGTTCACCCAAATCAACGATCGCCCCGACTTCGTCGGCCGAGACACCTTCGACATCATTCGAGAACGGTTGACCAACGACGAGGCGGCGATGAAGGCCCTCGGCCGCTACGGGTTGAGCGGTCACGGACGACAGGAGTTCGAAACGCTGAGTGGCGGTCAGAAGGCCCGCATCGAGGTCTTGTGTCTCGAACTCGAGGGTCACAATGTGTTGCTTCTCGATGAGCCAACGGACAACCTCGACATTGAGTCGTCCGAAGCCCTCGAAGAAGCGCTCGATAGTTTCCAGGGCACGGTCGTCGCGGTCAGCCACGATCGAACGTTCTTGAAGAAGCTCGATCGATTCGTGATGATCACCGATGATGGTGAGGTGTTCGGCATCCCGGAGTACGAGATCGCCATGTCGGCCCTCGCCGAACCCGAGAACGTCGCGTCACTCCGATTTGTCAAAAAGCTGTCTGCTGACTGACGACAGGCGAGTGATCCTCAGGCCCGGCTGGGATCGGTATCGGTCGCTGGTCCCGCAAAGGCCTGCGCGTGAGTGGCCCAGTCCACAGCCAGTTCCCCGATGAGCTCCAAATTGACCGCTCCTGGCGGTTTCCGCTGGGTCACGAGGAGGCAAAAATCGAGCGCATCGCCCCGCACGATGTCAGTGGCCTCGTCCGGGCCCCAAGTCCAGATCTCGCCGGAGGGACTCTTCAACTCCACCCGCACATCGCCTTCGGGGATCGGCATTCCTCGGTTGATGTAGGACCAGCCGCGCGTCGTGACTCCGATGTGACAGACATGGCGCAGGCGATCGGTTGGCGGAATCGACGCTCCGAGGGTCTCTGCAACATCAGCGCCGTGTGACCACGTCTCCATCAACCGGGCGGTTGCGAAACTCAGAGTGGACATATCGGGGCCGAACCATGGGATCCGCTCTTTCGGGCCACGTTCACGAAACGCTTCGAGCATCTTCGTGCGGCTGTCTCGCCACCACGCGAGCGTGGCAGCTCCCGAGTCATCTTCGGGAGCCCCGTAGGCGTCCTCCAACGAGAACTCGCCGGAGAGCATGCCCTTCTTCGTTTGCTGAAAGCCATCGGCATCAGTGACTGCTTGATGGGCGGCAAGGTCAGCGGCGATCAAATGGACGATCGTGTCGCGAACATTCCAGCCCTCGGCGGGAGTTTGTTGCTTCCACTCGTCTTCACTGAGGTTGGCGACAAGGGCATCGAGCGAGGCGTGCTCGGCGGCGAGGTCATCACAGATCTGTTGCATCTACGGATTCTCACCCAGGAGACCACGATCGACCAAACGGGCGAAACGATCAGTCGGAGTTTCGGGTGCCCAGCAGATAGCCACCGACACCGGCAATCCCGACGAACGCAAGCGCTCCCAGGCCCAGAGCCAGCAGGATCGACGTTGAGTCTCCTTCGTCGACCTCTGGAGTCACCGCTGCCACCTCATCAGCGCCACCCGTCGGATCCACCGAATCATTCGCGTCATCACTGAAACCGAACGAGCTATCGCGGTTTTCTCGTTCGCAGTCGTACAGGCCCTTCATGTTCGAGGCGTCACGGACGTTCGAAACGTCTTCTCGTCCTGACTCGACTCGGAATGTTGGGTCGAGGGTCATCTCCTCTGGAGAGATGAAGGTGGCAAGACGCGTGAGATACCCCTGACGCTCCGAAACGGCGCTGAGATACGGGTTCTCGAAGGTTGCGGGCGACACCGGTTGGGCGAACTCGGTGATGAACGCGTGCCCCTCGAGAGCATCAGCACGAGCCATCACCAACTGCCGATAGTCGTTGCCGCCGAACGTCGAGAACGTGATCTCTCGCGTGTCGATCTCCATATGCGCGAAGTTGTCCGGGACCATCTGATCCTCGGCGAAGAACCAGACCCAGATCGGCATGTTCGGATTGGCTGCAACGGCTGTCAGTCGCAACGGAATCATTGGAGTATCACCGGGGTAGGTGATCTCGATAGGAGCGATCGATTCTGAGGTCTCGCCGTCAAGCAAACGCATCGCAACGAAGGCAAACTGCTCTTCGACGTAGAGATCGATGAGCGGCTCCATCGGCGGCTCGACTCGATAATTGTTCTCACGCAGCCAATCGATGAGGGCTGTGGACTCGCCGGCTCCGATGATGTCAAAACCGAAGGGACCGACCTCACCACTGGCAAAGATCTCGACCCCGCCGTCGTCGGATGTGGCTTCCGCGCTCGCCTCGAACTCAATATCTGCACACGCTGGTGTCCGAGGCGACAGAATGCGGACGTCGGTCATCGAATGCAGCTCGGCAAAAACGTCCTGTCCGTCAGGTGGGACCGCGAGTGCATCGGCACCGATGGCTTCCGGAATCGGGAGAATCCAGGAGAAGTCCGGGGCGCTCCCGGTGTATTGGATCTCGATGAGTGAGGTGATCGTGTCGTTGTCATTCACGGTGAACACGATCCGCTCACCGGCTTGGCTCACCGGGCTGCTGTCGCAGAACAGTCCACCACACGCACCGACCGGACCGGTCAGCCCGACCACGACGGCGACGATGAACGTAGCGACGGCGAGGCGCAGCTTCTGGTGCATTGGAACCCTCCAGGTTGGTAATGCAAACCAATCTTGAGGTCGCAGTCTCCCAGTTCGGCGCCAATGAAGGCGGGACCTACCGGCCCCGCCCGTCAGAGAAGGTTCTGATGATCGGGATTGGCTCGCAGCTCGGTGACGATCTTCTTCACGTCCTGAGCCCGATCCTTGGGGCAGATGAGCGTTGCTCCATCGGCATGGACGACGACGAGGTCCTCGATTCCGATGATGGCCGTGAGACGACCATCAGAAAGCACGATGTTGTTCGCTGAATCGAGCACGGTCACATCGCCTCTTGTCACGTTGCCAGCCTCATCGGACGGCAGGTGATTCGCCACCTCGGGCCAACTGCCCACGTCATCCCACGAGAAGCTCCCCTCTGCCATCACGATGTTGTCTGCCTTCTCCATGAGTGCATAGTCGATCGAGATCTTCTCGAGCGGTTCAAAGCCCGCCGCAAGTGCGTCAGCAAAACCATCGGTGTCCACGAACGGAACGAGTTCGTTGATGAACTCGGCGAGCTCAGGTCGATGGGCAGCGAACGAGGCAGTGACCGAGTCGGCCGACCACACGAACATCCCGCTGTTCCACCAGAACCGGCCAGTTGCCAGGTAGCCCTCGGCCGTCTCCCGATCGGGCTTTTCGACGAATCGAGCAACTCGGTGGAAGGGGATCTTCGACGTATCTGCGTTCTGGGCGTCAAAGGGATCGCCGGTTTCGACATAGCCAAACGCCGTGCTGGGGTGGGCGGGCGTGATGCCGATCGTCACCAAAACGTCGTTGTTCGCTGCGACCTCGAGGCCGGTGCGGATCGTGTCACGAAAGAGATCGAGGTCCCCCATCACGTGGTCAGCGGTCAGGATGCAAAAAACGCCCTCGGGGTCGCGTGCTTTCACAACTGCAGCCGCCAGTGCCACCGCGGCCGCGGTGTCGCGACGCATTGGTTCGCCGATGACATTCTCAGGGCGCAGGTCGGGTGCCGTCGCAATCGTTGGCTCGACCAAGTCAGCACTCGTCAGTACGAGCACGCGCTCATGGGGAACGAGGCCGTCCAGCCGGTCGAACGCCATCTCGAGCATCGTGCGCTCGCTGAGCAATGACAACAGCTGTTTGGGACGTGCCATCGTCGACAGTGGCCAGAAGCGTTCGCCGTAACCTCCGGCGAGAATGACGGCATAGGCATGATCGAGGGGGGAGCTTGCGGACATCGCGTCTCCTGGGTTGAGGTGGTGGTGAGGTCAGATCGTGGGGGTCAGCGAGTGTTGGCAGAACCGACGAGTCGCTCGAAGAGCTCCTCATAGGCGCCAGCTTGGCTATCGGGTGAAAGCCGCTGTTCTACATATTGTCGGCCGTTGGACCCCATTTGTTGAAGGATGTCGGGTGAGCTCATCATGTCGTCCAATTCGGCAAGGAATGCCTCGGTATCTCCGGGATGCACCGAGCGGCCGGCGTTCGCCTCGGCCAGCGTGTCCCAAACCTCCGAACCCTCATCGATTGAAGCGAGGGCCGGCCTGCCAGCTGCGAGAATCCCATAGAGCTTCGACGGCGTGCTCGACCGAGCCAATCCAGCCTTGAGGGGGATGAGATGGAGGTCGGCCGTTGCCAGCACATCGGGAACGTCCGCCGGAGGCACATAGTCGGTGACGGTCACGTTTTGTCGTTCGTTCGCCCACTCGTCGACGCCGGGTCGGCCTGCGCCCTCACCGTTGACAATGAAGTGCACATCGGGCCGATCGACGTAGCGGTCTGCGGCAATACGAATGAGTTCGAACGGCTGGGAGAGTCCGACGTTTCCCGAATACTGAACGATGAACTTGTCCTGCAGCCCGAGGCGGGCCCGGTAGGCCGTCTGACGATCGACCATCTGGATCGTGTCCACATCAGCGAAGTTTCGGATGATCTCCACTTTCTGACGATCCGGCTCGTCGATCTTGGCTCGCACATTGTTGGCTTGATCCTCCGACAGCACCGTGACCACATCCGCTCGCCGGTACACCGAGCGTTCGTGCCGCTCGAGCAACCCAATCAGCCGACTATTCGTCAGGGCGCCGAGTTCAACTGCGACGTCGGGGAAAATGTCCTGCACATTGAACACGAACGGAACGCGATGTCGCTTCGCGACCAGCCACCCCGCATCACCCAGGAAGATCGGGGGCGACAGACTCATCACGACGTCTGGCTTGTCGAGAACGTGTGCCGCTCCAGCTGCGAGACCAGAAAATCCGAAGAAGCCAGCGGCCCTGGCCGGGATGTTCCCCTTGTCGGCCGGAAATGGCCAAACGCGAACGATGTCACCGATGTTGGTCGTCCCCTTCCGCCATGGACGGCCCCTCCATTCCTTGGCCACGGTGTGTCCTTCGTACCAAGGAAGGCTCGTGACGACGTCGATCTGGTGACCTCGTCGAGCCAATCCGTGCATCAACCCGGTCATGAGCTGGCCCGTCGCAGCGTTGACATCCGGTTCGAAGTGAGGAGAGAGCAACTGGATGCGCACGTCCACGAGGATAGGAAGCCGTCTTGGCACCCGTGCTGACGACGAACACAGTTCTTTGGTCAAACCTCGAAACAGACACCTGATCTTCAGGCGGATTTCGGGTGAGGAAGCAGATCCCAACCGCTGTCGGTCACCGCCGACGCCTGCGCTTGGATCATCAACTTGCTCAACTCACGACGCCGCTCAGATGTCGCGAGCTCGCTCAGCCCGGCTGCGAACGCCTCGACCTCGCCCTGATGACTCGTCCCTTTGGGAATCGGCACCGCGATGATATTCCCCCCGCCCTGCTCGATGAACACGGGGATTGCTCGACAGACGATTGGCAGCCCGATGCTCATCGCCTCAACCAACGGCAGGCCCTGCGATTCGGTTTCTGACGGAAGGATCAGCACGTCTGCCCGCACCATCTCGGCCAACACCTCAGCGTTGGGAATCGTCCCCATCGAGATCACCGAGACTCCAGATGCTGCGACGCGTCGGGTTGCTTTCGCCAAACGTTGGATGGCATCTGCCTCGATCGGGCGACCAATTTGTACGAACTCGACAGCATGACCGACCGATTGGGCGAAAACTGCTGCAGCCTCGAGCGCCACATCAACTCGTTTGTACTCATACAAATCGCTGACGTTCAGAATTCGGGTGAGATCGGGACGGTGCTCGACTTTCCGTTGGGAGATGTTCGCCGGGATGGAGCGAACGACCACACGATCAGGCAGAGCTCCCGTTGTGTCGATCACATCGTCCCTGCTCGCCGACGTCGAGCAGATGATGAGGTCGGCACGTCGGGCAGATGCCTTCGCCCATCGGGCCAGAAATCGGTGCTTGCGCGGGTGCTGACGAGCCCAGTCAGATTCGGTGCCGTAGAGGTGAGGGTTTTGCACCACCATGACGTCTGTTTGGCCTCGCCGGGGTCGTAGCGGAAGCCGATCGGCGAATCCGATGTAAATCTCGGCGCTCTTGGTTCCCAACGCCTCGTCCATCACCGCACGACGTCGACTGCTGCGCTCGATCGTCAATCCCTGGAGTGCAGGATCGGAAAAGCCCTCGGGAACGATGACGGTCGTCGCGCCGCTGGTTGTCTGATTTCCCAGGTGGCGGATCGCGGCCGAGAGTGCGACCGAGGTTCCTGCCCCGTCAACGGTGCCTGCTGCGAGGACAATCGACTGCTTCATGCCACGGCCTCGTGATAGGCAACCATCTGCGCGGCCGCGGTGCGTTCCCAGGTGAATTCCGCTGCCCGGGCTTGAGCTGGAGCGGAGTGACGTCGCTTCCAGGCCGGGTCTGCGGCGTCTTGCAGGGCGATGGTCCATGCCGTGAGATCGGACGGATCGATCAACATTCCGGTGTTTCCGACCACTTCGGCGATCGCAGTCCCCGCTGCGCCCACCACCGGTGTTCCTTGCACCATGGCTTCCAGCGCGGGGAGCCCGAATCCTTCCCTGTGGCTCGGGAAGATGTGGGCCCGCGCCCCTCCGTACAGCGGGGCCATGTCGCTCTGAGCAACGAACCCGAGACGCCGAACTCGATCCCCCAACACCTCCAGGTGTGGCGTGAGATCCTCGTTCCAGCCATCGGGGCCACCGATCACCAGATCGATTCCCTCGAGCTCCGCGGCGTGAAATGCCTTCAGTAGCATTCCGAGATTCTTCCGGGGCTCAACCGTCCCGATCCAGAGCAGATAGGGACGTTCGAGCCCGAGCCGAGCCCGAACCTCCATGACCTGGTGCTCGGTTGCTACCTGTGTGTGGGCCCCCCACGGGACCAGCCTCAGCCGACCAGGATCGAATCCAGCCCGCGTGCAGTCCTCGATCGTCTGTTGACTCGGACAGCACACGATTGCGGCCCGTTCGCGTGCCAGATCGATTCCCCGCTGAAGAATTCTCGCTCCTCGCTTCGTCAAGACATTCGGTTCGAGGTACGGGAACATGTCGTGGACCGTCACCACGAGCTTTGCCTTGCGGACAGGCGGCACCAGCGTGGTGGTCGCGTGCACGAGATCGACGGGCCCCGTGACATCTTCGGGAGCAGCACGGCCTGCCTTGTGCCATGCGTCGTAGAGCAGCTGATAGGGCAGCCGGAGACGACGAACTTCACACGGCGGGACGAACGGGGCGATCGGTTGCCGGAACCCGCCCGCTCCGACACCGATGACCTCGATGTCATCCCGGTCCAGGAGCGCCCGAGTCAGTCCGAGCGCAGAACTCGCGGTGCCACCCGGAACGCGGTGCCACGACTGGGTGAGAATCAGCGCGACAGTGAGAGGATCGAGTACAGCCATGGACGACTCAAGCTTGCCCGATGCCGTGGGGCAATCAGGCGATCGGTCCTACAGGTTGAGTTCGGCTGCGAAGTGAGCAGCCGTGCGCTCGATACCTTCAGCCAACTGCACACTCGGCTCCCAACCCAATTCCCGCCGAGCGATCGTGAGATCGGGCTTGCGCTGGGTTGGATCATCCTTGGGAAGCGGAAGAAACTCAACCGTCGATGAGGAGTTCGTCGCCTCAATCACCTTGTCTGCCAGTTCACGAACCGTGAACTCATTCGGATTCCCGATGTTGACCGGTCCCACATACCCAGAATCCAACAGCGCCAACTGACCATCGATCTGATCATCGACGTAGCAGAAACTCCGTGATTGTGACCCGTCGCCATACATGGTCAACGGCTCCCCTTGCAGCGCCTGCACGATGAAGTTCGACACGACGCGTCCATCATCAGGACGCATACGAGGCCCATAGGTATTGAAGGTTCGCACGATCCGCACATCAAGATCGTGCGTCCGATGAAACGCCATCGTCAGCGCCTCAGCGAACCGTTTCGCCTCGTCATAGACGCTGCGAGGACCAATCGGGTTCACATTGCCCCAATAGGTCTCGGGCTGAGGATGCACGAGCGGATCCCCGTACACCTCAGAGGTCGAGTTCAGATGAAAGACAGCCTGCTTCTTGCGAGCCAGTTCCAAACCTAGATGTGTTCCATAACTCCCGACCTGCATGATTTCGATCGGAATCCGATCGAAATCAACCGGCGAAGCGGGACTGGCGAGATGCATGACCGAATCAACCGGACCGTCGACATCCAACTTCTCTGACACATCGACCTGGAGAAACTCAAACCCGTCACGTTCTGAGAGATGGGCAACGTTCGAACTACGACCCGTGACGAGATTGTCCACACAGACGACCTGATCGCCGCGGTCCAACAACGCCTCGCACATGTGCGAACCCAGAAACCCAGCGCCCCCAGTGACAACCGTACGAGCCATACCGATCAGCGTCCGATACCGCGGTAATCAAAACCCCGACGCTCAAGCTGAGACCGCTCCAACAAATTCCGGGCATCCACCACAAACCGACCCGGCATCGACTCCGCAACCTTGTCGAAATCCAACCAACGGAACTCATCCCACTCAGTCAACACAACAAGACAATCCGCACCATCAACCGCCGCATACGGATCCAACACAACCTCAACACCCGGCAAATCCTCAATCTGAGACTTCACCGCAGGGTCATACGCCTTGATCTTCACACCAGCAGCAGACACCCGCTTCAACACCTCAATCGCAGGAGACTGACGCAAATCATCAGTCCCCGCCTTAAACGTCAACCCCCAACACGCCACAGACGCCGACGACAAATCATCACCCAACACCGCCAACACCTTGGCCGCAGTCTTATCGAACTGCTGCTCATTCACCGCCAGCACCTCACGCAAAAACGTGAACTCATAGCCATGATCTTCAGCAATCCGAGCCAACGCAATCGTGTCCTTAGGGAAACACGAACCACCCCAACCCGGACCCGGCTTCAAAAACTCTTTACCGATACGACGGTCATACCCCATGCCCAACACCACATCGTTGACATCAGCACCCACCGCCTCACACAAATTCGCCACCGCATTCACAAACGACAACTTCGACGCCAAAAACGCGTTCGACGCATACTTGATCGTCTCCGCCGAAATCGGATCAGTCACCATCACCGGCGCATGCACACCCGCATACAACCCCGCAACCCGAATCGCCGCCTCCTGATCACGAGACCCAATCACCACACGATCAGGATGCAAGAAATCATCAATCGCCGTCCCCTCACGCAAAAACTCAGGATTCGACACCACCGACACGTCATTCCGACCCATCACCCGAGCCACAATCCCCGTCGAACCAACCGGAACCGTCGACTTGTTCACCACCACCGAATTGGATGGCAACACCGGAGCGATCTGCGCCGCAGCAGTCTCCAAATACGACAAATCCGCCGACCCATCAGGCCCCTGCGGAGTCGGAACACACAAATAATGGAACTCGCAATCCTTGGAAGCCTCAGCAGCCCCAACAACAAACGACAAATTCCCCGACGCGATCCCCTCGGCAACAAACCGATCAAGATTCATCTCAACAATCGGAACCTCACCACGCCGCAACGACTCGATCTTCGCCTCATCAATATCCGCACAGACCACCTCGTGGCCCAAATGAGCGAAACACGCGCCCGTAGTCAAACCCACATAACCCGTACCAATAACAGCAATTCTCGCCACCGAAAGTCCTCCTGGACGCGCGCAATCGTCACCAACCGTATCGGAGAGGGCCTCTCAGGCCCTGAGTTGTCCTCCATGGGAGACATTGGACCCAGGAACGGCACAAAACGACTCTTCGCGCGACCCATCCGTCAGATCCTTTGTGACCATTGCGCCTCGCTGCCTCACCCGCAGGACTCGGCCTCGGCTTGGTCATCAGTCTGGGTGACGGTGCCAGTCCCGGCCGCTGCCTCCGTCGTCGCCTCGTCGAGCAACGAGGTTGCGGCGGCGAGCGTGGTGGTCGGCTCGGCCTCGACGTCCACCTCAGGGGCTGCGACGACTTCTTCGGCGACAAGCGTTCCGCCGACAACCACGATGACGTGCCGACCTGACAACGTGTCGATCTCTTCGAGCCAGGCCTTTCCTTCGAGCGCCGTGTTCACGAGTTCGGCGGCCTGGCGACCATTCGGTCCGTGGCGGACGACAAGGCCCGCAGGAACGTCCGCCAGTGATGCAGCAGCCACGTCAAAGCCGGCGGTGCTCAACAGATCGACGGCGAGAGCGGCCTCGGTCTCGGCGCGCCGGTCGGCCACGACGGAAATGGCGACGGTTCGGGGGTCGTTTGCTGACTCCCCTCGAAAGATCCGAAGGAGCGGTTCAGATTCGTTGTCGATCCCGTAGAGAACGCTGGCAGTCCCCTCCCAACCGAATTCGACCGGATAGCTATAGGTCAGCAACTGGCCCGGTTCGAAGTCTCGGAAGGTGCGACCGACGTCCAAGAGCAACTGAGGTGTGAGTTCCTGGTCGATCGTGACATTGTCGAGTCCCGCATCGATCAGGTCGGCCAGCACAAACGGGTTGCGAGCACCTGCATCGATGGCTTCGGCCAAGAGCCTGCGGACAAAGTCCTGCTGGCGGATCATTCGGCCAAGGTCAGATGGCGGATTGGAGTCAACCCACGTCCCATCCGGCTGCTGCACCTGGTAGAAGCGGCTTCGCACGTAGGCGAGCGCAGTGGGCGGATCGAGCGTCTGGCAGCCCGGCTCGATCATCTCGAATCCAGTCTGACTGAACGGTGGTCCGCTCGGCGGCTTGGCGTTCCAATCTCGAGCAGGCTGCTCGAAGTAGACATCGACCGAACCTACGACCTCGACGATTCCTTGGAATCCCGCAAAGTCAACACTCACGTAATGATTGATCGGGATGTCGAGTTCGGTCTCGATCGTGTCGATCAGAACCGCCGGTCCGCCGACGCCGAACGCGTAGTTGATCTTCTGTTCCCGACCCAGCCCGGCGATCGGCAACCAAAGATCGCGAGGAATCGAGAGCAGCGTCGCGGTGCCGTCGACCTCATTGATATGAGCGACGATGATGACGTCGCTGAATCGTTCGCCGTTTCGCCCAACTTGAATCGGGTCGTCTGGATCCAGACCAGCGGAACTGTCGTAGCCAACGATCAGCACGTTGAAGATCCTGCCGTCGCTCTCGCCCTCCTCGAGCGGGGTCAGGTTTGCTCCCAGTTGGACTCGCTCAACGCTGGCGGCCTGCTCATAGGTGAAGTTGAGCATCCAGGCGAGCCCCAATGCTCCGGCGATTGCGCCAAGGTTGGTCAACAGAACCAACCGTTGTCCCCAGGTTCGCCGACCTCGGTCCCTTCGCCTGTTCCGCAACGTCTCGATCACGAGGGCTGGATCCCGAGCAGGACACCTTGCTCGACTGCGACCACGGCGATCGCAGCGGTGAGCACATTCGAGACGCCGCGGGGGGACCCGACGGCCAGGGTTGCGTCACTCAGGGGGTACTTGAGTCCGCTGGTGGTGATTCCTTCGGCTGGGCCCCCCACCGGTAGGAGCGTCACAATGTCGCCAACCCGTCCGGTGAGAGTGCGCTTGTCTCTGATGACGCTGACCTTCGTCGCTCCGACGTACCCCTCGACCTCAACGGACTCCAGGCGACTGTCGATCAGCAACAACACCGAGGCCAAGTGGTGGTCGAATCGTCCGCCATCCAACCCGAGAACGACTAGGCGGTCGGGCTCTGCAACCAGTGCGCGTGTGAGGGCGAGCTCGAGATCTGTTTCGTCTTTGGAGGCGGGGTGACGCTCGATCTCGACACCCTCGTTCTCGATCTGCACGTAACCAGTCGCCGTGATCGAATCAAAGTCGCCGACTGCCACGTGTACCCGGACACCCGCCTCAATGGCACGATCTACGCCGGAGTCGGCCGCGACGATGAATGCTCCGTCGGGAACGGCAGAAATCTCGGTTGGCGTGAGCGGGTCGCCGCCGCTGATCACGACGGCTGTTCGGGCTTGCGCGTCTGGCATGGCGCCTTGGATCGTAGGTCCTCGAAAGGGATCCCGTGGGGAGCCCGCGCTACCGTCTGGTTCATGCTTCGCCGCACGATCTACAACGATGAGCACGAGATGTTTCGCGACAGCGTTCGCACCTTCATGCAAAAGGAAGTGGTACCCAACGCTGATGAGTGGGAAGCCGCCGGAAAAGTCGATCTTTCGATGTTCAAGGCGGCGGGCACCGCAGGCTTCCTCGGCATGGAGGTCTCCGAAGCGCTCGGAGGTGGGGGCGTCGATGACTTCCGCTTCAACTGCATCATCAACGAGGAGGTGCAAGCCGCAGGAGTGATGGCCAGCGGCATGTGCATCACCTTGCACAACGACATCTGCCTGCCGTATTTCACCGAGGTTGCCAATCCCGAACAACAAGAACGTTGGCTCCCTGGGATCTGCTCAGGCGACTCGATGGCAGCGATTGCGATGACCGAACCCGGCACCGGGTCTGACCTCGCAGGCGTGCGGACGACGGCCATCAAGGACGGCGACACCTACATCCTGAACGGCACAAAGACCTTCATCACCAACGGCATCAACTCCCGTCTGGTGATCGTTGCAGCCAAGACCGACCCGTCCCAAGCACACCGCGGCATGAGCCTGCTGGTCGTCGAGGAGGGTATGGAAGGGTTCAGCCGGGGACGCAACCTCGAAAAGATCGGCCTCCATGCGCAAGACACCGCCGAGTTGATTTTCGAAGATGTTCGAGTTCCTGCCGAAAATCTGCTCGGTGAAGAGGGTCAAGGATTCTTCAATCTCGTGCGGAATCTCCCCCGCGAGCGGCTGTCGCTTTCGTTGAGCGCTGTCGGTCATGCGCAAATCGCCTTCGACTGGACGGTTGAATACGCGAAGGATCGCACCGCCTTCGGCCAGCCCATCGGAGCGTTCCAGAACTCCAAGTTCTGGCTGGCAGAGATGAAGACCGAGCTCGACATCGCATGGGTCTTCATCGATCGTCAGATCGAGGCGTACCTTGCTGGCGAGCTCACTGCCGAAGATGCAGCTGCAGCCAAGTGGTGGACCACCGATCTCGAGAACCGCATCGCTGATCGCTGCCTCCAGCTCCACGGTGGCTACGGCTACATGGAGGAGTACCCGATTGCCCGAGCATGGCGCGACGCCAGGGTGCAGAAGATCTACGGCGGCACCAACGAGATCATGAAAGAGATCGTCGGCCGCAGCCTCGGTTTCTAGACAGGTACTTTTACCCACCAAGTCCGTCGCGAACGGCGTCGATGTCTTTGTACATGCAGGTACACACCATCGACTTCGAGTCTGCCAACCTCCCGACGGCGGTCCTTGACGTCTTGCCTACCCCAGTACTCATCAAGGACAGTGAGACTCGTTATGTCTGGATCAACGCAGCGTTCGAGCGCTTGTTCCAGGTGACCAAGGAAGAGGTCGTTGGACGCTTCGACAAAGAGCTGTTCACCGAACGCCAAGTGGCCCAATGCAACGGCGGCGACCTCCGGGTTCTGAATACCGGAGAGGTCGACGAGGCGTACGAAACCTTGATTGATCCCGAAAAAGGCGAGCGAGAGACCATCACTCGCAAGACGCGCCTCGACGTGAATGGGACGTCGTATCTCGTTGGGATCATGCACGACGTGACCGACATCAGCTCCGTCAACCGACAACTCGAAGAATCGGCCCAGGTGTTGGAATTCCAGGCCGCTGAACTCCGTCATCTCGCATCGTCTGATCCGTTGACCAGCTGCCTCAATCGCCGAGCGATGTTGGAAACAGCACCCGCACAATTCGCGGCTTCAGGCAACGAGGGCGGGCTTCTCCTGCTCGACATCGACCGATTCAAGGGTGTCAACGACACCTTCGGTCATGCAGGGGGCGATGCTGCCCTCGTGCATTTTGCCGACGTTGTTCGGGCGAACATTCGCCCCGGTGACTCCCTGGCCCGACTCGGCGGCGAAGAGTTCGTGGCGATCTTGCCGGGGGCAAGTCTCGGGGACCTTGAAGCCGTCGCTGAGCGAATTCGAGCCAGCGTGGAGGCGTCCGCCGTCGAGTTCGAAGAAGACGTCATTCAACTCACCGTGAGCGCGGGCGGTGTGCACCGATCTCAGGTCGACGTTGAACAGTTGGACCATTGGATCGCCGACGCCGACGAATGCCTGTATCAAGCGAAGG
>CALHCB010000031.1 GCA_937930695.1 uncultured Acidimicrobiales bacterium | reverse complement strand
GTGGACCCACAATCAATCAAGCCGGTCGTCCGCACTGCGGACGACGATCGGTTCCTGGCTGACGACGGGCTCAAGGCCAAGGTCACCGACTCGCACGCGATCGGCGATCTCAACATGTCCGACTACGACATCGTGTTTCTCGCCGGCGGGTGGGGCGCCGCATTCGACTTCGGCTTCTCCGAGGATCTCGGCAACAAGATCACCCAAGCCAACGCCGAAGGCAAGTTGATCGGCGGTGTGTGCCACGGCCCGCTCGGGTTGATCAATGCCACCGCCGCGAACGGTGAGCCGTTGGTGAAGGGCCGCAAGGTGTCGGGCGTGACCGACAAGCAGGTAGAGGAGTTGGACATCTCGGCCACGCCCCATCACCCCGAAACTGAACTGCGCGCCAAGGGTGCATTGTTCGAGAGTCAGACCCGGCGCCGTGACCCGCTCGCCAATCACTGGGTGGTCGACGGCAATCTGGTGACCGGACAGAACCAGAACGCGGCGCCGATGGTCGCCCGCGAACTCATGCAACTCCTCACGAGGAATGACGTGGTGTGATCGCGTCGGTTGCCAAGACTCTCGGTTCGATGCTGACAGCGCCGATCCGACGCCGGCGCTCGCCAGCCGACACGCCGCCTGCGGGTCGCGAACACTACGAACCGACACCACTCGCCGCGTCTCCCGACGCAGCTTCGATCAAGGCCGCCGACATCCCGGTCGCCAAGACATCCGCACAGGGTTGGAGCGGAAGCGATTGGCCGGCTCCGGTGCTCGCTGGTTGCGACGAACCGCTCGTCGATGGAGCCCCTGATCTGCGCGGCGTGTGGCGAGTCGAAAAGGGCCCGCTGAAGGGACACGTCGAACGGGTGGAGCAGGCCGGCGACCGCGTGGTGATCACCGCCGGGGGAGTGATTCACGACATGTTCGTGAACGGCACGCTCGAAGGTGGCGTGAACGACATTGGCGAGGCGGGTACTCAGATCTCGGTTGCCGCCCGGTTCGAGGACGGCCGCCACAACCTCTACCCGGGTAACAAGCGGGTCGTGGCGGTCACGCGCTATCTCGATGGTGACGAGATGGTGTGGCGCTGGGGGCCGTGGCGCAATCGGTTGCGGCGTCTCGACGCACCGACCGACTAGGTGTCTTCCTGATGGAAATCCTCCGCACATCCGAGGCTGACACTGCTGAGATTCTCGGCAGCATCGCCGACTTTCCCAGCGGCAGCCGCTTCGTCACCATCCCGGCCGACGTCGATGAAGATGCGAGCCAGGATCTCCGAGTGCATCTCGTCGATGCGGGCGACGCGAGCGCTCCGGTTGTGGTGTTCATGCACGGCAACCCGTCCTGGTCCTACATCTGGCGTCACCAGATTGCCGCCGCGGTGAACGCTGGCTATCGCGTGATCGCACCCGACTTGGTCGGTATGGGTCTTTCGGACAAGCCCACCGAGATGACGACTACACAGTGTCCCGGCACGTCGAGTGGATGCGGGCGCTGCTCGTCGATCAGCTGGAGCTTTCGGTGCCACGTTCGTGCTGCACGACTGGGGCGGCATCATCGGCATGCGCCTCGCTGCGGAGAACCCCGGTCTGGTCGAGCGGCTGGTGATTTCCAACACCGGCTTGCCGTGGCGTGATCCAGCTGAGCCGTTCCCTGAGGTGATGGAGGCGACGGGCCCGTTCGCCGATTTTCAGGAGTTCGCAAGGACCACTCGAGAGTGGCAGCCGTGGACGTTATTGCCGATGGTCATGGTCACCGAGCCGGCCAGCGGGGTGATGCACGGCTACCACGCTCCCTACCCGGACCCGTCGCTCACGATCGGGAGTCGGGCGTTCACGCAATTGCTTCCGACTCGGCCCGACAACCCGATGTATCCCGCATGCAACGCGGCGTGGGAGGTGTTGGATGCGTGGACGAAACCGGTGCTGACGATCTTCAGCGACAAGGACGCCGTCGCCCCCGACGGATGGAAGCCGATCGTGGCACGCGTCCCCGGCGCGACTGATCAGCCGCATGTGATCCTCGAGGGCGGGGGTCACTTCCTCCAGGAAGACATCGGCCAGGCGTACACCGAAGCGCTGATGGCATGGCTGGGACCGGCCACATGACTGGCGGGTTCGACCCTCGCCTCGGTGAACCCGACTGGTCCGACAACTGGACGGTTGGAACGGGTTGGCGGATGGAGATCATCGACAGCGCGGGCCGGGTCTGGCTGTGCCACGAGCCGTTGACGAAAGATCAGGCTCGAGCCCTTGTGCTCCCCACCGGAACGTCACCTGCCTTGTTCGGTCAAGCCATCGCCGATGCCGCCTACTTCAGCCGATCACCTGACGCCGACGTCGACGGACCACTGGACACGATGGAGGTGGCTGGTCTGCGGTTCTCGTTCGTCGCTCGCCCCGGCGGTCAACGCAGTGCCGGTCAACGCAGTGTCGAGGGCGCAACGGTTCTGACCGTCGACAAACATCACTCGTTGCTCTACGCCGCGGGCCGAACGATTGAAGTGCTCGACTTCGGTGACGGCACCTTTGCGCCGCCCGCATGGGCCGGTCCCGATCGCCCGCAAAGCCAACCCGCCGAGCCTGGTTGGGTACGGCGCGAAGTCGAACTCACCGACGATCTCATCGCTGTCATCCCGAATCCCGCCGACGTCGTGATCTTCGACGACGGCTTTGGCTTCCACGGGCCCCTCCCTCTCTCCCAACTCGAAAGCGCCACCCGATGAACACTTCCTCGATCAATGCTGCCTACACCCTGTACGGAATGCCAGCGTCGTTGTACACGGGCAAGGCCCGGTCGTATCTGCGCACCCAGGGCATCCCGTTCGTCGAGAAGTCGCCGGGTAGCGATCGCTACCTGAACGAGATCGTCCCCGCCGTCGGCCGCTGGATCGTCCCGTGCATGGAAACGCCTGATGGCGCGATCATCCAGGACGGTGCCGACATCATCGACCACTTCGAACGCGGCCCCGGGCAACCGCTGCGCCGGTCGTCCTCGTATCCTGATTCACCGCTGCTGCTCGCCATTGCGCACCTGTTCGAGTTGTTCGGCGGCGAAGGCCTGCTGCGCCCCGCAATGCACTATCGCTGGAACTTCGATGAGCAGAATCTGGCGTTCATCACCGCAGAGTTCGCACTCAGCTTTCCGCAGAACCTCAACGCCGAAGAGGCCGAGAAGGTGTTCCTGCACAGCAGCGGTCGCATGCGCAAAGCAGCCGTTGTGTTTGGAGTCACGCCAGAATCACAGCCGTTGATCGAGACGGCCTTCCATGAGTGGCTCGACCTGTTCGAGACACACCTCGTCGACCATCCGTACCTGCTCGGCAACCGACCGACCATCGGTGACTACGGGCTCATTGCCGCGATGTGGGCCCACCTCTATCGCGACCCGGCCCCGACCATGCTGATCAAGCAACGAGCCCCGAGAGTCGGTCGATGGGTCGAGCGCATGTCATCGTTCGAGCCGTATTGCCACGAGTACGCCGACGCCGATGACGACCTCATCACAGACGACGAGCTGCCGGAGACGCTGCTGGCGATGATGCGCTACGTGTCCGAGGAGTATCTCCCCGAGATCTCGGCACATGTCGAGGCGGCGAACATATGGCTTGCAGAACATCCCGAGATCGAGGCTGGAACCAACGGGTTGGAAGACCCGGCGACACGGGGTTTGACGGGAGGGCGAGGACTCGCTGCTGGTGGCGCAGCAACGTTCCCATGGCGCGGCATCGAATTGACGACGAGCGTGATGCCGTACCGGTTCTGGCTGATGCAACGCCTCCACGACGACCTGGCCACGGCGTCGGACGATGACGCCGCCAGGGTGCGCTCCGTGTTCGCCGATGTCGGCCTCGAAGCGCTCCTTGATCTGCGAACCCTTCGCCCTGTCGAGCGTTCCGGCCACCTCGAAGTATGGGGTCCACTCAACATGGGCGGTCATCGCCCGCTATCGCTTGGTGGCGCCGGCGGCACTGCTCCTCCACCGCTCTGATTGGGGTCTGTGCTCGCTCCTGAGAATCGATGCTTCGTTGGTACAGTCCGACAATGACCGAGGTGGCGGTACCCCCACACTCTGACGAGCCACCGATCGATGGACGCATCGCTCGACGCCAGCGGAATCTCGACGCGGTGGTCGATGTCGTGCTCGAGATGTTCGCCGAGGACATGATGTTTCCGTCGATCGAGCAGGCCTCGAAGCGCTCCGGGCTCTCGCTGCGATCGCTGTACCGGTACTTCGCTGATCCTGGTGAGTTGGTCGAAGCAGCAATCAAGCGCAGCCAGGCGCAGGCCGCCGAACTGACCCACCTCGCCCAGATCGGCGAAGGTCCGTTCGCCGAACGACTCGACGACTTTGTCTCGATGCGACTCCGGCTACACGAGGCCAACGGCTCGATGTTCCGAGCGACGATCCACAACGCGGCGAACCACCCACGCGTCCGTAATGAGCTGCACGAGAACCGGCGGCTACTCCGCGAGCAGTTCGAGCTTCAGTTCGCTCCCGAGCTGGCAGCGATGTCGTCGCGAGCACGTTCTTCGGCAATCGAAGCCGGGGACGTTCTGACACAGATCGACTCGATCGACCTGCTCCGTCGCGTCCGCAATCTCACCGTGGCCGAAGCAGACCTGGTCCTACGCGATGCGCTGAGTGCGCTCCTCGCTCCTCATTCCTGACCGCTTGCTGTTCTGAGGCGCAGCCAGGCAACTCGTTTGGTGAACGAAGCGACCGGCGTGGAGCGGGTGACGAGAATCGAACTCGCGTATTCAGCTTGGGAAGCTGATGTTCTACCATTGAACTACACCCGCAGGGTCCCTCACCGTAGCGCCCGTCAACGTCGACCGCAGCAGCACAGCGAGAGGCACCGCCTCAGGGTTGGCGGCCGGTGAAAGCGATCAGTTTGTCGGCATCGCTCGCGGATTCGGCAACCTCGATGGCGTCGTCGAATCGTCCTGGCCCACGGATTGCGTCGCCGAGTCCAGACAGCATTGCGAGCCCTCGTCGTGCGAGATCGTCGGGAAGTGCCGGCTCGATTCCGGCCGCTTTCGCGATGTCCCAGGCGTGGGTGAGCGGATCCATCAGAAATGCGCCGATGGCATCGTCGACAGTCATTTCGCCGAACGGAGTTTCGACCACTTTGGAGAGCACGCCCTTTTGATCGAGCGCCAAGAACACGTCGTCCATGGCCTCTTTCCACGTGGCGGCTGGGTCGGCTCCAGCGACTTCAGCCTCGGCTTGCTGGGCCGGCTCGCCTTGATCGCGGGCTGCGTTGGCCATGCGTCGCATGCCCCAAATGACGTGACCCAGGGTCTCTTTCGCCGACCACTCCTCGTTGGGTGATTGGTTGTCCCAGTCGTCGGGCTTGACCCGACGCACCACGCCGTCCAGCGCGTAGAGGGCCTTGGTGTAGGAACGTAGGTTCTCACTCATGTTCCGATGCTAGGCGGAAGCCTCCGGCCGAGTAACGGTTGACGGCGAGATGTGTCATGCTCTCCCGGCGTGTCGCCCACTAGTTCTGAAAACAACTCGCCCTGGGCGAACGAACCTTGGGGCGACCCCGAGGACGAATGGGATGAGTCCCAACCCGCTGCAGGGGAGTGGATCGCCGCCGTTTTGGGGCTGGTCTTGGTGGTCGGTCTCTTCGCGGTGTGGCTTACTCAATTCAACGGCGCCGACTCAAGTGAGGCAGCGGCATCGACCGACGCGGCCGCTGCTGGCGAGGTCTTCGTTGCCGGGACGGTGCAGGAGAACAGCTCGACGTCAACGACCGAATCGGATGCGCCGTCCACGACCGAGACCCCGACCACAACGCTCCCCATGACTCCAACAGAGGTCGCCGGTCTCGTTAGCGCCCAACTCGGTCGAGAGCAGCAGTGCGGAAGCGTGGCCCCTCCCGACTCCGTCGTCGTTTCGGCACTTCCTGGCGGCGTGATGGCAGCCCTGGTCACCTGTTCTCCAGGCCGAGCTCGGGTCGTCGAAGTCATCACGGCCGGCGACGAGCTTCTGGTGGCCCCGCTCCTCGTTGAGCTCTATGACCGCACCGGACGAGTGGCTGAACAAACCGGCGATATCACCGGCACGGTGACACTCGACGAGCTCGGCAACCTCACGATCGTGGATGCCCAGCGTGAGACGAACGACTGCGGCGTTCGCCACGAAACCGAATGGAACGGGGCCCGCTTTGAACTCCGAGCGGCGGCTGGTCGATTCGACTGTGCACCCGAGCCACTGTTCGCTGGCCTCGAGTGGCCCGTGGTTTTCCCCGCAAACGAGCGACTCGCATGTGTCCCAGGCGAATCAACGTCGGGCGATGGCGAACTTGTGACCTACCGAAACATCGACGTTGACGGCGACGGACAACTCGACGTGCTCAGCCTTCTTCGTCGAGGCAGCGCGACGTTCGTGCGAGCCGACTTGGCGTCCGGGGCGGTCTACCAGTCTGGGTTGAGTGACTCAACGCCGATCGTCGGAGAAACGTTCGGCCTTGCGGATCTCGATGGTGACGGATTCGGCGAACTTTTCGTCACGATGACGACATCGGCTGGCGACGTCGATTTGGTGCTCACCCGAACCGACTGCGGCTGGCTGGTCGCAGGCCAACTCACCCAGGTCGCAGAGCAGATCGTGGAGTCGAACTATCGCTGTCTGCCGGTCGACGGGGCGACTGAAATCGTGATGACAGCGTCCTCGGCGATTCCGGGCACGTCGCCCGCACGCTTTCTCCATACCAGCGAGCGATTCCGGATCGTCAACGGTCTGCTGGAACTGCAAGGCATCAACCGCTCGGAGCTCGATCAGCCGGACATCGAGGCTCGCGGCGATCTCTGCGTGAGCTAGCAGCCTTCTTCATGTATTCGGCTTCTGGGCCGAAAGGACGAGGTGCTTGCCTCTCGCAGCGTCCTGTTGATGCTGACCATCGCGTTCGCGTTCGCCGGCTGCACGTCCGCAGAGGATGCGACCGTCCCGAGCCAATCTGAGGTCGATGGATCCTCGACCACGACAGTCGTGGTGATTCCCCAGGAACTCGCTGCATCACGTGACATCCCCGTCGACGCTGCGCTCGAAATCCCAAACGACCTGACCGATCTCATCGAGTTGATGAACGGGACTCCGGCGTCAGTAGATACGGGTGATGGGCCGTCGGCCGAGATCACATCCGGCGGCTTCGGCAAGCAGACAGAGACCCCGGCGGCGCCGTCAGGCGATCCGTTCGCCGCTGGCTACAAGGGGCCGCTCGGGGCCTATGGCCTCTACGACGTGCTTGCTGAGACCAACGTCCCGTTTCCCATCGCTGCGCCGGGCACAGCCCCTCTCACCGGACTGTCTGGCCCAGTCCCGAATGGCCCTGCCGTCGTCGTCAAGATCGACAACTCCTCGAAGGCCCGTCCCCAAGCAGGGGTGACCGCCGCCGACATCGTTGTCGAGGAAGAAGTGGAGTGGGGGATCACCCGTCTCGCTGCCATCTTTCATTCTTCTGATGCGACGGTCGGCCCGGTTCGATCGGGCCGCAGTACCGACATCTCGTTCCTGAGCTCTCTGGGCAACCCCGCACTCGTCTACTCGGGCGCCAATTCGATCATCGATGACCTTCTTCTCCAACAGGAACGCGTCCAGAACTTCAGCGCAGCCCGAACGTCGGGCTACTGGCGCCAGCCAGGACGTCGCGCTCCGTCGAATCTCTTCGCGGACACGAACAGCTTCAACGGCACAGGAGCACCTCCACCCGCCTGGTTCTCCTACCGAGCGCACGACGTTCCAAGTGTTGGTGAGCCCGTGACCAGAATGGGTGTCACCTTTCCCAGCACGACCGTTGAGTGGACGTGGAATGGTTCAACGTGGCTTCGCCGCCAGAACGGCACCGATCACGTCGATGCATCTGGAGTCCAGATCTCCACCGCAAATGTGGTGGTGGCCGAAGTCCCGTCATTCGACACTGGCTTGCGAGATTCGAGTGGTGGTGTGATTCCCGAGTACGTCTGGGCCGGGGCCGGACCAGTCTCGGTCTTCACAGACGGGAAACGAATCGATGGTCAGTGGGTGCGACCTCGGTTGGCTGACCAGGCGGTGATCGTCGCGTTCGATGGCACGGTGATCGAGCTCACACCGGGGACCACGTGGGTCGAGCTCGTTGAACCAGGAGTTCTTACGTCGTCCTGAGCGCATTGGGCGCGGTAGCCTCCGTGACCGTGATCCTTTCAGACCGAACGATCAAAGAGCGGGTCGAATCCGGCCACATTGTCATCGAGCCATTCGACGAACAGGCCGTCCAGCCATCGTCGGTCGATCTGCGGCTCGACAAGTACTTTCGCGTGTTTCGAAATCACACGCTCGGCCACATCGACGTGAAGCAGAACATCGAGGAGCTCACCGAACTCGTCGAAGTGTCCGATGATGATCCCTTCATCCTTCACCCGCGCGAGTTCGTGCTGGGATCGACCGCCGAACGTGTGGCGATTTCCTCAGACCTTGTTGGTCGAATCGAGGGCAAGTCGAGCCTCGGACGCCTCGGCCTGCTGATCCACACAACTGCTGGCTTTGTGGACGCCGGGTGGGACGGACAGCTCACGCTCGAGTTCTCGAACGTTGCGAGTCTTCCCATCACGCTCTACCCCGGCATGAAGATCGGTCAGATCAGTTTCATCCAGATGACGACCGAAGCCGATCGGCCTTACGGGTCTTCAGCGCTCGGATCGAAGTACCAAGGACAGAGCGGCCCGCGGCCCAGCCGCTACTGGGAGAACTTCGACAAGTAGCGGTTCGTCGCTGGTTGCTGACTATGAGCTCAGCACGGAGAACTGGCTGAACCCGTAGTCGAGCGCAAGCGAATCGATCATCGAGCCGGGGCGATTTTCCGCGCTGATCGCAATGAAATCGATCGCTCGAGCGAGCTTGAATTCGTCGCCGTGAAGCACGGTCGCTTGATCCCAACCGAACTCCTCGACCACCGCCTCCGGGTAGGTCCCGTACGCCAAGGCGTGGGGAAACCAATGATTGGCCCAACCGGACTCCAGCGAGTCCGTCGCGCTCGGGTCAGCTCGCACAGGAGACGGCTCGAGTTCGATGCCAATGCGTCCCAATGGGGAATGAGCACGAATGATTCGGGCAGCTTCACCGTGGGCCACCAGAATGTGGTGGGCGGCATCAAGCATGCCGGCGCTTGCCGCGTCGATCAGAGTTTCGCCGCCTGCTCGGAACGTCTCATCGAGATATCGCATCGGCGATTCAAACGTGATGAAACTCTCGACTCGATCGCCGAGACGGGATGCGACTGCCCCGACGTAGTCGATGAACTGATCGACGGTTTGGCGATTTCTCCAGCCCCCAAACGCCTCGATCTCCGGTGGGAGTTCGTTGGAGAACAACGTGAGGCACGGGTGGAGCCCCTCAGAAAGCAGCGTGTCGACCTGGTGTTCGTGCATGTTCAGCACGTCGTCGTCGACTTCGTGCCCATAGCCGACGTCACGCCATCGAGGACCGATGAGCCCCGTGGTGCGACTTTTGGAGGTGGTCCTCGACGTAGAGGTGAGCCTCATTCTGAAATTCCTTCCCTCGGATGTCCCCTCAACATCGCCCACTCGGATGAAACCGATTGCGCCCAGCGATGAATTTCTTCCCACCCCTATCGGCGTCGCCCCGACATGGATTAGTTATTGATCTAGATGCCTGTGGAAGCAGATTACTTCTTTAGTCACCTTCTTGCGGCGATGCCTCAGCGGTGGTCTTTGATGATGAGATCGTGACGTGCGACCCACCAGGGCTGGAAGACTCTACGGCGATTCGGCGAGTGTCGGCTGCGTCTGTCGCTGCCGCTTCGCCCGTTTCGATCGCTTCGAGCAGGTGCATGGCGATGTCTGCGACTCGTACGTCGCTTTCTTCTTTGCCGTGCCCCTTCACGCCATCGTCCATCATCACGTAACAGAACGGACAGGCGGTGGCGACGCGGCTTGCACCGGTGTTGATGAGCTCGAGCGATCGCTCGTCGTTCACCTTGGAGCCAGTGTCTTCTTCCATCCACATCCGGGCGCCACCGGCGCCACAGCACATGCCCTGCGTGCCGTTGCGTCCTGCCTCGACGATTTGGACGCCCTTGAGCGATCCGATCACGTTGCGAGGGGACATGTAGACGTCGTTGTGGCGGCCGAGGTAACAGCTGTCGTGGTAGACGATTCGCTCTTCGAGCGATGCTTCGGAGACGTCGAGTTTTCCCTGGTCGATCAGCCACTCGAGGAATTGACTGTGGTGCACGACCTCGTAGTTGCCGCCGAGCTGGGGGTATTCGTTTTGCAGGGTGTTGAAGCAGTGCGGGCACTGCGTGATGATCTTCTGGACGCCAATGCCATTGAGGGTCTCGACGTTTTGCTTGGCCAGCATCTGGTAGAGGTACTCATTGCCCGACCGTCGAGCGGAGTCGCCGGTGCAAAGCTCTGATGGGCCAAGGATGGCGAAGTCGATGTCGGCGCGGTCGAGGAGCTTGGCCATCGACTGGGTGACCTTCTGGTTCTTGTCGTCGAAGGAGCCTGCGCAGCCAACCCAGTAGAGATACTCGTGATCCAGCGGGCTCGATGCATCGACGATTGGGACGTCGAGGTCCTTGGCCCAGTCGGCGCGTGTGCTCTGGCTCATGCCCCACGGGTTCGAGGAGTTCTCCATGGCCCGGAAGGCGGTGCCCAATTCGGTTGGGAAATCGCTTTCCATCAGGGTGAGATAACGGCGCATGTCGAGGATCTTGTCGAGAATCTCGATGTTGACCGGGCAGATCTCGTCACATGCCTTGCAGCTGGTGCAGGCCCACACCTCTTCGGTGCTGATTCGTTCGAACACTGAGTTGGTCGAAACGGTGATCTCGGCGTCGACCCCAAGCGGTGGTGAGACGGCTGGATCGCCGGTGCGAGCCATGACTTCGCCGGTCTTCAGGACGATTTCTCGCGGGTCAAGGGCTTTGCCAGTTCCGTTTGCCGGGCAGACCGAGGTGCACCGGCCACACATGGTGCACGCATCGGTGTCCATGAGCTGCTTCCACGTGAAGCTCTCGATGGTGCTGGCACCGAAGCTCTCAAGCTCGGTGTTCTCCAGGTCAGGCATGGCTCGCATGGCGCCCTTGGGACGCTCGCGGTCCTTGAGGTACATGTTCGCAGGAGAGGTGAACATGTGGCGAAGCATGGTTCCGGGGATGATGGCGATGAAGGCGCAGAAACTCAGGACGTGAGCAATCCACCAGCCCTGGTGCCACGCTCCGAGATTGGAAAGGCCATCGACAGCCTGAGCGAGTGGATAGCCGATGACACTCCACTTCTCGAAGGTCGGACCCTCGAGGCCAGCAGCTTCTGCAACCTCGAATTGGTGGGCGATGCGGAATGCTTCGGCCCCGAAGCCGGTGACGCCGATGGAGAACAGCACACCGTTGATGACCATGTGTTCGGGCTTGGACTTGATGGCAATCCGATAGGGCCGCATCGACTTCGGCCCATAGCGGCGAAGAATGGCCAGCACCATGCCTGCGAGGAAGCCGAGTCCGGCAAGATCGCCGACAAGGGCGTATCCGCGGTACACGTTGCCATTGAGGAACTTCAGACTTTCGGGGACCTGGTGGTTGATCTCGAGGACCGTGGTAACCGCAAGCAGGATGATGAAGTTGAAGTAGATGAGGCTGTGCATGATGCCCGCGGCGGGGTCACGCATGAGGGTCTGCATGTAGATGCCGGCCCGAAAGTCACCAAGGCGGCGCTTGAAGTTCTTCGGGGTGGTCTTCCGATTGTCCGGAGCGCCTCGCTCCCAATTCTTCACTCGGTACGAGAGCTGCACTGATCCCCAGAGGATCAGAAGCGGGATGACGGTGTAGAAGGCCAGGCGCCAGGCCGAGGGGATGTTCTCGAACACCTCGCGCTGCACTTCGGAGTCGTCGTGGAACTGAAACACCGTCGCGGCGATGCCGGAAAGCACCGTCACAAATGCGATGACGGCTCCGACACTCAACCAGACGTGGCTGGCTTTGAGGCGATTCGGTTCTTCGAGGGCGAGATCATCGCTAGCTGGTGCGTCCATAGCGCCCATCAAGCTAGTCCCCAACGGCCCTGAGCCACAGCTCCAGCGAGCCTTTTGTCCCCAGAACGGAACGTGGTTTGGCTCAGATGGTCGCTTGACCGTCTTGTTCGTCGAGTTCAGCCCGAGCTTCGGCAACGAGATCGAGCCGTTCAGCGAGATCGTCGAGCTCCGCTTTGACGTTGTCATTCCCGAGCCCCGACGTCCGAGTGATCAGCCCGGCGGTGATCTCCTCGAACTGCGACACGGCCTCTTCGAGACCGGCCAGGGCCTCGGGTTTGAGGTCTTCTGGCAAGTGGGATGCGGCAACGATTTGGTCGTCGAGGTTGACCGCTTCACGGTCAACAGAAGCAACCGTTTCGACCATATTCGGATCGTTCTTTGCCGTCAGGCGAAGGCCGTGCGCTGCATCGCGCACTCGTCGATGCAGTTTTGCTTCGGGATCGTGGGAGCCGAACCAATTTTCCGGTGCATTGGTTGCGACTCCGGGCGCTACTTGATTCTGCGCCTTGGCATTCTTCGAGATCGCACCGGCTGCAAAGGCCACGCCGGCGCCAGCCACAGCGACCACAGCAATGACGATGGCGATCACGAACAGCATGACCTCAGCTCCGCAGCACGTTGTTGAGAACGACCAGTAGCACGATCAAGACGATAACCGTGATCACGGTGGCAAGGATCTTCACCTTGCTCCAAGGACGTTCGCCGTGGATTTCGCCGGTGGCACCGTTGATGAAGACCTGCCACGGCTGGCCGTCGTAGATCACCGTCAAAAGCCAGATCGGCAACAGCACATGCTTGTATGTGACGTTTGCCAAGTGCGTCTGTCGGTTGTGGATTCGCTGCTCATCACCGCCAATGTCGCGCCGGATGGTCGAGTCGATCGTGTTGTCCATCACCTGGCGAGCCTGCCCGTAACACTCCTCGACATCTCGGTCATAGGTCCGACACAAGTGACCGGCGATGAAATCGCGGTTGTAGGGCTGCATGTTCTGGGAAGGCCACGGATCGAGCCGAGTCACGTACTTCTCGGTGAAGCCGGTGTTGGCGAGAATCGTGATGTCATCAAAGGAGTTGTGGACTCGACCGTTGGCCCGGTGCCAGACCGTGTAGGTCTCGGTGCGCTTGTTGTCTCCATGCCCGACGGTCCGCGTGTGTCGATTGCCTCGTTCACCTGTGTAGTCGGTTGTTGCTTGGGCGTCGTAGGTGAAATAGGCGGCGTACACGCTCTCGAACGAACCAGCCGTCGAATACTTCTTGAACTCTGTCGGAGCGAACCAGCGCTTTGAAATCCATCCGTCGACGATGTCGCTGGCCGCTTTGTCTGTCACGCCAAAGGGCAGCACGCCATCGACATTGAGGCGGTCCGGGGCCTCGTGAATGTCCGTACGTTGCACCGGGGTTGCGCAATATGGACAACGGGTGCTGGTCATGGTGCCGATGAACGTGGTGTGGCCCCCACAGTTCTGGCACACGACTTCCTTCTCGCCTTCGGCGTGGCTCATGGCCCGGCCAGACATCTGGTTCATCTGCAGCGAGGCCCAGCTCTGCTCAACAACAGCCGCTCCCTCGGCATGTTCGATGGCTTGAGAATGTCCACAATGTGGGCAGGCAAGGTTCTGGTCGCCGATGTGGAATTCGAGTTGGCCTCCACAGTTCGCGCACGGCCGGGTGTCGACATCCTGTTGCGCGTTGAATGAGTTGAAGTCGCGCTGCCCCTCGGGAGCGGTGGTCGCCGTTGGTGACGGGGTCGCTTGCGGCCGCACCGGGGCCGCTGGGCGCGTGGGTGCGACAGGCTGGGCCGGCGGTGTGGGGAGCGGTGGCGCGCCTGGCATCGGCGGTGGCGATGCTGGCGCCCGTGGCGGCGCGGGTGGTCCTGGTCTGCTCGGGGGCTGTGGTGGAATCGATCCCTCCATTGTCGATTCCTCCTAGCCCTGGGCCGGCGGCGGTGTCGGTGGCGGCTCGGTGGGGAGCGGCGGCGGAACAGAGAACAGCGTCGCAAGCGCTGGCACGACGTTGGCGGCAGACCAGCCAGCCATCCCGGTAGTCCAGACTTGACTCGTCGGGGTCATCTGCCCGTTGGCCAATCCGGCGCGCATCTGCTCGATCGTGAACGGACCGGCCTGCTGGCCATTGATCGCCACGTGATACATCGGACCCTGGCTTGGCAAGGGTGGTGGTGCTGCCGCCTGTTGCTGTTGAGGCTGTTGCTGTTGCTGGGGCTGCATGGCTCCGCCCATGCTCTGAGCCATTTGCCCGGCCATGGCCACACCCATGCCCATCTGCATCATGTCGCCCATGGCGTTGCCGCCGCTCTCGTTGCCAGCGGCGATCACCATCGCGTCGGCTGCTTTCGCCTGCTGATAGCGATTCAGGTCGCCGACGTTGTCGAGGAACCCGGACTCTTCAACACCACGAGCAACGCCACGAGTCATCGCCTGGGTGATCTCGTCAGGCAACGAGATGTTCATGGTGATGTCGGGAATAGCGAGGCCGTACTCGTCGTCTACTCGCTCGGCAACGAACTCTCGAAGCTTCTGGGAGAGCTCAATTTGTTTGCCCTGAAGATCGATCGCACCGAGACCAGACTCGGTGACCATGTCGGCGAAGGCCAACGTGATGACGCGCCGCAGCAGCTCGGTGATCTCATCGATGTCGACGGAACTGTCGGTGCCGATGACCTCTCGGAGGAAGATCTCGGGGTCGTCAACCTTGACCACACAAAGGCCGTTGGCCCGGACCTGCACCATCTTGAAGTCAGGATCTCGAACGGTGACCGGTTGCGGGGTGCCCCACCGAAGGTCGGTCACCGGTCGGGTATTGATGAAGTAGACCTCGGATCTGAACGGGCTATCGAAGCCGTGCTTCCATCCCTGGAGCGTCGACATGATCGGCAGGTTCTCGGTCGTCAGCTCGTAGTGGCCAGGTTCGAATTGATCTGCGAGTGCGCCTCGATAGACGAAGACAGCTTTCTGGCCTTCACGAACGATCAGCTGCGCACCGTTCTTGATCTCGTTCTGGTACCGCGGAAACCTCCACGCCAGTGTCGTCCTTGAATCATCGATCCACTCGATGATGTCAACGAGCTCGTTGCGGAGCTTGTCCATCAGTCCCATGGGGTCCCTCTCTGTTTGGCCGACCTCCAGTGAGGCGGCGCGACGTCAACACTAGCGAATTTCGCATGGTTGGTCAGTGGCGGGCCCAGTCAAAAATTCAAACCTGGCGGCCCTGGTCGGTTGGTCATCGACATAGGTAACGAAGATCGCGCTCCATCAGTTCCCATTGGTCGTCACGTGGCGGAAACAAACCGGAAATCTGCCAAAACTACGTTTCGTTGATGCACGTCGAAACGCTCAATTGGCCAGAGCAGAGGTCTCGTCGAGCCACTCTTCGAGAGGCGAAGCGCCCGCGGTTGCTCTTGGTGGACCCCGTATCGCAACCCCCGGTCTGTGCCGATCCTCTCGAGGACTGGACGTACCTGTCATCGGACAGCAAAGAGGTCGAGGCACGAACCCAGGCGCTGAAGCTGCTCGCCGAGGGAACTTCCGACGACGAGCCAGCTCCACCACCTCCTGAGTTGAGTGCCGATGGGGTGTTGAGTGTTGGGTCGATGTGGGTGGCACTGCCGCCCCTCGAATCGCGTCTCGTCAGCGCATTCCTCGAACGACCTGGTGTCGTGGTGAGTCGAGATCGACTCACCGCCATTGGCTGGCCCAATGGCACAGCGGATCGAAATTCTCTCGACGTCCACATCATGCGTCTACGGCGCCGTCTCGATCCTCTGGGACTCACGGTGCGCACCGTCCGATCTCGGGGCTATGCCCTGCAGACCTAGTCATACAGCGTTCAGATGCTCGTTCAGGCACGTGTTCAGATTGCGTTCAGTCAGTGGTCAGCATTCCGTCACGCAAGCCGAACGATCGGGAAACACGACACTCCTAGGTTGATGAACGAAGTCCTCCAGCGGGGGAACAAGACGCTGTTTCGGTCCCAGGGTTGTGACTGCAGCGGACGGGGAATCCCCGGTACAGACCACGGAAATGGGCTCGGGCCCAGGTACGGAAGAAGGAAGACAACATGAGTCACCGCAGGGAAGCCGGTAACCGCCGGCGATTGCGAACAAAAGTCGGCATGGCCGCTGTCGCAGGTTTGGGGAGCGCGTTGCTCCTCGCCGGGCCGGCATCGGCACAGGCTGAGCAGTACGACCGCACAGCCGCAACCGGGGCTGAAGCCATGAACATGGTGGTGCTCGACAACATCTTCATCTTCATCTGCGCCGTGCTCGTCTTCTTGATGCAGGCTGGGTTCGGTCTCGTCGAAGCCGGTCTCACTCGGGCGAAGAACGCAGCCAACATCATGATGAAGAATCTCATGGACGTCAGCATTGGCGTGTTGATGTTTGCCTTCATCGGTTGGGGCATCGCCTATCCGGGCGACTTCAACGGTTGGATTGGTTCTGCAGGATTGTGGGTTCCGGGCTTCTTCAGCAGCTATCTCGTTGATGTCGGCCCTGAGGCCCTCGCCGATGACGGCTTCTATCCGCTTGCGATTCCGGTCGACTTCTTCTTCCAGGCTGCATTCGCAGCAACGGCAGCGACGATTGTGTCCGGGGCGGTGGCGGGTCGAACCAAGTTCATTGGCTACCTCCTCTATTCGGTGGTTCTCACCGGTTTGATCTACCCGATCGTTGTCAGCTGGCAGTGGGGCGGCGGATTCCTCTCCAGTCGAGCTACAGGATTCGTCGACTTCGCCGGATCTGGACTTGTGCACATGACCGGCGGTTTCGCTGCTCTCATGGGTGCCATCATCATTGGTCCTCGGATCGGCAAGTTCACCGCTGACGGCAAGCCGAAGGCGATGCCGGGCCATAGCGTTCCGCTCGCCATCACAGGTGTGTTCATCCTCTTCATCGGTTGGTTTGGGTTCAATCCTGGCTCGCAGCTGCAGGCCGATATGGCAGTTCCTGTTATTGCCGTCATCACTGCCTTCGCTGCTGCAGCGGGTGCGATGGGTGCCATGGCCACCTCGTGGATCACCATGAAGAAGCCTGATGTCTCGATGGCTGGTAACGGTTTGCTCGCTGGGCTTGTTGCGATCTGCTCCGGTGTGGGCGAAGTGTCCGCCTTCGGAGCGCTGCTCACTGGTGTGGTTGCAGGCTCGATCGTCGTGCTCTCGGTCCTCGCCATTGAACGTGCGGGTATTGACGACCCGGTTGGCGCCTTCTCGGTGCACGGTGTTTGTGGAGCCTGGGGCCTGATTGCCACTGGACTGCTCGCCACGACCTCACCCATCAACGGCGCTGAGGAAAGCGCTGGGCTCTTCTACGGTGGCGGTGCTTCATTGCTCGTCACCCAGCTGATCGGTGTCGTCGCTATTGCGGCGTTCGTGTCGGTCGCTGCTGGAGCACTCTTTGCAGGCCTCAAGGCCGCTGGACTCCTTCGAGTCAGCGCTGAAGAGGAGATCGCCGGACTTGACGTGTCGGAGCATGGTGCACCGGGCTACGGTCCTGACATGCTCGTCGCTTCGTCGGTCTGAGCTGGATTCGGAACTAGGAAAGGGAACTGCAGATGCAACTCGTCACAGCAGTCATTAAGCCCCACATGCTCGATGAGGTGAAAGAGGCCCTTCGGGGAATCGGGATCCAGGGTATGACCGTCACCGAGGTGAAGGGATTCGGCCGCCAGGGTGGCCACACCGAGACCTATCGGGGTGCTGAATACCAGGTCGACTTCGTGCCAAAGACGAAGCTCGAGATCGTCGTCGACACGCCGGATGTCAGCAAGGTGGCAGATGCCATCGCCTCTGCTGCACAGACCGGCAAGATCGGCGACGGGAAGCTCTGGGTTACGCCTGTCGATTCGCTCGTTCGCATCCGAACCGGTGAAGTTGGCGCAGACGCAGTCTGAGAATGGCTGTCGCAGTCTGAGAATGGCTGTCGTCTGTGAAAAACTGATTGTGAGAACCGCGACCCTCGGGTCGCGGTTCTCTTCGTTCCAGCTCGGTGCGTTGTCGACGATGCTGGTTTCAGCCAGCGGTGATGGTGGCAAGCAGCTCGATCTGGGCCGCCGTTGGGTTGCCGCCGAGCCGAGCCTGGTAGTTGTCGCCGATCTGCCAGGAGGCGAAGGCTTCTGCGAAGTCGCCAGCCGGTGACGTGAAGTCGTTGGTGGTGCCGCTCGGATACCAGCTTCGTCCATCGAGCCCCCGCGCCGATCTCCACTGTTCCTTCTCCGAAGGGGTCACGTAGAGGAAGTCGACGACGTGGCCAACTTCGTGTGCCATGACGTGGGCGAGTTGGGTGTCACTGTGTCGGCTCGCAGGGAAGAGTTGGATTTCACGACGATCGAAGTAGGTCAGCCCGGAGACATCGCTCCTGGGTCCGTGGAATGAGATGGTCCATCCGGCGAGGGCCTCTCTCCATGGATAGTCGAGGCGTTCCAGGGCTGCCATCCCGCGACGTCCTGCATTCGTCTCGAGGCCAACGAGTTGCACCTCGGGTTGGGTCACGGTCGGCGGAGGCGTCGCTGCGAGCTGGTCCAAGTTGATGGTTGGACCTACCGGTTGGGTGGTCGGACTCGCCGTGACTGCGGCAAGCGCGGGAGCGAGTTGGACCTGCCCTGCGACCGCAATATCGAACCGAGAACTGGCGTCGAGCTCGATGGAGATTGTTGTCCGTTCAGTGGCAGTCGCCGATGTCACTCCGACCGCAACGACGCCAACGCTCAGGGAGGCGAGCCCTGTCAGGCCGATACCCAAGAGCCGAGGCCGCGACCCCGATGTTGTTGCGGGCGGTGTAGCTGGAAGGCTCATCCTTCCTGCCCCGCGAGCTCTTCGATGAGCGCGAGTTGACGTTCGGTCGGTGGTGGTCCGAGTTCGCTCCGGTAGCCCTCTGCCCCGGTGAGCCAAACGGCGAATCCTTCGGCGAAGTCGCCTGCCCCGGTAGCGAAGTCAGTCGCCCCCGATCCCGGCCACCAATCCGCATCTTCGATTTGTCGCGCCTGCTGCCAGCGCTCTCTGTCTTCGGTGGAGTTGAGGCTGACGTCGACGGCGTGGCCGATCTCGTGGGCGATCACGTGTTGGAGAAAGGCGTCGCTTTGGCCATCGCGAACAAAAATCTCGATCCGGTTCTCCTGGGTGTGGGTCAATCCGAAGAGCTCTTCGCGACCCGCCCGGAACTCGATCGTCCAGTCGGGAAGTGCTTCAGACCAGGCGAATCCGAGTTCATCAAGCGCGTCGATGCCTCGAACGAGTGCCTCGCCTTCGCCGAGAATGGGCCGGATCGCGGACTCATTTCGCCCGACAGCGGACAACGTCAACACGTCTTGATCTACGAACTCGACGGGCGCGCTTGGTCCCGTAAACGTCGAAACTCCCACCACGATCGCTGCCGCGACCCACCACCGACCTGCCATCTCCACCTTCAGCGGGTTCGCCTGCCCGCTCCGCTTGCTCGAACGTTGTTCGCTCCGAACGCTGAAAGTAGTGACCTAGCGCACAGGGTAGTCAGAGCAAAACTGCACGTCTGAAGACAACTCGCTCAAACCGATGGACACGCTGCCGATAAAAGTTGAGTGAGTGCATGGAATAAAGTTGAGTGTCTTGCACTTAACTTTATGTAGTCGATTGTCAATAGATCGGCTACAGTCCCCAGAACCCCCTTGGAGACCAGCTCATCGAGCTCGTCAGTAACCGACTGCATCGGCAGTCAGAAATGGACAGACACCATGGCAAAGGCCGTTGGCATCGACCTCGGAACCACCAACTCAGTTGTCGCCGTGCTGGAAGCCGGCGAGCCGGTCGTGATTCCAAACTCAGAAGGCGCCCGTACCACCCCGTCGGTGGTTGCATTCTCGAAGGACGACGGTGAAGTTCTCGTTGGTGAGGTGGCGAAACGTCAGGCGATTACCAACCCTGATCGCACCATTCGGTCCGTGAAGCGTCATATGGGCACGAATTGGACGACCGATATCGACTCCAAGAAGTACAACTCCCAGGAGATCAGCGCTCGCACGTTGATGAAGCTCAAGCGTGACGCCGAGGCCTACCTGGGAGACTCGGTCACCCAGGCCGTCATTACGGTTCCGGCCTATTTCGATGATGCGCAACGGACTGCCACCAAAGAGGCCGGTCAAGTTGCCGGTCTTGAGGTCCTGCGGATTATCAACGAACCGACCGCTGCTGCGCTGGCCTATGGCCTCGACAAGGAAGGCGAGGATCAGACCATCCTCGTGTTCGACCTTGGCGGCGGAACCTTCGACGTCTCGATTCTCGAGATCGGTGATGGCGTCTTTGAAGTGAAGTCGACCTCGGGCGACACCAGTCTCGGCGGCGACGATTGGGACGATGCAGTCATTGACTGGCTCGTGGCTCAGTTCAAGAACGCCCATGGCGTTGATCTCGGAGCGGACAAGATGGCTGCTCAGCGCCTCAAGGAAGCAGCCGAGAAGGCCAAGATCGAGCTGTCGAATACACAGTCGACGTCGATCAACCTTCCCTTCGTCACCGCGACTGCAGACGGCCCGCTCCACCTGGAGGAGACCCTTAGTCGCTCCAAGTTCCAGGAAATCACCGCCGACTTGCTCGAACGAGTGAAGAAGCCAGTCGAGGCATCCGTCAAGGACGCAGGACTCAGCTACTCCGACATCGATCACGTCGTGATGGTTGGCGGTTCGACTCGTATGCCTGCGGTGTCCGAGCTCGTCGAAAGCCTGACCGGCAAGGAAGCAAACAAGTCGGTGAACCCCGATGAGGTTGTCGCCGTTGGCGCTGCAGTCCAGGCCGGTGTGCTCAAGGGAGACGTCAAGGACATCCTGCTTCTCGACGTCACGCCCCTCAGCCTCGGTATCGAGACCAAAGGCAGCGTGATGCACAAGCTCATCGAGCGCAACACAACGATCCCGACCCGCCGGTCCGAGACGTTCACGACTGCTGAGGACAATCAGCCCTCGGTGGAGATCCACGTGCTGCAAGGCGAGCGTGAAATGGCTGGCTACAACAAGACGCTCGGTAAGTTCCAGCTGGTCGACCTGCCCCCGGCCCCTCGTGGCATCCCCCAGGTCGAGGTCACCTTCGACATCGATGCCAACGGCATCGTCCATGTCAGTGCCAAGGATCGGGCAACCAACAAAGAGCAGTCGATCACGATCACCGGCCAGTCGACGTTGTCCAAGGACGACATTGATCAGATGGTGAAGGACGCGGAGCTCCACGCAGAAGAGGACGCCAAGCGTCGCGAGGAAGCCGAGGTGCGCAATGGGGCAGAGAGCCTGGCGTACAACACCGACAAGCTTCTTCGAGAGCAGGGCGAGTCGCTGTCCGATGATGAGACCAAGCCCGTCGAGGAAGCTCTCGCCGAGTTGAAGGAAGCCCTTGCGGGTGAAGACGTCGAAGCCATCAAGGACAAGACCGAAGCACTCCTGGGCGCCAGCCAAGCCATCAGCACCAAGCTCTATGAGCAGGCCGCGGCCGAAGCTGACGCGAGCAATGCCGAGGCCTCTGAACCTGTCGACGACGACGAGGTTGTCGATGCCGAGATCGTCGAGGATGACGACGAGGCCGACGCTGAGGATGCCGAGTGAGCACGTCACCGAAAGACTCTGGGGCGGAGGATTCCGCCCCGGACTCGCCCGCCGAGGGTGTTCCCGCCGATGACGTTTCGTCCTTTGGGGCAGGAGCCGGCACCGAGGGCGATTCCTCGATTGGCGACGCTGTCGACGCCGCGTTGCACGAACAGGCCGAGGTAGCTGAGGACCAGCCAACTGGCCCGATTTCAGTGGAAGACCTCGTGGTTGACCTCGAAAGAGTCAGCGTCGAGCGCGACGAATATCTCGATTCGCTCCGGCGATTGCAAGCCGAGTTCGAGAACTACCGCAAGGCCGTTGCCAAACGCGAGGCCGATGCCATTGCCCGTGCCAACACTGGCCTCGTCAATGAGCTCCTGCCTGTGCTCGACGCATGTGATGGAGCGATTGCGAACGGGGCGGCAGATGTCGACCCCATTCGCACCTCGCTCCTGGATGCCTTGATCAAGCAGGGTCTCGAGCGGCTGGATCCGGTCGATGCTCCATTCGATCCTGCGCTGCACGAAGCCGTCATGCACGAAGACGGTGCAAGTCCTGATGGCCCCGTAGTCGCTGAAGTTCTTCGGGTCGGGTACGGCTGGAAGGGCAACGTCGTACGGCCCGCCATGGTCCGCACCCTTGGTTGATCTCGGCACACCGTGCACGCAAACCGTGCGTGCAACAACCAATCCCTAGACACAGAAACTGACACAGAACTGACCTCGGAGGAGGTGAAGCATGCAACACGACTGGCTCGACAAGGACTTCTACAAGATGTTGGACGTCAAGAAAGACGCAACCGACAAGGAGATCACGAAGTCGTACCGAAAGCTCGCAAGGAAATACCACCCGGATGCCAATGCTGGGGATAGCAAAGCCGAAGAGCGTTTCAAGGAGATCTCCGAGGCCTACGACGTCATTGGCGACGATGACAAACGCAAGGAATACGACGACGTTCGACGCCTCGGTCCCGTTGGTGGCGGCTTCGGCGGTGCCCGTCCGGGCGGCTTTGGGCCCGACACGGGTATGGGTGGTGGCCGCAACTTCTCCTTCGACGGGGTCGACATTGGTGATCTGCTCGGTGGGGTCTTTGGCGGCGGCGGACCTGGCCCTCGACAACGGGCTCCCCAGGGTCCCCGAGCCCAGCCAGGTGAAGATCTCAACGCGGACCTTCATCTGTCGTTTGATGAATCAATTGCCGGCGTCACGACATCGGTGCACCTGACGTCGGATGCTTCATGTTCGACGTGTAGCGGCAGTGGTTCACGCCCTGGCACGACTCCGTCATCCTGCTCTCGATGCGGTGGTCGAGGTGTTCTCGACGACAATCAGGGTCTTTTCAGCCTCTCTCAGCCTTGCCCTCAATGTGGAGGCAGGGGTCGCGTTGTCGATGATCCGTGCACGACCTGTCGGGGAACCGGCACCGAGCGTCGACCGCGCCAAGTGAAGGTCCGGATTCCTGCGGGTGTGAAAGAAGGGCAGCGCATTCGGTTGAAGGGCAGGGGAGGTCCAGGCACCTTCGGCGGCCGGCCGGGTGATCTTTTTGTCACCGTCAAAGTTGCGGCGCACGAGGTCTTTGGACGGAAGGGCTCGAACCTCACCGTGACGCTCCCCATCTCGTTCGCCGAGGCGGCGCTTGGCACCAGAGTGAAGGTCCCGACGATCGATGGTGGTTCGCTCACCCTGAAGGTTCCAGCGGGAACGGCCAGCGGCAAGACCTTCCGGGTAAAGGGCAAGGGCGTTCCGGCCAAGAAGGCAACGGGAGACTTGTTGGTGTCCGTCGAAGTTGACGTGCCGACGACCCTTTCTGATGATCAGCGAGCGGCGATCGAAGCGATGGCCGCCACGTTCGAATCGACGGTCGCTGAAACCGACGATGTCGCGCAGCCAGGTTCGACATCATGAGCCGGCCCGATGGAGGGAGCGGCGCACAGCCGTCCAGTCGGGCCGTCTACGTCATTTCCATCGCCGCTGAGCTCGCGGGCGTGCACCCCCAGACGTTGCGGATCTACGAGCGCAAAGGATTGGTGAGTCCGGCTCGAACTGGAGGGGGAAGCCGTCGGTACAGCGATGCCGACGTCTCGCTTCTTCAGCGAATTCAGTCCCTCACCGAGGAGGGCCTCAACCTTGCAGGAGTCAAGCGAGTGTTGGCACTCGAGCACTCGCTTGCTCGTGTGACCGAGGAGCTCGCCAAGTCGCGCCGACTGCACGCACAACAGCTCGAACAGATCGAGCGTGAACATCGAGAAGCTCAGGAAGAGACCCGGCGAGAACATCGCCGTGACCTCGTCCCAGTGAGCCAAGAAGTAACCGTCTACCGCCGCCGTCGCTAACAAACCCACGACCAACAACGACCCAACCTCAACGACAGAAACCACATAGCAAGAGGAGCCCCCATGGCACTCGACCCGAACCGTTGGACGATCAAGACCCAAGAAGCCATCACCGGCGCCATTGAAAGAGCCAAGAAGGATTCTCACCCCGAGGTCACTCCTGACCACCTTCTGAGTGCATTGCTCTCCCAAGCTGAAGGCGTCGTTCTCCCGATCCTGACAAAGCTCGACCGTCAGCCAACCTCGCTCCGCGTCGACACCGAGCTTGCTCTCGATGAGTTGTCGAAGGCGTACGGAGCCGAACCGCGTTTTTCCAAGCAGACCAACCGGGTGTTGGCTGATGCCGACTCCGTTCGTGGTGAGCTCGACGACGACTACCTGTCCACTGAACATCTGCTCGTCGCTCTTGCCAATCGCGATTCCGGGGGAGCAACGGCTGCTCGCATTGACTTGTCCCGCTCCGACCTGTTGGAGGCGTTGGCAGAGGTGCGAGGCTCTCACCGCGTCACGAGTCAGACGCCTGAGGATCAGTTCCAGGCTCTGGAGAAATATGGCCGAGACCTCACCGAAGATGCCAGGAGCGGCCGCCTCGACCCAGTGATCGGCCGAGACGACGAGATCCGGCGGGTCGTGCAGGTGCTCAGTCGGAGAACCAAGAACAACCCCGTGCTGATCGGCGAACCGGGAGTCGGGAAGACGGCCATCGTTGAAGGGCTGGCCCAGCGGATCATCGAGGGAGATGTGCCGGACAGCCTTCGGAACCGTCGAGTGATTTCCCTTGATATGTCATCGATGCTCGCGGGTGCCAAGTTCCGAGGGGAGTTCGAGGAACGCCTCAAGGCAGTGCTGAAAGAGATCACCGACGCCGACGGCGAAGTGATCACGTTCATTGATGAGATGCACACGATTGTCGGCGCTGGCGCCGGTGGCGACTCCGCGATGGACGCGTCGAACATGCTGAAGCCGATGCTCGCTCGTGGTGAGCTCCGAATGGTCGGTGCGACCACGCTGGATGAGTTTCGCAAGCACATCGAGAAGGACGCAGCGTTCGAACGCCGCTTCCAGCAGGTGTTCGTCGGAGAACCATCAGTCGAAGACTCAATCGCCATTCTGCGTGGCCTGCGCGAGCGTTATGAAGTGCATCACGGCGTTCGAATTCAAGATGCTGCACTCGTGGCAGCAGCAACGTTGTCCGACCGCTATCTCACGGGCCGGTTCCTGCCTGACAAAGCCATCGACCTCGTGGATGAGGCTGCATCGAAGCTTCGTATCGAGATCGATTCGCTGCCCACCGAGATCGACGTCGTCGAACGCCGGATTCGTCAGCTCGAGATGGAAGAGGTCGCTCTCGGTAAGGAAACCGATGCGGCATCAAGCGAGCGACTCGAAGAGCTCGAGGCTGAGTTGGCTGATCTCAAAGAGCAGTCAGCGGGAATGAAGGCTCACTGGCAGAACGAGAAGGACGCAATCGACAAGATCCGTGTTCTCAAAGAGGAGCACGATTCTCTGAGCCGTGAGTTGGAGCGAGAGGCCGACCTCGAAAAGGCTGCGGAAATTCGCTACGGGCGCTTGCCAGTCTTGGAGCGTCAAACTGAGGAGGCGTCGGTTGCGTTGGCGACGCTTCAGTCGACACAAACGATGCTCAAAGAAGAGGTCGATGAGCAGGACGTGGCTGAGGTCGTCAGCCGCTGGACCGGCGTGCCGACGTCACGCCTCATCGAGGCGGAATCGCGCAAACTCTTGCGCCTGGAAGATGAACTGCATGAACGCGTGATCGGACAGGACGACGCAGTCCACGCGGTGTCCAGCGCAATCCGGAGAAGCCGGGCAGGGCTGTCCGACCCGAATCGGCCGATTGGCAGCTTCTTGTTCCTCGGTCCCACCGGCGTGGGCAAGACCGAGCTTGCTCGATCGCTGGCCAACTTCTTGTTTGATGATGAGCGTGCGATGACTCGTATCGATATGAGCGAGTACATGGAGAAACACTCTGTCTCGCGGCTCATTGGTGCCCCTCCGGGGTATGTCGGTTATGACCAGGGAGGTCAGCTCACAGAGTCCGTTCGGCGGCGTCCGTACGCCGTGGTATTGCTTGACGAAGTCGAAAAAGCGCACCCGGATGTTTTCAACGTCCTGCTGCAGCTTCTCGACGATGGCCGGCTCACTGATGGTCAAGGACGCACCGTCGACTTCACGAACGTGGTGCTGATCATGACGTCGAACCTGCCGGGTGATCCCAAGGACTTCTTCCGGCCCGAGTTCATCAATCGGGTAGATGACATCGTGCGGTTCCGAGAGCTCTCGAAGGAAGATCTCACCGAGATCGTTGACGTCCAACTGGAATTGCTGGCCAAGCGCATGGCGGATCGCCGATTGACGCTTGACGTGAGCGATGCGGCCAAGCACCGCCTCGCAGACCTTGGCTATGACCCTGCATTTGGCGCTCGTCCGCTCAAGCGGGTGATTCAGAAGGAAGTTGCTGATCGCATTGCGCTCGCAATTCTGGAGGGTGACCTGCTTGAAGGGGCCAAGGTTCGGGTCGACAGCGACGACACCGAAATCACCGTCGAGGCAAGCTAAAACCAGCGGCTCGCGAAATCGTTAGGGGCACGGTCGGCGGACAGATAGAGTCTGCCGACGTGCCAGCAACGATCGTGGTGGGAACGCAGTGGGGCGACGAGGGTAAGGGTAAGTTCACCGACCTTCTCGCCAAAGAAATGTCGATGGTGGTTCGCTACCAGGGCGGTCACAATGCCGGCCATACCATTGTCATCGATGGCGAGAAGTTCGCGATCCAGCTGATCCCCAGCGGCGTCTTCTATGACCACATCACGCCGGTGATCGGCAATGGCGTGGTCGTCGATCCCTTCGTGCTCCTCAAAGAGATGGACATGCTGTCCAAGCGCGGCATCAACGTCAGCCGCCTCAAGTTGTCGGGTAACGCTCACCTGATCCTGCCCTACCACCAGGAACTCGATGCACTGCACGAGCGCCACTTGGGCAAGGCCAAGCTCGGAACGACCAAGCGCGGCATCGGCCCGGCGTACGCCGACAAAGCAATGCGCGTGGGAATCCGGGTCCAGGATCTGCTGGACGAGAACATCTTTCGTGAGAAGCTGCATGCGACGCTCTCGCACACAAACAAGGTGCTCACCAAGGTCTTCAACCGCCTGCCGCTCGATCCCGATCAGATCGCAGACAAGGTTCTGTCGGAGTGCCTTGAGGGACTACAGCCGCACATCGCGGATTCGGTCAACATCATTCATGATGCGCTCGAAGCGGGGCAACACGTGCTGTTTGAGGGAGCCCAGGCCACGTTCTTGGACCTTGATCACGGCACCTATCCATTCGTCACCTCGAGCAATCCGATTGCGGGTGGTGTGTGCGCTGGGGCCGGAATCGGACCAAAAGAGATCACCCGTGTCGTCGGTATCGCCAAGGCGTACGTGACCCGAGTCGGTGCTGGTCCATTTCCATCAGAACTCTTCGACGAAGATGGCGATCGGATGGTCGACATCGGACGCGAGTTCGGTACGAATACAGGTCGTCGTCGTCGGCCGGGTTGGTTTGACGCCGTCATGCTGCGACATGCAGGGCGGATCAACGGTCTCACGGAGCTTGCGATCACCAAACTCGACGTGCTCGACACTTTCGACACGATCAAGATGTGTGTTGCCTATGAGATCGATGGCAAGCGGGTCGAGAAGCTTCCCTATCATCAGTCTGAACTGCATCGGGCAACCCCGATCTACGAAGAGTTTCCAGGCTGGAACACCGATATGACATCGGCCACCGAACCGAATCACCTCCATCCCAACGCGCAGGCGTACCTACGAGCGCTCGAGGATCAGGTCGGAATCCCGGTCACGTTGGCCTCAACTGGACCAGGGCGCGATCAGTTCATTCACTGGGGCTGATTGTCTGCTGGGCAACAGAGCCTTCTGTTGGGAGATCAGTCGACTGACCGTCGCTTGGGCAGGACTTCGGCATCGCGAACTTCCTTGGGCGCCATGCCACGCAGGGCGGGCGGAATCCAGTTGCCGCCGTCGTCGGTGTCCGCCTTGGTCTCCGACGCGGGAGACTCTCCCAGACCTGATGCTCCGCCAACCTGGGCGCCGGCAATGGCGAGGTCGGCCTTTGGTCGAAGCGCTTCCGGCACCTCGACAGGTTGGGCGGGTACATCGATTGGGTCAGGTTCTGATGCCTCGAGCAGTTTTGACGCCGGAGTGTTCTCGAAGGACGTGTTCTCGAAGGACGTGTTCTCGAACGATGTTTCGTGTTGGACGTCGGTATCCGTGCCCTGAAACTGCGGATTGTGATCGAAGGCGACGTCCTCGTACACATCGGGTGCGAAGTCGGGTTCGTGGGCGAAGCTGAGACCTGTCTCGGCGGGGTGCGGCCCGTCCACAGCCGACGGCTCTTCGAGCGGTGTCGCCGGGAGTGTCTCGGGCGCAACGAACATCTCGGGTTCGCGCTGGTCTGAGGTCGCGGTTTGCGGCGTGACTTCGGGCGGCTGCCACGCTTCCATACGCTCCCGAGCAGCGGGGGCTGGCGTGGGGTCTCCGAACGGGTTGACCGTGATGTCGACGTCGGCTGATTGCTGAGGTCCCGCATCCGTGGTCGTTGAGTTTGCGGCCGCTGGGATCCAGGGGTCTGCAGGGTCAGCTGAGGCCCCTGCGTCACCGGCGAGCGGTGCGACTCGCTGGGCTTCCTTGAGACGGCTCAGCAGTTCGGTGGCGCTCGGTTTGTCGTTGAGCGGCGACGCGTCGTCTGCCACTGGCGGCGGAGGATCGTCTGAACTCGACTCGTCGTCGGCGCTCGCGGGAGGAGGCGGCTGATCTGGCGCTTCGTCCTCACGGCCAGCCTCTTCGAGGAACTCTTCTACTGGGATGCTTCCCCGCCGGGTCGACGATGCGGCCGCGACGGTTGCGTCGGTGGCAGCGTCTTCCTCGGCCCAGGTTTCGACTTCTGGTGGGTCTTCGGCAGGTTGCAGATCGGCAGTTCCGTTGCCACGTGGTTCGGGAAGCGCATCTTTGGACTTCTTCTTGCGCTTCTTACGCTTGGATTTCGGCTCATCCTCCACAACCGGATTGAGGATCGATGCATCTCGAAGGATCACATCGGAGCCTGGTTCGTCGAAGAACACAAAGCCGTCTTGCGGGGCGTTCTCAGTTGCGGCCGCCAGTTCCTTTCGGCGCTTACGGACCTGCTTCTTCCCCGTTGTGCTCACGCTCTTGCTCGAGGAGCGGAGACCGGCGCGGGCAATCGCACACGCTTTGCAGACGGGAGGTCGCTTCTTCCCTCGGGGGTACAGCAGGCACGCCCCGCAGAAGTCTCCTCCGCATCCGTCGCATACATCTTCCGCTTGATCCAGCGGATCGTTGTCACACCGTCCGTTCACGAACCGTTCCTCGTGGTAATCGGGCACACTTGTTCATTCCGAAGATCGGCCCATTTCGAGGGTCGCTTGAGAGATTCAGTTGGGTGATCTGGCCTGCGGGCTAGTTGGACCCTGGATCGCCGGCTTGTGAATCAGGAGATCAACATGTCGATTCCGAACGTTTTGGCTGACCGCTACGCGAGTTCAGCGATGGTGGAGATCTTCGACCCCGTCAATCGAGTGCGGCTTGAGCGTCAGTTCTGGCTCGCCGTCCTTGAGGCGCAGATCGATCTTGGGCTCCCTGTCGACGCCTCTGCCCTCGATGATTATCGAGCCGTTCTCGACGACATCGATCTCGAGTCGATCCGACGTCGAGAAATAGAGACACGTCACGATGTCAAGGCTCGGCTGGACGAGTTCTGCCAGTTGGCCGGTCACGAGGATCTCCACAAGGGTTTGACGTCTCGAGATGCCACCGAAAACGTCGAACAGCTCCAGGTCTTTCGGGCGTTGGAACTGGTTGAGAATCGGGCGACCGCGCTCGTAGCCCGACTGGCCGAGCTCGCAGCTGCGCATGCGGACACGATCATCGTGGGACGTACCCATAATGTGCCGGCACAACCGACCACGGTCGGAAAGCGCTTTGCCCAGTTTGGCGAGGAATTGATGGTGGCCATCGAACAGGTCCGCCACATACGTCAAACGTTTGCGATTCGTGGGATCAAAGGACCTGTTGGCTCCCAGCAAGACCAGCTCGACTTGCTCGGAAGTGCCGACCGGGCCGCTGAACTCGAAGCGCGAGTTGCCCAACACCTGGGTGTTCCAAGAGTGGCCAATGCGGTCTCCCAGGTCTATCCCCGCTCAATGGACTTTGCCGTCGTTGCCTCATTGGTGCAGCTTGCGGCTGGCCCGGCAAACATTGCGACGTCGATCCGTCTGATGGCCGGCCACGATCTGGCAACCGAAGGCTTCCGACCCGGCCAAGTTGGCTCATCTGCGATGCCACACAAGATGAACACCAGAAGCTGCGAGCGAATCAACGGTCTCGCGCTGATTCTCAAGGGTCACCTCACGATGGCGAGTGGGCTGTCGGGGGACCAATGGAACGAGGGAGATGTGGCGTGTTCGGTCGTGCGTCGGGTGGTGTTGCCTGATGCGTTCTTTGCACTGGACGGCCTGATCGAAACGACGTTCGCAGTGTTGAACGACTTCGGTGTATTTGAAGGTGTCGTTGCGGCCGAATTGGATCGGTACTTGCCGTTTCTCGCGACGCCAACCCTGTTGATGCATGCCATTCGCAACGAGATGGGGCGAGAAACAGCCCACGAACTGATCAAGCAACACGCGGTCGCAACTGCCCTTGATTTGCGAGCAGGAACCGCAGACGGATCGGCCCTCATTGCACGACTCGGGGACGATGCCGATTTCCCCGGTTCTCGTGATGAATTGGCCGCCTTGGTCAGCGACGCGACATCGCTCACCGGGTTGATCGACCGCCAGGTGGCGGCCTTCTGCACCGATGCCGCCAAGTTGTCCAGTGGCAACCCGGCAGCCTCGTATCGAGGCGAAGAAATTCTCTGAGTCACGGCATGGTTGCGCTTGTTGGGGCGAATTCCGGTGCGCGCGTCCAGCCGCTTGATCCGCTCGTGAGCTAGTCGCGCTTGGAAATCTTGGCCTGTTTCAGCACTGCGGAACTCACACCGAGCTCGCGAAATGCCTGGAACGAGATGCCTTTCCGGTCGGCGTACGCACCAGCAACGGCAATGAAGTCCGATTCGAGGGCGGTCAAATCGACGACCTTGCCCATCTTTTCCAATTCTGCTTCGAGATCAATGCGTTCTTGGATGAGCGTCAACCGTTTCAGGGGATCGACGGTGTCCAATTCGACCGCGATCTTCTCCAGACGCTTTCCGATTGACTCTGGAGTTCGCTTACGTCCTCGCTTTGGCCGGTGCTGGTCGATCGCTTCGAGATAGGCCCGCACTGCTCGACCTTCGTTGCGACCTTTGGCCAAAGCGGCTTTGTGCTCGTCGGACATTGGAGTGTTCTGCGGCGAATTCATTACTGCTCATTGAATCGGCTCAGGAGCTCATCGACAAGAAAATCAGCCAAAACGATTCACCCGTTGTCGCGCCGTGTCCATTTTCGGGAATCGCGTCGGCACGCTCGCCCGCCACATATTGGCGGGGCAGCATCGGGCGAAAACGGCAAACGTGCCCGGACTCGAGTCCGGACACGTTACGTGTGGTCGGGACCGGCGTCGATCCGGTGACCCTTCGCTTTTCAGGCGAATGCTCTGCCAACTGAGCTACCCGACCCCTCGGGGATCTTCGTAGATCCCCACGAACCAACGAGCGACTTCCTGAAAGGAGCAAGAGCCCTTCTCAAGAAACTCCGAGGTTCTAGCGGTCCCGACGAGATTTGAACTCGCGACCTCCGCCTTGACAGGGCGGCGTGCACTCCAGACTGCACTACGGGACCAGTAATTAACTCGGCGAAGACACGTCCTCACCGGGCCCAACGATCATAGCGATAGTTGGAGCACCCCCAACGGGATTCGAACCCGTGTTGCCTGCGTGAAAGGCAGGTGTCCTAGGCCACTGAACGATGGGGGCCCGCATTCCGAGCCCAAAAGCCCGGAAAGCGGCGCTCAATCTACCAGCGCAAACCGCCTAGCTCCACCGAAATATTTCTTGTCGATCGCTCCGTTTCGTCGACCGGATGGCAGGCGCCGCACGTGTTTCCACCGAACGCGACGAGCACGGGCTGCCCAGCAGCCCCGGTTCTTGCGACTTCGTCTGGTAAGCGAGGCGGTGCGTTCGCGTCGACTGTCAGTCTCCGAAGACCGTGCCCTCGTCATCGAGGGCGCTGCTGAGTCCGTCAATGATTTCGCTCAGGACCGCTGCGAGAAGGTGGTAGAGCTCATGAAGATCGGCATCTGGGTGGTCTTCGTCGACTTCGTGGCTGTCCTCGCCGACGTCGAGGCGAGTGCCAAGGACCAACCGAACGTCGTTCACGACGTGCATCCACGAGGTGAGTTCGTCTTCGGTGACCGATGGCTTGTTTGCAGTCTCAGCCAACAGAGCGATGGCCTCCCTGCGGTGCTCGATCAGTTCGCCTCGGGCAAAAACCTGATATCCGGCATCGCGTTCGGGGTCATTCGCGTATGCGGTAGGGAAGAGACGTGCCAGGTCCGGGTTGTCGTCCTGATGAAGCGCGGAATCGAGCTGGCCGGACAAGGCAACCAATAGCTCGCGGATGTGCTCGGGAAATCGAATGGTGTAGGTGCCGTCTGATTCCCGGCTGACGAATCGTTTGCGAAACAGTCCCATGGTCCTGCCTACTCGTCGTGTTCCATCGTGGCCCACAATCCGTGCGTGTGGAGCCGTTTCACGTCCCGCTCCGCTTCGACTCTGGTGCCGCTCGATACGACGGCCCGCCCTTTTTCGTGCACGTCGAGCATCATCTTGGTGGCCTTCTCTTTGCTGTAGCCGAACAGCTTCTGGATCACGAAGGTGACATACACCATCAGATTGATGGGGTCGTTCCACACGATGACCTTCCAAGGACGGTCTTCGTCCGTGATGGTCTCGTTCTCGACCTCGATGATTTCCAGTGTTTCGATGTCAGACATGGTGAAGTGACCTACGAGCCCGGAGCGGCCACTGATGTGGAGGTAGTTGACGACTCATAGCGGAACCAGTCTGGCAAGGTTTCGGTGAGGGAGAGGTATTGGCGCACCACGGCGAACCAGACAGCAACGGACCCGATGACGTGGAGTTCGACCAAAAGCGGAGGAACTCCTCGTGCATATTGCACGTAGCCGATCCCGCCTTGCACCAGGATCAGGGCCAACGTGCGCTGCACCGAGCCGAGGGCATGACCGCCACGGCGCAGCCGGGCGGCGAATTCAACAGTTGCGGCGAGCATGATCCACACGCTGATGCTGTGCAGTCGCACAATGGACTCGAGGTCGAGACTGAGCCGCTCTGCCTCGGAGTCGCCGCCATGAGGGCCTGTGCCCGTCACGAGCGTTCCCAAGACGAGGACAACAACGGCAAGCCCGACAATGAGCAACCCGCGAGTTCGTAGGGGTGCAGGTGGGAGCGTGCGACCATGATGCCCCGAAATCATGATTCGATGCCACAACATTGCGGCCTGCCAGATCGACAAAATGGACAGCAGGAAGTGAACGCCGACGAACATCGGGTGGAGATCAACGAGCACCGTGATGCCACCGAGCACGATCTGCACCAGGACGATTGCCACCAAACTCAGCGCCCAGCGAAGGAACTCGGGGTGCTCGGGGATTCGGCGGGCCCGTACGACAACAACACCGACGGCGATGGAGACGACGAAGGAAATCAGCCGATTTCCGAACTCGATGGCCCCGTGGTATCCCCACTCGGGGACGAGTTGATTGTCTTCGCAGGTCGGCCAGTCTTGGCATCCAAGGCCGGACTCGGTGAGCCGCACTGCGGCACCGGTGAACATGATGACCGCGAGCAAGATCCCGGCTACCACCACTGCACGCGACAGCTGTTCGTGTCGTCGAGAATCCACGAAATCACGCTAGAGGCAATCGCCCCAGAGCGGCAGACCGGCAGAACAGCGCGGTTGCGACGGCACCGAAGGCAGTGGGACATGGCAATTCCGTCACAGGCTTTCGCGCGAACGCCGCGCTGTGGGTACCCTCAACGCCGTGGTGCTGACCGCTGTGAACACCCGGTCGCGGGCCTGGGCTTATATTGCGCTTACCAAACCGCGAATCATCGAGCTGTTGCTCGTGAGCACCGTTCCAACAATGGTGTTGGCTCAGCGCGGACTTCCCGATCTTTGGCTCGTTGTTGCCACTGTCATCGGCGGAACAATGTCTGCCGGCGGTGCCAACGCCATCAACATGTACGTCGATCGAGATATCGACGCCTTGATGGAGCGAACCAACAAACGCCCCTTGGTTACTGGTGAGCTCACACCACAGCAGGGCCTCACGTTCGCGATCGGGCTCGAAACTGTCTCGTTCTTCTGGCTCTGGGCCTTCGTCAACCTTCTCTCAGCGGTGCTCGCGGTGGCCGCCTGCTGCTTTTACGTCTTTGTTTACACGATCTGGTTGAAGCGGACGTCGACACAGAACATTGTGATCGGTGGCGCTGCGGGCGCTGCACCGGTTCTCATTGGTTGGTCTGCAGTGACAAATACGGTGGCCTGGCCCGCCGTACTGCTCTTTCTTGTGGTGTTTTTCTGGACCCCGCCGCACTTCTGGGCCCTGGCGATTCGCTATGAATCTGACTACGCGGCAGCCAGCGTTCCGATGATGCCGGTCGTTGCTGGGCATCGATCGACCGCGATCCAAATCTTTGTCTATTCCCTCATCGTGTGGGCAGTCAGTCTTGCGTTGTGGCCGGTTGCCGATATGGGCTGGATCTATCTCGGCAGTGCGGTTGTTGTTGGTGCCTTGTTCTCATTGGGTGCCCTTGATTTGATCCGAGAAACGGACACATCGCGACTCGACACCAAAGCAATTCGCTACTTCGGATTCTCGATCACCCATCTCACCGTGCTGTTCGCAGCGGTGGCGATCGACCAGCTCGTTGGGTGGGGCGTTGGCTGAGGTGTCGCCCGATCCTGTCGGTGTCACTTGCGTATCTGTCGAGATCTCCCGTCCTGGGAGTTCGAATCTGACTGCGTGGTCGGTTACAGTACCGACCGGTCGTCCGGGCCTAGCCGCGCACTCTTGGGTTCGTTTGCTAATTCCGTCGGCGCAACGCCGGGTCGCTGAGCCCGAAGTTGCTCTCTTCGACCGTGTTTTCCCCTTCTCCGCGCTGAGGTCCCTTCGTCCATGGCAATGACTGACACCCGCCCCGAGGCCGACGCGCCTGCCGCTGACGGCGCCGAGTCCACTGCTGCTGTTACCGACATTTTCGGAACCGGTGACCACAAGGCTGTAGGCCGAATGTGGATGTTCAGCGGAGCCCTCTTCCTGCTCGCCGGCATCGTTGCGAGCGCCATTGCTGGCTTTGAGCACGCCGATCTCGCCAGCCTCGACATCGTTGAAGACACCGATCAGTTCACCCAGCTGTGGTCCCTTGGCCGTGACCTCATGATGTTCGGCGGCATCGTCCCGCTCTTCGTCGGGCTCGCCATCTACATCACTCCCTTGCAGATTGGGGCATCCGCCCTCGCCTTCAGTCGTGGTGCGGCCACCGCATTCTGGACCTGGCTCGTCTCGACCGGAATTCTGGTCCTCGCCTACATCATGAACGGCGGCCCCAGCGGCGGCCGTACCGACTATGTAGTCCTGTGGACCTTGGCGCTTGGCGCCATGATCGGCGCAATCGTTTGGGCCCTCATTTGTGTGGCGTCGACGATTCTCGGAGCCCGAGCACCCGGCATGACCCTCGAGCGTTCCCCGGTAAGCACCTGGGCGTTCCTGGTCTTCAGCATCACGGGAATACTGGCCCTTCCGCTCGTGATGGCCGAGCTCCTCTTGGCGTACCTCGATGTGAAGTACGGCTACTTGCCGACCGACACCAGCCGTTCCGGTCTGGTCTCGGTGCTCTACAGCGTGAGCCTCGCTCCAGCCATCTTCTGGGTTGGTATTCCGACCCTGGGAATTGCCGTCGATGCAATCAGCGTGCACACCGGCAAGGTCGTGCGATTTCATCGCTCCGTCATGGGCGCCCTGGGCATCCTGGCGATCTACTCATTCGCAGGCGACTTCTTCAGCTTCGGCGGGCGAGGACGACCTGTTGCCTTCGACAACGGCGCCCTCGTTGTTCTCATTCTTCTGAGCGCCATTCCCATTCTCTCGGTGCTCGGCCTGGCAGGCGAGAGCATGAAGACCGGTGCTTTCAAGGTTCGTACGCCTCTGATTGCTGGTCTGCTCGGAGGCGTCGTGTTGCTGCTCGCCGCCCTCGCCTCAATCCTTCCCAACGTCGAACCAATTGTTGGCTTCCTGAACACAAACTTTGACGCTGACATCAATCTGGACTCCGCCTGGAGCCTGAATGGGTCGGCGTTCCACGAGGGAATTCGAGCCATGACGCTCGGCGCAGCGCTTCTCGGCATCATCGCCGGAGTCAATCATTGGGGTCACAAGATCTGGGGTCGAGTCGTCGAGGATCGTCTTGGCCTCCTCGCATCGCTCGCTGCTGCCGGCGGCGCTGTCGTCTGGGGTGTTCCCTTGCTGGTCAGTGGCTTCCTCTCCCAGCCCGCTCTTCCTCTCATTGCCGAAGATCCCGACTCTGGCGTGGAAGCCCTGAACCTTGTTGCCGGTATCGGCGCGGTTCTCTTGGCCGGTGGCGCAGCGCTTCTTCTTCTCCAGATCCTTGGTGCAAGTGCGGGACGAGGCTCCGCAGTTGAACCTTGGAAGGGCACAACTCTTGAGTGGGCGACAGTCAGCCCGCCGCCGCTCGGCAACTTCTCGACCGCTCCGGTGGTCTCCTCGTCCACACCGCTACTGGACGACGATTTCAACCTGGCTCCTGAAACCGCTGCTGAGGATTCAGCTGAGGTCATCGAGGCTGGCGAACCGGTTGACGCATCGAGCGGAGGAGACGCCTGATGACAGACGTCACGGTGTACGACGTAATTCCCGAGCGCGTTGTTGCGGCAGAACCCGCCCGACCTCGCCTTCTTCTCATCGGCACGATGCTCGCATCGGCAGCCGTCACCATGGGGATGGCCGGCCTGCTCGGCATCTATCTGGAAACCCGAGCCGGCGTTATCGCGCAGGGCGAGCGGTGGCTTCCCGACGGAGTGAACATTCCGTTGACCCAACCGAACATGATGGCGATGACGCTGTGCATGTCGGTGGTGGCCATGGTGTGGGCGGTCGCTTCGATCAAGGCTGATGACCGCGCCAACACCTACATCGCGTTGGGCTTGAGCCTCATGTTCGGCTTTGCCTACATGGCCCAGACGGCCTACCTGCTCACCATTCTCGAGATGCCGATCCGGGGCGATGTCCTCGAACGGCCTCCGTTGCTGTATGCCCTTATCGGAACGCACCTGGCGGTGATGGGTGCGGCCATGCTGTACACCGTCGCCATGGGTCTGCGAACCCTTGGTGGGGAATACAACTCGAAGGACGTTGAGGGACTCTATGGAGTCGCAACGTTCTGGACCGTCGCCGTCGTGCTGTACCTCGCTGTTTGGTACGCCATCTACATCACAAAGTAGGGACTGACGATGCTTACTTGGGGTTCTCGATATTTCTTCGGCTTGGCGGGAGTCGCGCTCTTCGGCGCGATTGTCTATGGGCTGGTCACCGGTGGCGAGCCGATCGGCGTCGTCAGTGCTGGCTACAAGGGTGGTGTTGGCGATCACCTCGGCTACACGATTCTCATTGGAGCGGCCCTGTCCGCGTTCGCTCTTGGTGTCACCACAATCATCACTCGTGATGGTGATGCCGACGCAATGGCCCATCGAATCGGTGCCAGCCACGTTCCGAATCTGACGCCGCCTTCTGGTCCCAGCCTCTGGGCACCGGTGACTGCCTTTGGCATCGCCTCGGTCATCATCGGGCTCGCCGTAAGTCAGGCCTTCTTCATTCTCGGGCTTGCCGTGCTCGCTGCTGCGGGTCTGAACTGGGTCGTGCTGGCCTGGTCGGATCGAGCCACTGGAGATCCTGAAGTCAACGAGGTGATTCGACGCCGGGTTCTGGGTCCCGTCGAAATACCGATGATGGCGTGTCTCGTCATCGCCGTGATCGCCGTCGGCTTCTCCCGTGTCTTCCTTGCGACTTCCGCCAACGGCGCCGTCGTCGCTGGCGCCGTCGTTGCGATCATCGTCTTCTTTGGCGCTGTCGCCCTTTCGAAGATGGACGTGACGCGCAACGTCATGAACGGAATCGTTGCCGCAGGGGCCGTTGTGGTCCTCGTCAGTGGCATCGTTGGCGCCGCCGTCGGGCAGCGCAGCTTCGAACATCACGAAGAAGATCATTCCGAGGAACACTCCGAGGACGGGGAGGGTTGATGAGCACGAACGTGAACGACACGAACGTGACAATCGACCAGACCCGCTCGACTTTGCACTCCGTCTCCATGAGCACAACTCTTGGGAAGGTCATGCCCCGCATCCCCGCACTCATGTCATTGAAGAAGACCGCTCTTGTTGGAGCGCTCGCACTTCTCGTTTCGGCCTGTGCCGAGGACAAACCGCTCAATACGTTCGAGCCTCGTGGTCCCCGGGCCGAGGCCATCGACAAGTTGATGCAGCCCATCTGGGTCATCATGGCGATCGTTTTCGTCTTGGTCGTCTTCGGAACGATCGGGCTCGCGATGAAGAATCGTGTGAAGCCCGAGGACTACGACGAGGACGATCTTCCCGAGCAGGTCCACGGCAACTTCAAGCTCGAGATCGGCTGGACGATTGCTCCGGCGGTTCTCCTCGCCGCGATCTCCATCCCGACAGTTGTGGGAATCTGGGAGCTCGAAGAAACCAACAGCGACCCAGCAGCTGGCGAGTGTCGTGCGAATGCCGATGGCGCTCGCTCGGGCGAGCTCGACGTGATGGTCATTGGCCAGCAGTGGTGGTGGGAATACCGCTATGACATCGACTGCGACGGCTTCTTCGAAGACGTCGATGGCGACGGTGAGATCTACGGACCGAACGGTGCCGGCGGCGATCTTGATGATGCTGAGTGGCCCCTCAACATTGCGCTCGACGATGACGATCTGGTGATCGCGAATCAGCTCGTGATCCCTGCTGGTGAACAGATCGACCTCGAATTGACGTCCCGCGACGTCATCCATTCCTTCTGGATTCCGCGGCTCAACGGCAAGCGAGACACCGTGCCGGGCCGAATCCATACCTGGTCCCTCGAAGCCGATGAGCCCGGTGAATACACCGGCTGGTGCACCGAGTACTGCGGTCTTTCTCACGCTCGCATGCGAATGAGTTCGGTTGCGCTGTCCGGTGAAGAGTTCGATGCCTGGCTCGACAACCAGCTCGGTCTCGCCGAGGTGCCCTCCGAATCTGACGAAGAGGTCTGGGCTGGCTATCAGCTCTTCCAGGCGAATTGCATGTCGTGCCACGTCGTGAACGACGGCAATCTCTCCTACGGCCCACCTGTCGTCGAGGGTGAAGAGCTGCCGGACCTGGAGCCAGGCACGGTCAAGGATTTCGAATCAGCGCTCACCGCTGGTGCCGCACCGAACCTCACGCACTTTGCGACTCGTACGGTCTTTGCCGGAGCCATCTACAGCCAGTACGCAGGCATTGATGCCGACGACGACAACATCGATGTCGGCGAGTACTTCGAGCTCTCGGTCGACGACGGCAATCCCGACGGTGACTACCGATTGAATGCCGCAATCCTGAAGCGATGGATTGCGAATGCCCCAGATCAGAAGGCCATGGCGCCTGAAGACCTGCGTGGAATGCCGGCGTTCCCGGCACTGTCCGAAGAAGATCTCGACCATCTTGTCGCCTATTTGGCGACTCTCGATTGAGCAGGAGCTGACTGATCCATGGCGATCATCGAGGAACCGCTCGCACTTCCTTCAGGTAATGAAGGTCTTGCGAACAATCCGCTCGGCGCATTTTCGCGACCCCGCGAAGCCACCGGTCTCAAAGACTGGCTGACCACAGTCGACCACAAGAAGATCGGGATCATGTACGGCGCCGCCGCCATGTTCTTCCTTCTGATCGGCGGCGCCGCTGCGCTGGCGATCCGGGTGCAACTCGCGACACCCAATTCAAGTTTCCTGTCTGCGGATCAATACAACCGCATCTTCACCATGCACGGCACCGTGATGGTGTTCTTGGTTGTGATGCCGATTGGTGCAGCATTTGCCAACTTCTTGATGCCGCTGCAAGTTGGTGCTCGAGACGTTGCGTTCCCCCGAATCAACGCATTCAGCTTCTGGGTGTTCTTCTTCGGTGGCGTGATGCTCAACACGAGCTGGTTCCTCGGAGGTGGCGCCAACGGTGGTTGGTTCAACTACGCACCGAACAACGGCATTGTCTACTCACCTTCGACGGGCATTGACTTCTGGAACGTCGGTCTGCTGATCGCCGGTATCGGCTCGCTTACCGGTGCCATCAACCTGATCACCACCGTCCTGAACATGCGAGCTCCGGGCATGAGCCTCATGAAGATGCCGGTCTTCGTGTGGATGACGTTGGTTACCCAGTTCCTTCTGCTCTTCGCCATTCCCGTTCTCACCGTGGCTCAGATCCTGTTGCTCATGGACCGGGTGTTCGAGGGCAACTTCTTCAACGTTCAGCAGGGCTCGGATCCGCTGCTTTGGCAGCATCTGTTCTGGATCTTCGGTCACCCCGAGGTGTACCTGATGATCCTCCCTGCGTTCGGCATCGTCTCCGAGGTCATCCCGACCTTCGCCCGCAAGCCAATCTTCGGCTATCCGTTCATGGTCTTCTCCGGCATCGCCATCGGCTTCATGGGTTGGGGCGTGTGGGCGCACCACATGTTCGTCTCCGGACTCGGCCCACTGTCGGTCACTGCCTTTTCGGTGGCCACCATGTTCATTGCGGTTCCAACTGGTGTGAAGATCTTGAACTGGATCGCGACGTTATGGGGCGGAAAACTCACCCTGAACACCGCCATGTTGTTCTCACTCGGGCTTGTCACACAGTTCACCATCGGTGGCCTGTCAGGCGTCTCTCACGCCATCGCCCCTTCCGACACCCAACAGACCGACACCTACTACATCGTGGCTCACTTCCATTACGTGCTCTTCGGTGGTGCACTCTTCGGCTTCATGGCCGGCTTCTACTTCTGGTGGCCAAAGGCATTTGGCTACAAGATGAACGAGAAGATGGGTCTGTGGAACTTCTGGCTGATGGTCATTGGTTTCAACCTGACCTTCGGTCCTATGCACGTCCTCGGGCTTCAAGGCATGCCGCGCCGTATGCAGACCTACGACGACGCAATGGGATTCACCTTCTGGAACTTCGTTGCCACCATCGGGTCGTTCATCCTGGCAGTCGGCACGTTGTTGGTCTTGGTGAACGCGCTGCTGTCTCACCGAGCCTGGAAAGCTGCTGGCCGCCCCGACTGCGGTCCCGATCCATGGGATGGGCGCACCATCGAGTGGTCCATCCAGTCACCGGCCCCTGAGCACAACTTTGATGTTGACCCCCACGTGTCGTCACTCGACGACTGGTGGCACCGCAAGTACGCAGAAGACGAGCACGGCCGTCTCCGTCGAGTCGCCGCAGCTGAAGAGATTGCCCAGCCGGGCAATGGTGAAGGCGTGCATCTTCCCGCACCGTCGTACTGGCCGATTCTTCTCGCTGGCAGCTTGCCCATCATTGGCTACGGCCTCATCTTCTCGCTCTGGCTCTGTATCCCCGGTGCGTTCCTTCTTGTCGCTTCGATGTACGGCTGGGCCCTGGAGCCTGCAGACGATCTCGACATTCCACACGATCACGGTCACGATGATCACGAACCAGTAGGTGCGGGAGCATGACCGACCTCCAAGACCCGGAAATTCCCAATCTCGAAGAGGCCGCTGACGGTCAAACCATGATTGATGCCGAGTCCCACGACGATCACGATGACCACGGCGGACATACGTCGAGCCTTGGTCTCTCCAACATGAAGTTGGCGATGTGGCTCTTCTTGGGTTCGGAGTGTCTGCTCTTTGGTGCCCTGATCTCGACCTATCTGATTCTCAAGACTCGGTTCTTGACAGAGCTCGTCGCTGGCAACCCGTTTGTGGTCGCCGGCATCGACAACTCGGTCTTGGTCGAAGAGATGCAGGAGCAGGGCTCCGTCGAGCCGTTGTTCGACATTCCCTTCACCTCGTTGAGCTCGTTCATCCTGTTGATGAGCTCGCTCTGCATGGTGCTGGCTCACAAGGCCACCGAAGAAGGCGACTACAAGAATCAGCGCATCTGGCTGGCCACGACGGCCATTCTCGGCTCAACCTTCATCGCCGGTCAGGTCTATGAGTTCACGGCGTTCTACAACGAAGGTCTGACCTTCAACGGAAGCCTCTTTGGTTCTGCCTTCTACACCCTCACTGGCTTTCACGGTGTGCACGTGACGGGAGGCATCATCATGTTGATGTCCCTGCTCTTGCTCTCCTTGCGAGGCAAACTCAATTCGGATCGAGCCGAAACGGTTGAGCTTGTGGGTCTGTACTGGCACTTCGTCGACGTCGTGTGGGTTCTCATCTTCACGATCGTCTACCTGATTCCTTGAGCTCGGGGAGACCGCAGCGATGACTGACACAACGATCGATCACACCGATAGCCACGCAGGCGATCACGGCCACGATGATCACGGCGCGCACCCAACCGAGAAGCAGTACTGGATCGTCTTTGTGATCCTGGCGATTCTCACTGCGGTGGAGGTCGCTTGGTCCTATCTCGGCTTGGAGGGCCCAGCCCTCGTCGTCCCGCTGATCGTGATGATGGTCTTCAAGTTCCTGTTGGTCTGCGGCATTTTCATGCACCTCTATTTCGACATGAAGATGCTCAATGGTCGGCTCTTTACCTGGGCATTCGGTTCAGCGACGATCTTGGCGCTGCTGGTGTACTTCATCGTCTTCGCATCGTTCGACCAGGTCTTCTGACCCCAATGGCCGCAGGCGGAATCGCGGCCCAGGCATCGGCGGAGGCGTCCGTCCCATGGACGGCCCACCCGGAAGTCTGGTTTCTTGTCCTCGGCGCGCTCGCCATTGGTTGGTACGCCAGCCGAGTTCTCCAGCCAAAGGCGATTGCGGCTGGCTTACCTGCGATTACTGCCGGGCAAAAGCGATGGTTCGCGGTCGGCATCCTTGGTATCTGGATTGCGTCAGACTGGCCAGTGCACGATGTCGCTGAGGACCATCTCTACTCAGTCCACATGGTGCAGCACCTCGCGCTCTCTCTCCTGATCCCTGCAGCGTTTGTTCTCGCCACACCTCGATGGGTCTTTGAACTGCTCGTCCGGCCCGGTTCGAGCCTCTCCTCGGCCATCCGCAAGCTGTCGAAGCCGGTTGTGGCCGGCCTCATCTTCAATGCCCTCACCATGTGGTTGCATTGGTCTCGAGTTGTCCAGTGGTCTGCAGACTCTGGCGCCGTTCACTTCGGTTTCCATCTCTTGGTATTCGCCTCAGGCCTTCTCATGTGGATGCCCATCATCGGACCGGTGAAGGAATGGCGGCTCTCTCCGCTCGGCCAATGCATCTATCTGTTCGCGATGTCGATCGTGCCTACGGTGCCCGGGGGCTGGTTGGTCTTCGCTACCGGCGTCGTCTACCGCCACTACGACACGCCAGCTCGTCTGTGGGGAGTCGATGTTCTGACCGACCAACAGGCTGCCGGAGCGATCATGAAGCTCGGCGGAGGCTTCCTGATCTGGGGGATCATCGTGGTGATCTTCGGTCGGTGGGCTGCGGTAGAACAGGCAGAGGACCGCCAGGCTCGCCTCGACAGGCATAAGCCAACAACAGACTTGACGTTCGAAGCGGTCAACGACGTGTTCGTCACGACGTCGGCCCCCGTCGAACCGCCCAGCTGAGCTGACGTCAGCCATGACGACCGCTCCAAACGACGCTGCCTTGGCGGAAGCGGTCTACAGCCGAACTCTGGTCGAGTGGGCCAACCGTGCGTTGGCGACAGACACGACCGATGGCACGGCGCGTGCGGCTCTCGAGGCGTGTCGACATATCGCAGCGGCGGTGACCGACGAACAAGGTCGACTCCAGTCGCTCCTGGACACGACGCGAATTTCTGCTGAGCTGCGTCCGGCGTCCAATGGTGCAGACCAGATCAACGCGCTTGAAGCCGTGGTTGGATCCTTCGACGAGGCCCGTCGCTTCGGGGACGCTGCGGAGACGGCGGGCTATCGGAGGTGGGAACCGTGGACCGGGGCGGCTCGAGAATCGTTTCGACGTATGAGTCAGGTGCTGACCGTGGCCAAACCGGGCGACGTGACCACCGTCTTGAACATTCGTTGGACCTCGGCTTCCAAGCTCCAACAACTTCCTGCGGTCTTTCGGCCGAACGATGCAGATTGGCGTGCCGTTGATCTGCCATCGGCTCTGTGGCCGCTCTACTTCGTGACCCGTCCGCTTCGGCTTGTTGCTGAGCGACTCAGACTACGGAACCGGGTGGAAGAAGGGCAGCTGGGCCCGTTCCTGAGCACTCCGGCCTCGTTGCTCGACGCGCTGTTCGAGTTCGCAGAAATTGGTCCAACCGACCACGTGATCGATATCGGATGCGGCGATGGCCGGCTCGTGATCGAAGCCGCTCGACGCCGCGGCTGTCGGAGCACCGGAATCGACAGTGACCCTGAACTTGTGGCCACCGCAAGAGAACGCGTCGCCGACGCCATGCTTGCGTCGCAGGTGACGATCCTTGAGGGGGACGGCGAGACCACTGATCTCAACTCCGCGACGGTTGTCCTGTTGTTTCTGCCCGCGGACGTGACTGCCCGTATGGTGCCCAAGTTGCTGAGCCAGCTCGCGCCGGGAGTCCGGATCGTGGCCCATGAACAGCATCGGATCTCCTGCCCGGTCAGCCCAGACCAGACCGAGGTGCTGCTCGGTGCGGATTCAGTGACCGTGGCCCATCGCTGGTCGGTCGACGCAACGTCCTAACTCCAGCGGAACAGGCGTGAGCCAAGGATCGGGGTGCCAATCGCCCATCCAGCGAGACAAAGCCAGGCCCAACTCGGTCCGGCCGAGCTGCCCAACGTGGATCGAAGAAGCTCGGCAAGAGCAGTTGAGGGAAGCAGTTTCACAACGATGACGAGCCAGCCGGGAAGACGGTCGAGCTCAAAAACGATGCCGCTCAGGAGCAGCAGCACAACGTAGAGCGCGTTGGCTGCTGCGAGGGCACCAAGGCCGTCGACCAGACCCGTGAGAACGAACGCCAGGCCGACGAACGCAACGAGTCCGAGAAGCATGGCAGGTACGACCAGCGCCGAGACGCGTGGACTCCATCCGAGAAGCAGTGCGGTGGTCACCAGAACGATGAGCTGGAAGATGAACAACACGACCGTCGTGGCGAGCTTGGCGCCGATGAACTCCTCGACACGCAGCGGAGTGACCCCGAATCGACGTATGGCGCCAAAGCCGATGTCGAAGCCGATGCCGATAGCGAGGCGGACGAAGGCGGCGGACATCAGGGCCAAGGCGAGGATTCCTGGGGCCAGATAGTCGACGGGTTCGTTTGTTCCCGTGGGAAGCACATCGACGAGCGAAAAGAAGACGAGGAAGAGCACGGGTAGTCCGAGCGTGAGCAGAAGTTGCTCGCCGTCCCGAAATGCCACGCGAAGGTCTGCCTTCGTCAGCACTCGTAGTCGATCGATGCTCCTGGAAGTGCTCACGGCGCGTCCCTCGTTAGCTCGTTGATCAGTTCTTCGAGCGAACGCGTGCCCGACTCAATCGATCGAGGAACAAGCGATTGACGAGCAAGCCAGTTGGTCAGTGCCTGAGCAACTGGTGGGCTGGGTTCGCAATCGATTTGGTAGGTTCCCGCCTCGATCTCCGTCACCGGCGCCTGGAGTTCGGTGGCGAGCGATCCAACATCGAGGCCCGCCTCGGTGACGAATCGAACATGAGGTTGCCCGGTCGTGAGTTCGGCGACCGACCCGCTTGTGACCACTCGTCCGTGGTGCAGCACGACGACCCGGTCCGCGACCTGTTCGACGTCGTCGAACCGATGGGTGGTGAGAAGAACCGCGGATCCCTCGCTGGCACGCGTACGAATGAGATCAAGCACCGCTTGTCGACCCTCGCCGTCGAGTGCAGCGGTCGGTTCGTCCAAGAGCATCACGTCGTGCCCACCGCAGAGGGCGAGAGCGAGCGAGAGGCGTTGTTGCTCACCGCCCGACATTCGGCGCCATCGGCGCTTTGCCTTGTCTGCCAACCCGCAGGTGCGGAGCAGGCTTGCGGTATTCAGTTCAGAACCGTGCAGACCGGCGAACAGTTCGACGGCCTCCGAGACGGTGAGACCCATGGGGAGGCCGCCGCTCTGTGGCATAACGCCCCAACGGTTTGCCAGGGTGGAACGATCGCGGTGCGGGTCGAGTCCGAGGATGCGGACGCTGCCGCTCGTGGGTTTGTGGTACCCCTCGATGGTTTCGATCGTCGTGGTCTTTCCGGCACCGTTCGGTCCGAGGAGGGCAACCACTTCGCCTGGTTCGACGCCAAAGGTGGCGCGGTCGACGATGATGGACGAATCGAGTCGGACGGTGAGCTCTTGCACGTCGATCGAACCCACATTGCGATCGTAGTCGGGACCCTGAGCAGTCTCCCCACCTTGTGCCTCGAGGGAGAACCAATCGTCATCGGCCACACTGTGGAGGTGAACGAGAACGAGAATCGACCGGACCTGGCCCGGATGCGTCGTGACTATTCTGAACAGGGGTTCGACGAGGCTTCCGCCGCCGCTGACCCGTTCGTTCAGTTCGATCAGTGGTTGGCGCAGGCGGTTGCAGCAGAACTCGACGAACCGAATGCCATGGTTGTGTCTACGGTCGATGCGCACGGGGCTCCGTGGGCCCGACATCTCTTGTTGAAGGGTCTTTCGGAAAACGCGTCGGCCCAGCGAGGTTTCGAGTTCTATACGAACTACGCGAGCAACAAAGGGGCTCATCTCGACCTCGAGCCGAGAGTTGCCCTGACCTTTCCCTGGCTCGGACTTCATCGACAGGTTTGCATCACGGGGATGGCGACCCGGCTTGCCCCGTCAGAGTCCGATGCCTACTTCGGCGTTCGGCCCCGCACCGCCCAGCTCGGTGCCTGGGCGTCAGAGCAGAGTGCGGAGATTTCGACGCGTGAGGTGCTCGACGAGCGCATGATTGCGCTCGACCGAGAGTTTGGAGACGTCGTCGAGCGCCCGCCCCACTGGGGCGGTTATCGAGTGATTCCGACGACAATCGAATTCTGGCAGGGCCGGCCCAGCCGGCTCCATGATCGATTGCGATACGAACGAGACCCTGCCGGGGCTTGGACGATGGTTCGGCTCAGCCCTTGATGAGCGTGGTGCTGGCCAGGTCGATGTGGTCGAGGTCGGCAAGGTCGAGCACCTGCAAGTACATGCGCTCAACTCCGAGAGCGGCGAACTCTTCGACCTTGGCCTGCACCTGGTCGACCGTTCCGGCCATTCCGTTCTCCCGCAGCTCGTCGGGTTCGCGTCCGATCACAGCCGCTCGGCGATCGACGTCAGCCTCGGTTTCGCCAACGCACAACACCTGGGCAACCGAATAGGTGATCTCGTCCGGATCTCGCCCGATCGTTTCGCACGCTGCCCGGACTCGATCCATGATTTCGACCGTGTCGGCGGGCGGGCCGAAGGGAAGGTTGAAGTCCGAGGCGTACCGAGCCGCGAGGGCGGGTGTCCGCTTCTTCCCTCGGCCACCGATGATGATCGGCGGGTGCGGAGCTTGCACAGGCTTTGGTAGTGCGGGTGAGTCGGTCATCTGATGAAAGACCCCGTCGTGTGAGTAGGTCTCACCCATCGGCGTGGTCCACAACCCAACGATTTGTTCGACCGCTTCTTCCAGCCGACTCATCCGCTCGCCGGTTGCGGGGAATGGGATGCCGTACGCGGCGTGCTCGGCCTCATACCAGCCAGCTCCGATACCCAGCTCGACGCGCCCACCGCTCATTTCGTCGACCTGAGCGACGGAGATGGCTAGGGGACCCGGCCGATAGAACGTGATCGGGCTCACCAGCGTCCCGAGCCGAATCGTCGAGGTGTCACGAGCGAGAGCCGCCAGGGTGACCCATGCGTGTGTGGGTCCCGGCATTCCATCGCCGTCTCCCATAACCATGAAATGGTCCGATCGGAAAAAGCCGTCGAATCCGTGGGATTCGGCGGCTTGAGCGACGGCGAGCAGCTGGCTGTAGCTGGCACCTTGTTGGGGTTCGGTGAAGATTCGGAACTGCACCCATCGACCCTATGCCGGCCACGTCTGAGCCGCGACCACCAGCCCGTCGACGAGATGACCAATATGGGGAAAGCGACGTGTCCGGGGATCGTGGCCGGGCCAGTGCCTTGCCATCGGAGTCAGTCCGCGTACCCGCGGGGGAAGCTCGATTTGCAGGCCGCCGTGTCGCGAGAGATTGCACGGATTTTTGGCATGTTGCCCCTTGAGGCCCTTGGGGATTCGATCAAGGTCATCGATCACTTGGTACTGGGGAAGCGAGCGCCGAACATGCCACGCGACGTGGCTGGCGAGCTCGCGGTTCGTCCCTCCGAACAGAAGGTCCGTCCAACGGCCGCGCAGTCCGTAGCCGTGGATGGCAATCACGACGTCGCAATGGTCAATGAAGGCGCTCAGCTTCTCGGACTCAGCAGGATCGACCTTTGTCGACGGAATGTGTTGGCGCATCCCCGTTGGCTGGAGCACGCCGTAGAACGATGCATCAGCTCGGGCTGCAGCCTCTGATGCGATTTGGTCGGTGTAGCGCTCGAGGTTTCCGCCATGGAACGCACAAAAACCGATCTTGCGGCGCAGATCGAGCGTCTCGATGACGCCCGGTCGATCAAGAAGCTCCCCGAACGTCACCGGTTCGTGAGAGACCTCTTGCCAGAACCAACCGTCTTTGACCAAGAGATGAGACTAGAGGAACAAGCGAAGTGATTGCGAAGCGCCCGTTCTGGTTGTCTAAGCGCTCACAGCCTCTTTGGCTTTGCCGTCTGATTTGGGAGCGCTCTTGCGAGCGTTCAGACCGAGGACGATCAGGATGGCGTTGATGCCAAAGAAGAACCAGCCGAGCAGGCCGGTGCGAGTGAAGGTACGACCGAAGAGGGACAACTCAGCGGCGAACCACGTCGACATGTCTGACTGGAATCCGAGCGCCCCGCCGATGATGCTGTCGAGCCACGGAGTAACGGTGGTGGGGTCATCCAGCACCTGAATCTCCCAGATGCCGTAGGCGATCATGTAGGGCCCAACGACAAGCAGTAGGACCGCAGAGATCATGTTGATCTTCGGAAGGATCGACCGCACTCGGTTGACGAGGCCCCGCTTACCGAAGGCAACCGCCAGCGTCAGCACACTCGCCAAGAGACCCATGCCGAGCCCATAGGAGATGAAGCCTCCGAGCCGCTCACCAAAGCTTCCGGCAGCAGAGCTGGTCCCGACTGCGGTGAGGAAGAGCCCGATGGTGCACGACAATGATGCGAGGGCATAGGAGACGCCGAAGAGGAACATCGAGCTGAACGACGTGGAGTCGGTCCCTTTCTCGAGCTTCGGGATCTTGATGACCAGCTGGAAGCCCCGCAACATGGCGATGCCGAGAACGAACAGACCGATTCCGAGTGCGACATTGAAGTACGGAAGCCATTCGACGATCGCTTGCCACAGGCCGGTGAAGACGAGTCCGAGAAGGCCGAACACGGTCAGGAAGCCGATCGTCATGGCGAACCCGACGCCCTGCGCTCGGTTCAACGCAACAATTCGACGCTGATCGCCATCGTCCTGACCCAGGAAGAACCCGAGGTAGGCGGGCAAGAGAGCGAAGCCGCAAGGGTTGACGAGGGCAACCATGCCGACGCCGAATGCGAATGGATCGAAGAGATCACCCATTAGTTCGTTCCTTCGGTTGTGAGATGCTCGTCAATGAGGTCATTGAGCAACTCGTCATTCAATGGGCCGCTGAAGACTTGAGCGATCTCACCGTCTGCAGTGATGAACACCGTGGTGGGCATGGCGAGCCCGCCGACCTCTTCAAACGAGCCGCGGACACCACCCTCGTACAGAGTCTCAAAGGTCACACCGGTCTGTTCGATCAAGCCTTCCCAAGCGCCGAGGGTGTTGTCGCGGCTGATGCCAACAAAGGTCACCTCATCGAGTCGTTGCTGGCTGACCGCCTCGAAGTCTGGCAGTTCGGCCGCACAGGGTGGGCACCACGCGGCGAAGTAGTTCAAGACAAGAGGTTCGCCAGCATGACGAGCCAGTGTCGTTTCTGACCCGTCAGGGAGGGCGAGAGGGAATTCGGAGAGAGTGGCGAGATCTCCCGATGGGTCGGCACTGGTCGAATCACCACCAGCAAAGACCGCGACGAGTCCGATCAGTACGACGAACCCAATCGCCACCGGGGTGATCCAGGAACGTGCGGTGCGCTCTTCGGTCGCGCCCGACGTGCCGTCGTCAGCTGAAGGAAACTCTTCACTCATAACGACTCCAAACCGATCGTGGGTCACTGCAATTCCCGCGGGCCATGAACAACGTGAGAACAACTTCTCAACGCGAGTCTGGCACCTCCTCTTCACCGCAGTGCGTCGGAGGTGCCAGCTCGGGTGTCTTCGGGAGCGCTGTTGGAAGGGCTCGACGATGTCGTCACTCGTCCTCAGAAACTCCCGAAACGTCAGCTGTCATATGGGCTGATTGCTGTGCTGTTGAGCGATGCAATCAACTGTCATATGGGCTGATTGCTACGCAATCAGCTTTTGCAAGTGGTCGGGCACGGGGATGTCCGGGATCAAGTCCTCGGGCCGTGGGTTCTTCGGAGGACGACCCCGACGCCGCTTTTTGGCCAAGATCTTCCCGTTGAGGAACAACTGTCCACCCCAGACACCCCATGGCTCGCGCCGCGTGATTGCGCCTTCGAGACACGGTGCGATCACCGGGCACTCGGCGCAGACTCGCTTGGATGCAGCGATGTCCTGCAACTCCTCAGAGAAGAACATGTCGCCGGCTCCCGGCACTTCACGACAAGCCGCAGCTGTCCACCAGCTTTCGGCCATGGGGCTCGTCAATCCCCGGACCGGCTCGTCGAACGAGCTGGCGATGGTGACAGGCATTGCAACCGGCGTGCCAACGCCGGACTGGGTACTGGGAGGTTTCGGTTCGATGGTGATGGTCATTGTGGTCCCCTCAAATTTCGGAGTTGCGCTTCAGAGGAAGGCGCTCAAGCGGTTGCTAGGTGGTGGATGTGTGCGGCGTTCGACCGGTGCGTCGACGCCTTGTGGGTGGAAATGCGGCCGAAAAACGAAAGAACCGCTGGGAGCTTGTGCTCCCAGCGGTTCTGAGTCCTTGACCTGTGTTCGATAAATCAGGTCGGTCTCTCACGCTGGGAGTGGTCCTTGTGGGCAAATGCCGGATTGACATTCCACGCGCCGACGAAGGACTTGGTATGGGCGCAAATGGCGGACGTGGTCATGGTGAGACCGCGCTCGGCGATTTGGGCGCACATACCGGTGTCTGTGGCAGCCGCATGGCCCAGATAGGTCACCGGACGGGAAACGCGCGGCGTCGCTACGAGGGCGGTGCGGAACTGCTGTGGTGAGTTCATGTTCATCATCGTCGGTGTCCTTTCTGGGAAGAGGGGCGGTTCGCTGTCTTGGGAAAGGGAACTACGAAGGGAACGGACTGTCAACCGAATTACGGCATCGTCAAGAAAGATTTCTGAGCAACGACTGATTTACTACGCATGTGACCACACCCGATATGGGCCCAGTTCCCTCTATTGGCCGGAAGTTTTCTGCCACGAGAAAGGTCCGGCTCGGCGATGTCGATCCGGGAGGATGTTTTCGACTCGACGCCTTGACGCGATACACCCAGGACGTGTCGAGCGACGACACGACCGACGCCGAACTCGACGAGTCCACCGCCTGGGTGGTTCGTAAAACCGAGGTGCGCGTGCATCATCATGCGGTGCTGGCGGAGGAACTCTCTCTCACCACATTTTGTGGAGGGCTTGGTCGCCGGTGGGCAGAACGTCGGATTCAGGTGCTTGGGTCAGCGGGAGCGCACTACGAAGTCGCAACGCTCTGGATCCACATCGATCCGGTTCGGCTTCGGCCGCTGGGACTCACCGATCAATTCCTTGAGATTTACGGGCCGGCGGCTGGTGACCGAACGGTTGGGGCATCGCTTGTTCTCCCAAAGTCAGACGGGAGCGGGACTCGCGAATCGTGGCCCACACGGGCGGTCGACTTCGACACACAACGTCACATGAACAACGCGGCGTACTGGGCCGTGATCGAGGAGCGCCTGACTGATGATCGGCGGCCTCCGTCGTTTCGCGCCATCATCGAATACGGCGCAGGGATCAACTCTGGGCATTCGGTCGAATTGGAAGCGGTCGACGCCATTGATCCGCTCACTGAAGAGTGGGGAACCACGGTGTGGTGGCACGCGAGCGACCCGGACGGTTCCGAGGCTTTTGTTGCTGCAACGGCGCGGATCGAGCTGTGCTGAGTCCGGCGAACTGACTGGCGGCTCGCTGCCGCCTCAGGAGGCCGCCGGACCTGCGTTCGGCGCCCGAAAAACCGTCTCGCGGTAGTGACGAAGCTCTTCGATGCTCTCGCGAATGTCATCGAGCGCGCGGTGCGCAACCGCCTTGCGTGGTGCCTCGTTCAGCGTGTCGGGATACCAACGACGCGACAGCTCCTTGATGGTCGACACGTCGACCGAGCGGTAATGGAGGTAGTTCTCGATCTCTGGGAGATAGGCGTCGAGGAACCGTCGATCCATGCCGATCGAGTTGCCGCAAAGGGGCACGGTGCGCTCGGGGATGTGCTCTTTGAGAAAGGCAAGCGTTTGTGCACCTGCTTCTTCGAGCGTCATTGTCGAAGCCCGAATCTGATCGAGCAGTCCAGACTTCGTGTGCATGTCGACCACGACCTGTTCCATCCCGGCGAGCTCAGCTTCGGTGGCGTGGATGACGAGCTCCGGCCCTTCCGCGACGATGTTCAACTCGTCGTCGGTGATGAGCGTCGCAATCTCGACGATCACGTGTTTTGCCGGCTCCAGGCCGGTCATTTCAAGGTCCATCCAGGCGAGCACCCGATCACACTACTCCTGGATAGACGACGCAGGGTTTTGTCAGATTCGGACGGTCCGCTCGACGGAGAGAGGGTCGCTAGAGTTCCGCTGTGTCCTCGCCCGTGCCTCTGTCGTTTCCCGATGTGCCGTTGCTTCGGCTTGATCCCGATCTCGAAGCGCCACGGCGAGTCCGGGGTGGTGACGCTGCGGCTGATCTTCCATCGCGGGTTGATTGCTCCCTCGAACCGGGCGAACGCCTCGTGGTGCCGACAGGATTCGCCGTGGCCATTCCGGAAGGAGCCTGCGGACTCGTGCTCCCGAGATCAGGACTTGCGGCGAACCACGGGCTGACCGTGCTCAACGCCCCTGGATTGATCGACTCGGGATATCGGGGGGAGATCAAGGTCATCATGACGAACGCAGGGTCAGAGCGTGTCCGCATCGAGCGCGGCCAACGCATTGCCCAGCTCCTCGTGCTCCCTGTGCCTGCGCTCGCCTTCGTGGAGGTCGATGAACTGCCTCCGGGGCCCGATGATCGAGGGAGCGACGGCTTCGGGTCGAGCGGCTGACGACACCAGGCCCATGATCCAGGGGGCACCCTGACCGTGGTGGATTACCGGTTCACCGAGAGCGAAATGTGTGTGGCACCGACGCTGGCTTCGGTGACCAGCTGCGACAGCTCGGCAACAAGATCGCGCGTGTCGTCGGTGCGCGGTTCGGCAAGAGGATTCTCAAGATCGAGCCGTAGCTCGTCATCGGTCCACGTCGCGATCAGCGTCACGGTGCCGCCGCCTGCGAGCGCCGCGATCGACGTGCTCACGGCGAGTCGAAGGTTCTCCACCTGGCCAACATCGACCCCGAGTCGCAAGGCCAGACCCGCGACGGCAACCCTGCCGACTGGCGCATAGTTCGCGTTCGCAGGGAATGCGACACGTACACGTTCCTCTCCGGCCTGTCCCATTGCCCTCAACTATTCCACGTCGTCGACCGGATCCGGGGCTGCCGGTGTCTCCCGGACCACATCCTGGGGATCCTTGTCGATCCGGAGCCCGCAAAACGTCGGATGCCAGAGCACGCCGTCGGCGGCCCAGAGGCTGTACTCGACTTCGGCCACCATTGTTGGCTCGACCCATTGAGGTGTCTTGTCGAGGACGGGAATGTCGACGAACGGGCATGCTTCCGTTGACGACAACTCATCGAGCAGCCTTCGGCGAGTGTCATCGCGGAGTCCTGATCCGACTCCTCCGGCAAAAACGAGATCGGAGCCCTGGTACACACCGACGAGCACGCTCCCAACGGTGCCGTCAAGGCCGCCGCTGCCGGGGAGCCAGCCACCTATTACGAACTCCTGTCTGGCTCGAATCTTGATCTTGATCCAATCTGGGGATCGCTGACCCGGCCGATACTTGCTCGTTCGTCGCTTGCAGACAATGCCTTCCAGCTCTCGGTCTTTCGCGAGTTCGAACAGGTCTTTGGGGTCGCCCTCGCTGTAGGAGGGAACTCGCCATGCTGGTCCCTCGTCGAGGACCTGACGGAGAAGCCGACGACGGTCGACCAACGGAACATCGAAGAGTTCTTGGTCGTCGAGCGCCAGGAGATCAAAGGCAAGGAAGAAGACGGGGTGGCTCTCGACCAGAGCGGCGGTTGGTGTGGCGACATGGATGCGATTCTGGAGTCGATGAAAGCTTGGGCGGGTGCCGTCGAAGACGACGGCCTCACCATCGAGAACGGCGTTCAGCCCGACTGCGGATGTGATGGTTGCGAGTTCGGGAAAGTGCGAGGTGACGTTGCGGCCTGAGCCCGACCACAGCGTTGGCTCGTTGTCGAAGATGTTGACCTGGAGTCGCATGCCGTCCCACTTCAGGTCAGAGATCCACTCGTCACCTGCGGGGATTCCTCGAGTCACGGCCTTCATCGGAGCGATGAATTTCCTCCGGTTCGCAGAGCTCGAGTCGGTCACAGCGTCAGTCTGCCCCGGATTCAGAGGAATCTTTGACGACGCCGTGCCAGCCTACCGACCAGTAGGTAGGCTGAAGTATGGTCATCGATTCCGACGTCGAGTTCCTCGGCGATCTGCTGCCCGTTGCTGAGCAACTGCTCGAGCGTCATATCTCAACGGTGAAAGAGTGGCACCCGCACACGTTTGTGCCGTGGAGCCGAGGTCGCGACTTCGAGGAAGACTACGAATGGTCTCCCGAAGAAGCGAATCTTCCGCCGGAGGTTCGAAGCGCTCTGTTCGTGAATCTGCTCACCGAGGACAACCTGCCGTACTACTTCCGAGACATTGAGCGAATGTTCGGCAAGGACGAGGCTTGGGGTGAGTGGGTGCGCCGCTGGACCGCTGAAGAAGGCAGGCATGCCACGGTGATTCGCGACTACCTCACCGTCAGCCGGTCGATTGATCCGGTTGAGTTGGAGCGTGGTCGCATGGTCCAGATGTGTGGCGGCGAGGTGCCCGAGCCCACCTCAGCTGCGGACGGGATGTGTTACGTCACGCTTCAGGAACTGGCGACCCGTATCTCCCATCGCAACACCGGACGAGCGATCGAGCCCTATGACCGTGTTGGTTACGACATCTTGCGACGGGTCGCCGCTGACGAGAACCACCACTTTCTCTTCTATCGCGATCTCGCCCAAGCCGGATTCGAACGCAATCCATCAGAAATGATGGCGGCGCTGGAACGGCAGGTCACCAACTTCGCGATGCCGGGAACCGGCATCCCGGACTTTGCGGCCCACTCCAAGTTGATCGCGAATGCCGGGATCTACGACTTCGTAAACCACTACGAGGGAATTCTCGAGCCTGTGGTGTTGGGTTTCTGGGACATCGCAAACGTTGGAGGGCTCGACGCCGAAGGAGCGCAGGCTCAAGAACGTCTGATGGCCTACATCACCAAGACCGCCAAGGTGGCTGGTCGGATGAAAGAACGTCGGGCGAGACGGGCCGACGCACTTGTCGACGCGAGCTAGTGGGTGAGGGCTCTGCGCGCTGTTGAGGTCGGTTTAGGGCTCCGGCTGTATGGCGGCCGGGCCGAACGCCGCCTCGATTTCGTCGAGCCAGTTTTGTCGTTCCTCATAACTGATCCGATCGAGTGAATACAACGCGTTCCAACCAACGCGACAGAGACGGTGGCAGCGCAATCTGAGCTCACGGTTGATCATCATTCGTCCGCCGTTGCCCTGGAGGAAGTTGATTCGAGCCGGTGATCCGTGCGTGGTGACCGCATCGATTCGGCGGATGTTCTTTCGCCGCCCAGATGCATCCAGGCCAACGTTGGGACGCCAAAGCCGGTCGAACCAACCGAGCATTCGAGCCGGCGGCCCACCGAACCAGGTCGGGTACACCAATACCAGCTGCGTGCACCACGCGAGATTGTCGACGTGCTCGGCGAGTGAAGCAGCAGCGATGAGGGGATCAGTCGCCTCTTCCGGCCTGGGCGAGGGCCCGAACCCCTCTTCATCAAGGTCGACGAGCCGTACCTCAACTCCACTCGCAGTGAGCCCTTTGAGGACGCGATCCAGGGCAGACCGAATGAACGCCTCGGGCTTTGGGTGCGTGACCACCACGAGAACTCGCTCCACTACAACGCCTCGAACGTTGCGGTGATGTTGTCGAGGAACGCCCTACTGCGGACGGCATCTGTCTGGTCGCAGTCGTACAACGAAAGCCACTTCGTCCGGCATCGACGATGACAAATCGCCCGGATCGAACGCATGATCAACCGGCGTGCCGGATCACCAACCCCAAGCCGGTGATGAGCTCGCTTGGGGTTCGTCGTGACGACGGCGAGATGTCGGATGTTGCGTAGGTTTGGCTTGATGAGTTGGGACGTTGGATGCAGCACGAAGGCAACGCCCGGAAGCAGAATCCGTTCGCACCAACCTTTCAGTGCAGCGGGGACCGACCATTGGGTCGGGAAGACAAAGACCAGCCCATCGGCGTTGAGGAGAAATTCAATGTGTGCGGCCACCATCGGATCGGGGTGCTGTTCTGCGACGGTGGCGTAGTTGCGATGCTCGTCCGCGCTCATGCAGACCTCGAATTCATCCTGCTCGATGTGGATGACGTCGACGTGATGGTCAGCGGTTTGAAGTCCGGTGACGACATGGTGCAACGCTTCGTGGACAATCGAGTCAGGTTGGGGGGTCGAACACACGACGAGCCAACGCATCGTCCGCCAAGCTACCGGGTGCACCAGAGTCTGGCGAGGGCGATAGCGGTGGGAGTGATTGCCGAATCGGCATCGAGGAGTTGACGCTGCTAGGAACTCGTCATGGTGGAAAACCCAACGCCGACGAGCGAAGAACCTGACGATGCGACACCGCTCGATGCGCTCGGCACGCTTGCGATGCAGACCGTGGCGATCGACGATGGCCTTGATCATCTCGAGCTCTACACCTCGCGGGGGTTGCTGTCCTTGTTGTGGCACGGACCTGCCGATGCCGAACGGGTTGTCGTGTGTGTGGGTGGAGCAATGGGTGGGCTTCTTGGCCCAGACGGCGGTGTGTATCACCGGTTGGGTCGTTCACTTGCCGAGGACGGAATCGGCGTCCTCAGAGTCAGCTACCGGCGTCCAAACGATCTTCCGATGTGCGTCCACGACACGCTGGCGGCCATGGAACTCGCAGCCCGGCACGGGGGCATGCAGTTCGTCATCCTTGGCCACTCGTTCGGGGGAGCGGTCGCGGTGCAGGCTGCAGCGCACCTTGATGCGCTATCGGTTCCCGGTGTCGTGACGTTTGCAACTCAGTCAGCGGGTTGTGAGAACGCCGATCGGCTGAGCGATCGCAATCTTCTCTTCGTTCATGGAACGAACGACACGATCCTGCCTCATCAGTCCAGCGAGATGGTCAGGATGATCGCTGGTGTCGGCGATCTATGGCTGATTCCCGGGGCTGATCACCTGCTGTCGCCTGCCGGAGAAGAGATCCACCAGCGGATGGTCGAGCACCTTCCCACCGTCTTCGGTGACGCCGCGCCGCCTCAGGAAGCGACAAACTCAACCTCATAGAGGGTGTCCCACCATTTGCCGGTGAGGAAGTATGTGCCGCGTTCGCGATTGAACGCGATTCCGTTGAGCACGTAGTCGAAGTCACCGACGGGGGCGGTCGCTGGTCGGAGCGCGGCGGCATCGATCACTGCATCGACCGAGCCGGTTTGGGCATCGATGGCAACGATGACGTCGAGTCCATAGATGTTGGCAAGGACCTGTCCGCCGACACACTCCAGTTCGTTCAGCGCAGCGACCTCGGCTCCTGACCCGTCGACAACTTGCACGGTGCCGAGCTGTTCGAACGTTTCCGGGTCTCGAAAGGTCAGCTCAGACGAGCCGTTGGACATGACCAAGATCGGTCCACCCTCGACCGGGTCGAGAATTGTCGGATCCGGGAGCCCGGGGTGAAGGAGGCACAAGCCCCAACCTTCACCGTCGTAGGTGTTCGTCGTGAGTTCACCGAGGCTTGTTCGGTCGGCGCGGATCACTCGTTGTGCCTTCCAGGTCAATTGAAAAACTGTGTCATCGACGAGAGTGATTCCTTCACCGAAGAATTCGTTACTGAGGAGAACAACGTCGAGGATCTCGCCGGTTGTCGGGTCAACCCACCGACGATCGCTGTCGCCATATTGGCCCGTCGACTCGAGGAGTTGGCCGTCGTGGAATTCGAGACCTTGGGTAAAGGCAGTCGGGTCATGTGGATACCTCGCCATGATCTGGGCCGTATAGCTACCGACGAGTGGAATGGTCCCGGCGATCTCCGGGGCGCCGACGGTTGTTTCGGTCGTTTCCACCGTTGCTTCTGGTTCGTTTGTGGGCGACGGCGAGGTCAGCTCCGAGGTTGTTGCCGGCATGGGGACCGGTGGCGAGCTCTCCGTTGTCGTCGAGCAGCTCGTCGCGCCAAAGAGCATGGCGAGGCTCGCTGGTCCCATCCAACGGAACAGTGTTCGGAGCTTTTCGTCGATACCGAAACGTGGGTGTTCGACCGGCTTCACGGAGCAGAGATCGCGAGCTCGTACAACACGTCCCAGCTCTTTCCCGTGACATAGAACGTGCCGGTTTCGTCGTTGAATGCGATTCCGTTGAGCACGTCTTCGCTTCCGAGCGGACCGGCAGGAACCAATGCTGTGAGATCAACCGCTCCGGTGACCTCACCGGTCTGTCCGTCGATCCGGACGATCTCGTTCGTGAGCCACACATTGGCCCAGATGTCAGATCCCACGCATTCCAACTCGTTGAGACTGTCGAGTGGCTCGCCGTCGCGGGTGACCTCGAGGACGCCAGCCTCGGCGAAGCTCATCGGATCTCGCAGCGTCAGTTCGGATGTGCCGTCGCTCATGATGAGCCGCTCACCATCGCTGCACAATCCCCAGCCCTCGCCGCTGTAGTTGAAGCGGTCGAACTCCTGCAGCGTGACCGTGTCGGCCAAGATAGCGACACCCTCTCGCCAGGTGAGTTGAATCAGCGTTCCGTCCCCGATCAGGGCCAACCCTGCGCCAAACAGATCGTCATCGATCCGAACTGCCGACGACACTTCGCCATTGGTCAGACCAACTCGGCGACGCGTCGACTCGCCGTACATTCCGGTTCCCTCGATGATGACACCATCGGCGTAGGCCAGACCCTGAGTGAAGGCACCAGCGTCGTGAGGGTACGTGGCGACCAAGTCATACTCGAGAGTTGGAGTCCGCTCCTCAGACTCAGACTCGCTATCAGTTGTCGTCGAGTCTTCGGAGCCGTCTTGCGCCGTTGTCGGTGCGCCATCTTGGTCGTTGTCATCGAGAGAAGTCGTTGTGGGGTCGCCAGACCCGTCACCACTATCTGTTGAGGAACCGACACCAGATGTTGTCTCGTCCGATTCGGATTCTTGGACCTGCTCATCCACAGCAGGCGGTCCAACGTAATCTTCGACCTCTCCACAGCTCGTTACGGCAAGCGCGCAGATCGCGACCGCCCATGGAGCCTTTCGGGGCCGAATCATCCCAGGAGACGTGCCTTGGCCGCTCGGCTGCGCTCGAGAAGTGCTGAGGGTATGAGGGCAGCGACTCCAGACTCGCCGGACGCTGGGGCACCATCAGCTGACGCCTCGGCTGGGGACGATGCGGCATTTGCTGCGTCCTCTGCCGCCCGAGCCTGTGCCTCGACACGTTCATGCCACTCGCCGACCTGCGATGGCCGAACGAGATCCTCGTGACTGACTTGGCCAAGCAACGTTCCGTCCTCGAACCGGACCCAGTAGCGAAACCAAGGCTCGCCGCCGTTGTAGTCGCTCAACCCGTTCATCAACTTGATACGACCGACAGTTCCCTCGGGGGCACCGCGAAGGTCCCGCGTCGTCAGGACGTTCTCGCCCTTGCGAAACGGTGTATCGAGATCGATGGATTGTTTTGGCACGTTGATCTCCCGCGCTGCGTTGTGACTGTTGGTCTCGCTATCGGCCAGACGGTTCCGACAATGATTCCACGTGCCCCCGGTGGGATTCGAACCCACGACCAATGGATTAAAAGTCCACTGCGCTAACCAGGCTGCGCCACAGGGGCGCAGACGAGGCTAGTGGCCCGGAACCGCGATGCTGTCGCTGGGGTTCCTGGTTGTTGCAACGGGTAGCGCCGCTGCACACCTCGGGGGCATTCTGGGCCGTCTCGCTGAGTGCCCCCGCCACGGTGTCTGAGGGTGACACCATGGGAGTGAATGCCTCTGTTCTCCAACGCCCCATCTGTAGCTCGTCGAGTCGCTGTTCGCACCAAAGGGAGCGCGCTGACGATGACCGCGTTCGTTGGTGCCCTCTTGCTGGTCGGTGCGGCGTGTGCAGAGATCGGTGAACCTGATCTCGGTGTTGGTTCACCCGCTCCCCGAACCGACGCGACGCAGTCAGGTGACGCACTCGATCCATCCGAGAGCGATGCCGCGGCTGATGAAGCCAACGCGGAAATCGAAGCCGCGCCACTGCCGGTGTTCTCACCTCCTCGCCCCGACGGCTATCTGCCATCGCTGGTGATCGTCGGTGTGGATCGAGCGTCGGTCTTCGACGGACCGCTCGATCAAGCCAGTGCAATCCCCCTCAGTTTTGGCAGCGGAACAGTCGTTCCTGATCGAGTCGTGGACGACTTCTTCGGCGGTGTTGTCGTGCAGGACCAAGTGGAAGGCGAAGACGGGGCGTCGATCCAGACGGTGACCTGGTTCCGACCCTCGGATGACCTGGGCACAGTTCTCGCCGAGGGAGCGCAGCTCCTCGACGTGGGATTCATCGATTCCACGCTCGAAGCACACGCCTTGGTCGTGGTCGATGGAAACTCGGTCGACCGGATCAAATTGGTCGATGGAGAACGGGCGCCATTCGCAGTGCTCGGGGAGGGGCAGGTTCTTGTCGACCTATCCGCCAGCGAGGGGTTGCACGCCGTGGTTGTCTCGGACACCGCTTGCGGCGACCTTGTGTTCTGGAACTCGAGCGGTGAGGTCGTCGATGTGGGCGGCCCATCAGCGCCTCCGTGCGCGGTGGACCGACGACCGACGTACGGGGCGGTTGACCTGAACCCCGACGCGACCCAGGTTGCCTACACGGTGCTGACGTATCGAAGTGACGGAGTGGTGGCCACAACTGATCTGGTCGTGCGTGAACTGGGCAGCAGTGCCGTCGTGTTCACCGCATCGGTCGGTGGGCCCGGCCAGGACATCCGACGACTGTCGTTTGACGGAACTCGCCTTGCGTTCATTCGGAGTGACACCGAGCAGACGCAGGTTGTTGTCTTGAGCACCGAAGGGGAGTTGAGCGAGTCCATCGTCGGTGCCGAGACAGATCCGAATGAAGCCGTGTTTGCTCGACAACCGCTCACGGTGGGCCGGCCCGCGGTAAGCGAAACCGACGGCTAGAGCCCTGCAGCTGGCCGCCCCGCTATCCTTTCGGTGTGATGAATGAGAGCAGTCCAGCGCCTGTTGAGTTGCCCGTTCCTCTGCCGACAATGGCAGACCTCGATGGGTTGGAAATGGAACTCAACCAAGTCGATGCGACGCTCGCTGAGCTCGACGGGCCAGCAACGTTGGCGTCTGGCTCATCCCTCTGACTTTGCCATGAGATAGCCGCGGGCCCGCTCAGTGAGTGGATAGCGGTTCACGAGCGACCAGAACGCAGCGTCGTGGTTCGGCTCAGTGAGGTGCGCGAGTTCGTGGACGATGACGTAGTCGATAACCCACGTCGGAAAGCGCGCCATCCGATTGCTCAGCCGGATGGTTTTGTCGGCGGGTGTGCAGGATCCCCAGCGGCTCTTCTGGTTGCCCACCCATTTGATTTCATCAGGCGTTGCAAGCTCGTAGGAGCGGGCAAGTTGTTCGGCTCGGTCGGTGAGATCGGTGACGGTCGCAGAGCGCTCTCGTTCGAAGCGATCCCGGAAGTATTCGACGAACTCTCGCTCTTCAGTCTGAGTCGAACGCCCAGGAATTCGGATTTCCAGAACGCCATCGCGCATCGAAGCCTGGGCTGATTTTCGACGCTTTGGACTGCGGGTGACGTTGATCGACAATGGCGGAAGCGGCGCAATAGCGACGTTGACGTCGTCCGCGGAATCGTGATCTTGCTGAGTTGGGACGAAGCTGAGCTGTTGGGGTTCCATGTCGCTGTTGGGGTTCCGGGTCGCTGTTGGGGTTCCGGGTCGAAGGCGCGACGCCGGTGGCGTCAAATTCGGTGGCGTTCTCCGCCGGTGGCCATGCCCTCGTCGAGGAGCTGGAGCTGTTCGCCGAGTTGCCATGGGCCGTCGAGCCCGCTCGTGGTCACGATCCGACCGGAGAGGTTCGGGATGCGTCCGTCTTGCAAACCGTGAGCGGTTTCGAAGTTGTGGATCACTCCGCCATGGCACAAGACAAGAATCGTGGCGCCGGGTTGTTCGGCCACGCACATGCGCAGCGCGGCGTCGACACGAGGACCGAGAACATCATCTGGCTCGAACCCGTCCGGACGTTTGCCTGCATCGAGCCAGCCGGGCCACTCGACTTCGATGTCGGCCTTGGTCAGGCCAGACCAGGGCCCCGCACTTCGTTCGCGTAGATCGTCGATGGTGAAGATCGGGCCGACACCAAGTGCTTCGGAAATGATTGCCGCGGTCATGGCGGCCCGTTCCTGGGGTGAGGTGACGATGGCATCGACGGTTCCGAGTCGAGTAGCGGCTGTCTGGGCTTGATGGATGCCAAGTTCGGAGAGTGGCGGATCGGCCTGCCCTTGCCAACGGCCATCAGCATTCCAGGTCGACTGGCCATGGCGGACGAGCAGCAAGGTGGTGGTGGGAACGCTCACCGATTGGAACCTAGTGGCCGCCGATGACACTCGCGATGCAACTGGACCCTTCTCCTCGTCTCGAAGTTCGGGACGGTAGGCCCTGACCTAGACTCCTCATCGTGGCTGTTCTTCGATTGTTCGCGCAGGCTCGAGAAGTTGCGGGGGCGAGTACGTCGACGATTCCTGGCGGCACCGTCGACGAAGTATTGGAACAGGCCAAGCGTGACTTCGGAGAGTCATTCAGCGTGATCCTGGCGGGATCCAAGGTCTGGCTCAACGGTTCACCCGCTCAGGGATCTGAGCCGGTCACGGATCGAGACGAAGTGGCGGTGCTTCCCCCGGTTTCCGGCGGATGACGTCAAGCAAAACTGGGACCCGCTCAGAATCAGGTCGACCCGGCGTTGTTTCTGGGTTGAAGGCAAAGCGTTCCGCAGAACTCACTCGGCGAACCAGGGCTCGAGAAGCTCGATGGCGCCAACAACGCTTTAGTGTTCCGTACCGAACGGATGGGCCCAAGGTCACGCTCGGGGTCCTCTGGTTCGCTGCGCTTTTGGTCGCGAATCGGGTGTCGCCGTTCGCCGTTGTTGTGCTTGTGGGTGGCGTTGCCATCGTTGCTGGCCTACAGGCCGGTCACGCCTGGGCCCAGCACACGACCGCTGATCGTCGCGTGAGTGCGCTTCTGGCAGGAGTGACGGCCACGGGCGCCTTCTTCGGCACCTTCGGGCTGGGTCTGACCCTTGCCCTCTCTGCTGTCGGTGCGCTTGCCTATTGCGGGCTTGGTGTTCGCCACAAGGCGAAGACCGCAGAGGCTCGACGGCTGGCTGTGCTCAGAATGTCTGAGGTCACGATTCGATCTTCGTTGCCGGTCGGGCTGGCCGCTGGTTCGCTCGGGGCGCTGGCTGGTTGGTTCCCCGAGGCCGCGATCGCGCTTGTCGTGCTGGTCAGTGCGTATGAGGCGGGGGATTTCTTGGTCGGCACGGGTTCTGCGAACGCAGTGGAAGGGCCCATCGCCGGAATCGTGACGCTTGGGATTGCCGGCTTCGCCTTCTACCTCGTGCTTCCCGAACCATTCGATGCGACCACGCTGCCGCTTTTCGTCGTGCTCACGGCTATCTGCTGTCCGGTCGGCCAGATTGCGGGTTCTGCCGTGCTGCCTCGAGGTGATGCATGGGCCCCGGCACTTCGCCGTCTCGACAGTTATCTACTCGCCGCTCCGCTGTGGCTTTTGCTCGTCTGAGGGACGCTCCGTTCGGTCGTTACTGCCCCACGACGAAATCCCGCTCCAGGGGGCCCGATCTGGTGAGTTCAGGTGGCTGGCGGTACCCTTTGGCGACGTGATCCCACAGCTCGAACGCCTGCTTGATTCCGAGATCCTCAAGGGTCTCACTACTCGACCGATCGATCAGCTTCGTCGTATCCGAATCGAATGCAGCCAGGTCGAAGGTGATATCTCGCTTGTCCGCCGCGTAGCGCAGGGCAGGCTCGACATTGTGGGCCATGAAACCGGCCGACGTTCCGGGACCGCGCAGGGCGACGGAGACATGTCTGCCTTGCTCTTCGATATGCCCGACATTCTCAGTGACCCAGCGTCTTCGGGAACGTCGGTCCCGGGAGGTCGCGCCGTTGCGGTGAACGAACCCGGAGAGGTAGCGGGTGAATTGGTCAAGACACTCGACACGCTGGCATCGCCGACGCTGTTGTCGAATATCGAGTCCCTCACCGACGGCGATCTCCGTGAGCTCTTCGAGCGTATTCGAGCCTTCGAACTCGAGCTCTCCTCGATCCGCCGACAACTTCACGAACGCATTGATGCGATTCAAGGAGAGATCGGCCGCCGCTATCGCGATGGAGAAGCCAGCGTGGACTCCATTCTCGAGTGATGCGCTGATGGAGAAAGACCAGGCGAAACATCTCGGCGCCTTCATCAAAGAGCAGCGGCGTTTGGCCGAGCTCTCCGTTCGGCGACTCGCCGAGATGGCGGGCGTATCGAATCCGTACTTGAGTCAGATTGAGCGCGGACTTCGCCGGCCATCAGCAGAGATTCTCCAGCAGATCGCCAAGGCGCTCGAGATCTCGTCGGAGACGTTGTATGTCCAGGCGGGCATTCTCGACGCAGAACGCAGCCCCGAACCCTCTGATGTGGAAGCTGCGATTCGGCGGGCAACCGAATTGTCGGGCGAGCAAAAGGGAGCGCTTCTCGGCGTGTATCGAAGCTTCCTCGCCGTCGACGAATCGAATCGGGAACAGATCGGCGAACGATGAGGTTGGACTCGTTCGTGCGTCGCGTCGCTGTTTTGTCGCTCCACACATCTCCGCTGGCTCAACCCGGTACGGGCGATGGTGGAGGAATGAATGTCTATGTTCGTGAACTCGTCACGTCACTGGCTCAGGCTGGGGTCGAATGCCGGGTTTACGTCCGTCGATGGCGCGATGATCTTCCTGAACGGGTGCTCGTCGAGCCAGGATTCGAGGTCGTCCACGTCACGGCCGGGCCATTCGATGCGACGAAAGAAGATCTCGAGCCGTTGGTGTCCGACTTCGCCGAAGAAGTAGCTCGCGATCTCGAGACCTTCCAGCCCGATGTGCTCCACGCCAATTACTGGTTGTCGGGCGTTGCCGGTCAAATGCTCAAGCGGCGTCTGGGCGTGCCGCTTGTTACGACCTTCCACACCCTGGCGCGCGTCAAAGCGATCAGTGGCGATCCAGAGCCAGAGCGACGAGCTCGTGCCGAGGCCGAAGTCATGGCCTGCGCGGATGCGGTACTCGCCAACTGTTCAGCCGAGGCCGAACAGCTCGAGCACTATTACGACGCTGATCCCGAACGGATCGAGATCGTGCCACCAGGTGTGGATCACGCTTACTTCTCTCCCGGCAATCAGGCCGGCGCTCGGTGGGCGCTGGGCACCGATGACCGTCCTTTGCTTCTCTTCGTGGGGAGAATTCAGCCGCTCAAGGGTGTCGACGTTGCCGTCGGAGCCTTGGCTCGCCTCGAGCGTGATGACGCCCGTCTGTGGATTGTTGGCGGTGCGAGTGGCGAGGGTGGTTCCGGCGAGGTTGACCGCGTGCGTCAGCTGATTTCCGATGAGGGACTGACCGATCGAGTGCGATTCATTCCGCCTCAGCCGCACCACCTGTTGTCGACCTACTACCGGGCCGCCGACGTCTGTTTGGTGCCCTCTCGATCCGAATCCTTCGGTCTGGTTGCGTTGGAAGCCGCGGCGTGCGGTGTTCCCGTCGTTGCATCCGCTGTTGGCGGATTGTTGACGTTGGTCGAACATGGCCGAACCGGATATCTCGTCGAGAGTCGTGACCCCGACGACTATGCAGCCTGGGCGGATGCCATTTTGGCCGACCCCGTCTTGGCTCGCCGTTTGTCGGTCTCGGCTGCAGGCCGGGCACGTACCTACGCATGGTCCACCGCTTCGGCCCGGCTCCGTCATCTCTATGGCACGCTGGCCCAGCGACCTCCGGTTCCGTGCGAGGCGCCGCGAGCCCGCGTCGGCAGCGACATCTGACCCGGATGCCTGGGCCGAGAAGTGAACAAGAACTGGAAGTGCTCGACGCCTCGATCGATTCGTGGTTTCGAGAGCAACTGAACGAGAACCCGATTGTTGACGCTGTCGATCGAGTGCCAGGGGAGGGTCGGCGTTGGTTCGTCCGTCTTCTCGGAGACGAAAAAGATGTCTTCACGATTCGTTTCGAACTGCGCCAGAGGACGCTGACCTACGAGACGTACGTGATGCCCGCTCCAGATGAGAATGAGGCGGAGTTCTACGCACACCTCCTCAAGCGCAACCTGGGGCTGTATGGGGCGAGCTTCGCGATTGGTGAAGAAGGAGCGATCTTTCTCCAGGGCCGTCTCGACGATGCGCAAGCGTGTGACCCCGACGAGCTCGATCGGATCCTCGGCTCGATGTACGTGTGGGTCGAACAGTTCTTCCGCCCCGCGTTGCGGATCGGTTTCGCCACCAGATTCGGGCAGGCGAAACCGACAGGTTGAAACTACTGTAATATACGTTAAACTACCTTTATCGTCAGACGGGGGGCGTCGATTGACTGGGGTCGGGGAAGACCTTTCGGTCGGCCTCACCCGTCTGACCCACAGAAGCGTCGGATGCTCTCGATCAGCCGATGCGGGTAGCGTGATTCACCATGACCACCGGTGAAACTCGGATGCAGATGATCGGCGGCGGCCAGATGGGCGTTGCCCTGGCCCAAGGGATGATCGATTCGTCACGCATCTCGGCCAGCGACATCACGATCGTTGAAGTCAGCGAGGCACGTATCACGGAGCTGGACTCCTTGTTGCCGGAGTGTCAGATGGCTTCGGCACCATTGGCCAATGTCGACACGGTGCTGGCGGTCAAACCTCATCTGGTTCTCGACGTAGCCCGCACGCTGAAGAGTCCGCGGCGTGTCATGTCGATCGCAGCAGGAATCACAACCTCGGCGATCGAGGCGGTGTTGCCCGAAGGAACTGCTGTCCTGCGGGTGATGCCAAATACACCCGCTCTTGTCGGCCAGGGCGCTTCTGGTCTTGCTGCGGGATCGAATGCGGTGGCGGATGATCTTGCGTGGGCGCAGTCGCTTCTGGAGTCTGTTGGATCGGTCGCCATCGTCACCGAAGCTCAGCTCGATGCCGTGACGGGACTGTCGGGTTCTGGCCCGGCGTACTACTTCTTGATCGCCGAGGCGATGGTCGATGGCGGCGTGGCCGCCGGTCTGCCTCGGGCCACCGCCAAGTTGCTCGCGCACCAGACGATGGCGGGCGCGGCAGCGATGCTCATGAGTTCGGAAAAGCCAGCCAGTGAGTTGCGCGGCGATGTGACAACGCCCAACGGCACAACGGCGGCTGGCCTTCGAGTGCTCGAACAACAGAGTGTCCGGGGCGCCATCATTGATGCGGTGGTCGCTGCGGCTGACCGTTCCAACGAGCTGGGCCGGGCATGACAACCTTGGCGTTTGGCACGATTTCGTTCCTGAGTGATCTTGGTCGGGTCGATGAGTCCGTCGGAGTGATCCATTCGATCATCCGGTCCCTGGCACCGCAGGTCGCTGTTGTCGATGTGAGCCACGACATCGAGACCCACGATGTTCGGGCAGCTGGACTCGCGCTCGCTCGGTCGGTTCAGTATCTAGCCCCAGGGGTTGTGTTGGGCGTTGTCGACCCCGGCGCTGGCAGCGAGCGAAAGGCCGTTGCGATCGAAGTGGCGCATGGCGGGGCCTACCTTGTCGGCCCCGACAATGGCCTGTTTGCACCAGCTGTCTCGCTTGTTGGCGGCGCGACGGGAGCGGTCGTGCTGGAGAACCCTGACTATCAACTGACGAGTCCTGCAGCCACGAATCCTGGACGTGATGTCTTCGCTCCGGTCGCCGCCCACCTGTGTTTGGGCGTCCCCATGAGCGAGCTCGGAACCGTAATCGACCCGGCACTCCTTTTGCCGGGAGTCCTTCCGGTCAGTCAAACAGACGACGATGGCTCGATCGCAGCAGAAGTGCTGTGGATCGATCGCTACGGCAACGTGCAGCTCAATGTCGATCCAACCGAGTTTGATGCATGGTCAGACTTCGTGGAGATCACAGGTGGCCGGTCGAAACGAACTGCGCAACGAGTTGACCATTTCGGCGCCATCCCAACCGGAAGTATCGGACTGATGGTTGACGGTCACGGGCTCACGATGCTCTCGGTCGATCGCGGCTCGGCGGCCTTCGATCTCGAACTGTCCGAAGGTGATGCAGTGCGGCTGCGAGCTGCCGAGGGGCCAGGTCGTGTTGCGTCCCCCGTCACCATCACGGCCCGACCAACCACGATTCCGCCACAACCAGAGGAGCACTGACATGCGTCCGTCAACGGTCATCACTATGGCGATTCTTTTGCTGGTCATTCTGGGGGCCGGCGTGCTTCAGCTGTTCGTTCTCGCTCGCTGAAGCGAGCGCGTTGATCGCGCTCGGAGCGGCGAGTCGCCGCAATCAGCTAGAACCCCTGTTGGCCCAACTGCTCCATGAGTCCGGCAAGCAACGTTGCGTTCGCCGCGGTCGTTGGTGTCGATGCAGCTCCGGCACCGTCAGTTTCGTCAGCTGCCCCAGGGGCGGGAGCTACTGTCTCATCCGTGCTTGCGAGTACCTCAGGGGCAGGATCTTCCGGGGCGTCAGATTGTGGATCCGCCGTTGGTGCCGGTTGGGTGGTTGATCCGGCAGCGACCTGCGCCGGGGGAGCGATCGCCATGAACCGGTGGGCAGTCCACATCCGGCCTTCGTCGTCGTAGACCACGCCGACACCGACAAAGCGGAAGTCGGGATCCATGAGGTTCGCGTAGTGATCCGGACTGGCAACGAACGCCTCAAAGAGCGCATCAAGTTGGTCAACAGGTCCGACCCCGACGTTCTCGCCGAGTTTGGTCCAGTTCGCCGTCACCCCGATCGACAAGTCGTTCGCATGTGACAAGTTGTCGTCAGCCCGGAGCTGCTCAGCCCAGATCCGTGCCTGCGCGGTGAGTTCTGCGTCGAGTGAAAGTGGTGCGAGGCCTTCGCTCGCTCTCACCTCATTGATCTTGTTCACGAAGCGTGACTCGTCGCCGATCGAGTCCGCAGCCGCCTGGGTGCTGGGAAGCACCGCAATGTCGAAACCCGTCGTCAGGGTCATGAGGGCGACAACTAGCGCGGCAGAAGCTACCCAGTTGAGTGGCTTGGCAAGACTCGAACTGTTCCCATGCGGGCGTGATCGGGGAAGAAGCACAAGGAATAACTTCGTCGGAATTTCATGTCAGCTTGAGAGATTCACTCAATTCGAGCTCATTCGAACCGACGTAGCCTCCGACGCAAGAAACCTGTCGCGACGATCACCAATCCGTTGGCATGGTCCGCGTGCTGGGTGTCATGGCGCAGATTGTGCTCAAATCGGCCGGAGTGAACCTCGCAGAGTCCTTTCCCGCTCCGGCCCTTGACCGTCCAGCCCTCATCGTTGCTGGAACGCCGACGTCCTATGGCGACCTTGTGGCCCGAGCCGATCGTTGGCGCGGCGGGCTCGTCGCCGCTGGCCTCGCTCCGGGTGACCGGGTGATCGTCTTGGAGGGCAATTCTGAGACCTTCGTCCTTGCTTACCTTGCGTGTCTGACCGCTGGGTTGGTGATCGTCCCGCTAAATCCTCAATCGCCGAGCCCAGAACTCCTCAGCGAAATGTCGGCAGTTCGTCCTGCAGCGGTGGTCGTTGGAGTTGGCGGCGCTGACGCGTGGGCCTCAGTCAGTGGACATGCCGATTGTCCAAATTTCGGTGAGCGAGTGTTCGTTGCGGAGGGTCCGAACATGCCGCTGTTGGACACCGGCGTGCCGGTCCCGTTGGTTCACGTAGAAGGCGATCATCCTGCGGCTCTGCTGTTTACGTCGGGAACCGCTGGACCGCCGAAGCCCGCAATTCTGACGCATGAGAACTTTGCTGCGTCCATGGCTTCGGTGAGGTCGCTTCCGTTGGGTCTCGAAGAGAACCATCAGTGGGTTCTTGGCGTGATCCCTCTCTTTCATGTCTTCGGACTGAACGTCGTGCTGAACATGTGTCTGAGTCTCGGCGCCACCTTGGTGCTCGAGGACTTCTCGGGGGCGGATCGCACCGTTGCGCTGGTCCGCGACAATCAGGTCACGATGATGGCGGGACCGCCAGCGCTGTGGGCATCTTTGCTGGCGACAGAAGAGGCCGGTCCCGAGGACTTTGCCTCTGTGAACGTGGCACTTTCGGGTGCGTCCAAGCTCAACCCGATGGTGGGGAATCAGATTCGCGACCGATTCGGAATCGAGATTCACGAGGGATACGGGCTTACCGAAACCAGCGGAATCGTGAGCAGCGCTATGGCGACTGAAGCCCCCCGAGGATCGGTTGGCCTGGTGTTGCCAGGGGTCGAGGTTCGGATCGTGAACGATGACGAAGACGACGTCCTCATCGGAGACACCGGAGAGATCTGGGTCAGAGGAGCCATCGTTTCGCCGGGGTACTGGGGAGATGACGCGGCGACGGCATCCGCTCGGAGCGAGTCTGGTTGGCTCCGGACCGGAGACCTGGCCGTCGTTGACGATGAGGGCTACATCGCCATCGTCGATCGCCTGAAGGACCTCATCATTGTCTCGGGGTTCAACGTGCACCCTGGCGAAGTTGAGGAAGCGTTGCAGAGTCACCCAGAGGTGGCATTGGCCGCGGTTGTGGGTGAAACCAACGCGGGTCACGACGAAACCGTCGTGGCGTATGTCGTGCTCGAGTCCGGTTCGACCCTCCGAAGCGAGGATCTCCGCAATGCATGTCGTGCCCGTCTCGCTCGCTACAAGGTGCCAGCCAGAGTTGAGGTGGTTGAGGCCATCCCGACGACGGCGGTTGGCAAGATCCGGCGCCGAGATCTCGGCCAGAATTAGTTCCCACGAAGAGATCGTGCACTTGTGAAAGTGCGCCGTGCTCCCTACCCTGCGGCCGGTGACCAGAGCAGGTGAGGCGACGAACGAAGGTAGTTCAGAATCGACGCCTTCGGTCGCGCCATCGCCGCTGGCCCGCCAATCAGATGCATCAGCAGGTGAACCAGCTCGCCGCGTGTCCGACGCAACGGTTTCTCGGCTTCCCGTTTACCTCCAAGGGCTCGTGAGCCTTGCCGGGGAAGGTGCGGCAAGCGTGTCGTCTGAATCGTTGGCTGATCTATCGGCGGTCAATCCTGCGACGCTCCGAAGGGATCTGGCCGGTATTGGTATCACGGGCACGCGAGGGGTCGGATACGACGTCAAGTATTTGGTCCACGAGATCAGCGTGGTTCTGGGACTGAACCAAGAGTGGCCAGTCATCATCGTGGGTGTCGGCAATCTTGGACGAGCATTGGCCAACTACGAAGGCCTCGCTACCCAGGGATTCCCGGTGCAAGCCCTCGTCGATATCGACAGTTCGATCGTTGGTTCTGCAGTCGCCGGAGTTGTGGTCGAGCACTTCGACGACATCTCGGCCGTCGTCGCCCGAGAGGCGATCTCGGTCGGCGTTATCGCGACGCCTGCTGCGGCCGCTCAGGAGGCAGCACAACACCTGATCGATGCGGGCTTGGCCTCGCTGCTCAACTTCACGCCGGTTCCGGTTGTCGTGCCGGATCACGTGCAGGTGCGCGGCGTCGATCTGGCCACCGAACTGCAGATTCTGAGCTTCTATCAACAGCGCAGTACGGCGGCCGCTCGCGGCACCGGCCTCCCGCTCGGCACGCCATGAGCGACAGCGTGACCAACGGCACGGTCTCCCGACTCGAATCCGAACCTCTTCTTGAGTCACACTGGGGATGGATTGTGGCGGTTTCCCGGTTGAATACATCGGCGGATCGTTCTGGCTCGTTGCCCATTGATCCAGCCCCTTCCCTGGAAGCCTCATGACCCTCATCGCCTTTGGCATCAATCATCGGTCAGCCCCGCTCGATGTTCTCGAGCGAGTGAGCCTGTCCGGCGACATTCTCCCCAAGGCGCTCGCTGGGTTCGTTGCTGGCGATCACGTCAACGAAGCCGTCGTGCTCTCGACGTGCAATCGGGTTGAGGTCTTCGCTCACGTCGAACGATTCCACGATGGATACGCCGAACTTCGGGATGGTCTGTCGACGATCACCAGTGTTGATGTGGACGACTTTGTCCAGCACCTCTTCATCTATGACAACGAGCAGGCAACTCGTCACCTGTTTGCTGTGGCCGCCGGACTCGACTCAGCGGTCCTTGGGGAACACGAGATCCTCGGCCAACTGAAGACAGCATGGGAGACTTCGCGCATCGAGGGCTCCTGCAGCCGCTTGTTGGATCCACTGTTCGAAGCCGCCATCCGCTGTGGCAAACGAGTTCGCACCGAAACGGCCATTGGTCGACGAACCGCCTCGATCTCTCACTCTGCGGTCAGTCTCGTCCGCGAACACCTCGGCGAGCTCGACGGAAAGAACGTGTTGCTCGTCGGTGCTGGCGAGGTTGGAGCAGGCGTGGCGAACGCACTGCACCGGAGCGCAAACGTCGAAATCGTCGTCTCGAATCGCACCGCTGAGCGAGCAGACGATGTCGCGACGTCGCTCGGTGCAACCACCGTTCCCTTCGAGAGTTTCGAAACGGCGCTGAGCGATGCAGACGTGGTGATCTGCGCAACCGGCGCCACTGGGCAGGTCCTCAGCGCAGATATGGCCCGCACCGCATCGGCCGGTCGAGATCGTCCGATGCTGATGCTCGACCTCGCGGTACCTCGCGATATCGAGCCCTCCGTCGCCGAGCTTGATCATGTTGGTTTGCTGGTCTTGAGCGACCTTCAAGCCTTTGCAAATCGCGGCCTCGAAGAGCGACAGAAGGCTGCGGCGGCTGCCCAGTTGCTCGTCGACGAAGATCTCGACAACTTGCGAACGCAGCTAAGTGCGCAGGAGGTCTCACCACTTCTTGGTTCGATGTTCCGATGGGCCGACGCTGTGCGGCTCGAAGAGATCGATCGCCAGGCCGGCCGGTTTGCTGATCTCGATGCGGAGACTCAAGCCGCAGTCGAAGCGTTGACGAAGGCCGTTGTGGCGAAGATTCTTCACGAGCCGGCCGTTCGACTTCGTGGCTCGGCTGGAACCAAACGGGGTGACCGCCTTGCGGAGTCGCTCCGCGACTTGTTCGACCTGACGTGAGCGGTTCCACACTGCGGATTGCAACCCGCAGTAGCCCGCTCGCCATATGGCAGGCCCAACACGTTTCCGCGTTGCTTGTCGCCGAGGACCCTTCCCTGACGATCGAGTTGATCGACACTGCAACGTTTGCTGACAAGCGTCTTGATCTCCCAATCTCTGAGCTTGGCGGCAAGGGTGCGTTCAGCAAGGAAATTCAAGACATCGTTCTGGCCGGCGAAGCCGATCTCGCGGTTCACTCTGCGAAGGATCTCCAGGCAGTCACACCGGCGGGCCTCGTAGTCGGGGCTTTTCCTGAGCGTGGCGATGCGACCGACTGTCTCGTTGGGTCGACGCTCGAGAGTCTCGAACCGAATGCGATGGTCGCCACGGGGTCAAACCGCCGGCGTGTGCAACTCGGGGAGGTCCGACCTGATCTGTCGTTCGTCGGGTTGCGAGGCAACATCGCGACTCGGCTCGGCAAGGCGTCCGAATACGCAGCCATCATCATGGCAACCGCGGCACTACAACGACTCGAGATCACACCTGATGTTGTCGATGTCCTCCCGGTCGACCTCATGATTCCGCAGGTTGGACAAGGAGCGTTGGCGGTTGAGTGTCGTTCCGATGATGCCGAGCTCGCAGAACGGCTTGGAGCGATCGACCACGCAGATTCTCGAGCGTTGGTCGAAGCCGAGCGCGGCTTTCTGATCGAACTCGGTGGCGACTGTGATCTTCCCGCCGGCGCCCACGCGCAGCTGACCCAAAGCGGAATGGAACTTCGCGCAGTACTTGCATCCCCTGACGAGTCCCGGGTCGAGCGAGTGCACCTGATCGAGCCAGACGCAAACAGCTTTCAACAACTCGGCACTCGGGCTGCTGTTGAGCTTCGATCTCGTCTGTCGCTCCAGGACTAGCGCGATGACGACGCGGCCGCCCTCTTCGTTGCGTGTCGTCGTCTGTCGATCCGAGCAGCAGGGCGGACCTCTGATCGAGATGCTCGAAGCGAGTGGCTTTGAGGTTGTTCGTTTCCCCCTGATCGAAGTCACTGCCCCTCTCGACGACGGAGCCGAACTCGTTGCCTGTCTCGATCGTCTCGGCCGTTTCTCCAGCGTTGTGTTTACTTCTGCCAACTCGGTGTTGGCAGTTGCCAGCCATCTTGAAGGGCGTCCGTGGCCGGTTCGAACTGGTCGAGCTGCGATCGGACGGGCCAGCGCACGCGCCCTTTCTGATGTCGGGTTGCCTGCCACGTTCGTTGCCGACATCGCAACGGCAGAGTCGCTCGGTGCCACGCTCCCGATCGACGATGACCGACCGGTTCTTGCTCCATTGGCCGAGCTCGCGGGCGACACCCTGCGCGACGCAATCGAGGCTCGGGGTGGTCGCATCGAACGAGTCACCGCGTACCGAACCGTGACCCCACTTGTTCCCGACGATCTCGTCGAAGATGTTCGAGCCAGCGATCTTGTGCTGCTCACTGCTCCCTCGGTTGCCGATCGACTCGTCGATGTCCTTGGTCCAGGTAGTTCCATTCCCGACGTTGTTTGCATCGGACCGAGCACAGCGACCGCGGCGTTGGAACTCGGGCTCACCGTGGCCGCGATCGCTGATCCTCACGACGACGCGGGACTTCTTGGAGCTGTCGTCTCTACGCTGGCGCCATGACGTTCCCTGACCGACGGATGCGACGCTTGCGACGAACGCCGGCGATGCGACGACTCGTCGCCGAAACAACTCTCACGCCAGACGACTTCATCCTTCCGATGTTCGTTCGAGAGGGCATCGAACAGCCCGTTCCGATCGACTCGCTTCCTGGTGTTGTCCAACACAGTCAAGCTTCTCTGCGACGCGCCGTCGCTGAGGCCGTCGAACTCGGGATCAACGCCCTTGTTCTATTCGGGATTCCGCTCAACAAAGACGATGAAGGCTCTGAAGCGTGGAATCCAGAAGGTGTGGTGCAGGTGGCGCTGCGCCAACTGCGAAGCGAGTTCGGTGACGACATCGTGCTGATGGGTGATCTCTGTGTCGATGAGTACACGTCGCATGGGCATTGCGGCGTGCTGAACGATCGAGGTGAGGTGCAAAACGACCTAACCCTCGAGCTGTATCAACGAGCGGCCATCGCACAAGCAAACGCGGGTGCTGACATGGTGGCTCCGTCCGGGATGATGGATGGGCAGGTTGCGTCGATTCGCGCAGCTCTCGATGGCGCGGGCCATTCGGACTGCGGAATCTTGGCCTATGCGGCCAAGTACGCCAGCTCGATGTACGGCCCATTTCGCGATGCAGTCGACGTGACGATTGCAGATGGCGGAGACCGCAAGGGCTATCAGCAGGACTTCCGCAACGCCCGCGAGGCGTTGGAAGAGGTCGGGCTCGACGTTGCGGAGGGCGCCGACATGGTCATGGTCAAGCCTGCATCGCTGTATCTCGACATCATCACTCGGGTCAGGGCCGAGACCAATCTCCCGCTCGCCGCCTATCACGTGAGCGGCGAGTATGCGATGTTGAAGGCCGCAGCGGCCAACGGTTGGATCGACGGCGATGCGGCAGTGATCGAGGTGCTGACGTCGATCAAGCGAGCAGGAGCCGACATGATTCTCACCTACCTCGCGGTCGAGGCTTGCCACCTCCTCAATGCCTGACGGCCAGGGGTCGGCGGACTCCATCACCCGGCTCCCTCCGGAGGCGCTCAAGCTGATGCGTCTCACGGCGTTGTTCGGTGTCGGCGTTCTGGCGACGTTGTGGATTGCTGCGGATGTGATGCTGCAAACCGTCGGCGAGGTTGACGCGCCGTGGCCTCCTGGAGCTCCCGGTGTCCTGGTCGGGGCGTTGCTCGGAGCCCTGGCGTTCTGGTGGAGAGGTCGCGCGTATCGAGCGTGGGGCTATCTGCTCGAACCGGACCGGCTTCGGGTGGAACGAGGCGTGATCACGACGCGCACGTCGATCTTGCCTCGAAGCCGGGTTCAGCACGTGTCGAGCGAGCGAGGCCCCGTACAACGTGCACTCGGGCTGGTGACACTCACCGTGCACACCGCGGGAGCCAACACGCCAAACGTCGAGGTCCCACACCTGCTTGTGGATTCTGCTGAGGTGCTCCGCAGAGAACTGATCGGCGACCAGGAGTGAGCGATGCGGACGCGACGTCCGAGCGTGCCGTTGT